>DPBR01000092.1:8499-22077 GCA_003516865.1 Oscillospiraceae bacterium
GAGCCACTATCTTTACTTGTCGGAAAGTGCCTACAACGAGCTTTTCGGCGCGCTTCCGGAATACAACATCATCTATTTCAACAACGGGATATCGAGCGAGGGCGCGGACGCGGACGAATTCAGCGAGCATATGCTGAAAACGGACAAGGTTCTGACGGTTACGATAAACGCGGCTTCTATGTCGAAAATACACGATGTTTTGTCGATAATGGACCTTGTGACGGTTGTGCTGATAGTATCGGCGGGAGCGCTTGCGCTTGTCGTGCTGTACAATCTGACAAGCGTGAATATAACCGAGAGAATACGCGAAATCGCAACGCTGAAGGTTTTGGGATTTTACGACCATGAGGTATCAGCGTACGTTTTCCGTGAGAACATAATTTTGTCGATTTTCGGAGCGGCTGCGGGACTTGGGCTTGGAACGGCGCTTTGTATGTTCGTAATTGAAACGGCTGAAATCGACGAAGTTATGTTCGGACGGACAATTCACCCTATTTCGTTTCTCTGGGCGTTTCTTGTGACGGTTGCGTTCTCGCTGCTTGTAAACGTGCTGATGTCGGGCGTTCTGAAGAAGATAAGTATGGTTGAGTCGCTTAAATCGGTTGAGTGAGGTAAGACAATGGAAAAGATATGGACGGAGTTATACAGCGCCGCTAAAGCTGCTCAAAACGCTCGGAAAATCTCGGATTATGTTACTGCGGGAGAGGTTTCGGCGGCGATTTTGTCCGGTTCGGGCAGAATTTACACGGGAATATGCGTCGATACCTGTTCCACGCTTGGAATTTGCGCCGAGAGGAACGCTATTTTCAATATGCTGACGAACGGCGAAAGCGAGATAAAAAAGGTTGTCGCGGTTCTTCCGAACGGAAAAACGGGCGCGCCGTGCGGGGCTTGCAGAGAGCTTATGGTTCAGCTTATGCCCGAAAGCTACAATGATGTTGAAATAATGCTCGATTATGAGCAGGAAAAAGTCATAACTCTAGGAGAATTAACTCCGGAATGGTGGATTTAAGCAATGATTGAGAATATCGTAGAGATAAAGCTTGCGGCGGACGAGGTTCTGACGATAAAGAGAAATTCGCTTTGCTCGGTAAATCCCGAAACGGAAAAGCGCGTAGCGATTGTGACGGGAATACACGGCGACGAGCTTGAGGGGCAGTATATCTGCTATGAGCTTGTAAAGCGGATAACGGCGAATATGCAGCATTTAAAAGGCAGAGTTGACATATATCCCGCGATAAATCCGCTTGGGATTGAGTCGGCGTGCCGTGAAATCCCGACTTCCGCGCTTGATATGAACCGTGTTTTCTCCGCGCCCGACCCCGCTTCGATATCGGAAAAAGTTGCGGCGGCGGTTGTCGCGGATATAAAGGGCGCGTCAGTTTGCGTTGACATTCACGCAAGCAACATTTTCATTCGCGAGATACCGCAGGTGAGGATTTTGCCGCGCGACAGCGATTATCTTATGCGTTATGCGAAAATGCTCAACACGGACCTTGTTTGGGTACACGAAAGCGGCGCTGTCGGCGGAGGTTCGCTTGCGGAGGCGCTGATAAACGAGGGCGTGCCGACGCTTGCGGTTGAAATGGGCGTAGGCGGGAGGATAAGCGTGCTTTACTGCGAGCAGGTTCTCCACGGCATTTTCAATCTGATGAACAATCTTGGCGTGTGGGCTGAGCCGGAGCATGGGATATCGCACCCGATGATATCGAGCGACGGCGAAGTGCACGTTGTACACGCGTCCGACGCGGGCGTGTTTATTCCGCACGTCGAGCATAATATGTGGCTTTCAAAGGGGAGCGAAATCGGCGAAATCGTGACCCCGATAACGGGAACGGTGGTTCAGAAGATAACCGCTCCCGAAAGCGGCGTGATTTTTTCGCTCAGGGAATACCCGATAGTGAGCGAGGGAAGCACGATTGCGAGAATGCTCAGTATGGGCAGTATGTGAGATATGGAGAGCGTATGAAAGACAGAATACTTGAGTCCAAGGAAAATTATCTTGAAACGATATTAATTCTGCAAAATCGCCGCGGAGAGGTTCGCAGCGTCGACATCGCGGCTGAGATGGATTTTTCAAAGCCGTCTGTAAGCGTTGCGATGAAAAATCTTCGGAACGAGGGCTGCATCGTTGTTGACGAAAACGGCAGAATAACGCTGACGAAAGAGGGAAAAGAAATCGCCGAGCGCGTCTACGAGCGGCATCTTTTGTTCACGGAGTGGCTGATATCGATGGGGATATCCGAGGAAACCGCGGCGGAGGACGCTTGCAGAATGGAGCATTGCCTGAGCGAGGAGAGTTTTGCCGCAATCAAGAATTACATCAAAAAGCACGGGCTTTAATGGGGGTTATTCCGGTGAAGATAATCTGTCTTGTTGAGAATACAGCCGTAAACGACAAGCTGTTTACCGAAGAGGGTTTGTCGCTATTTGTGGAATATAACGGCAAGTATTATCTGATTGACGCGGGACTTACGGGAAAAGCGGTTGATAACGCGAAGCGAATGAGACTTCCGATTGACGAGCTTTCGGGCGTTTTCATCACGCACAATCACCTCGGACACATCGGCGGAATTGACAGTATAATGCGGCTTAACCCGAATGTTCCGATATATTTGCGGGCGGGCGCGCAGGCTGACGTTTTCCGCAAAAACGGGCTTTTCAAGGCGCAGGCAGGCGAGGGGAAGCCTTTTTTCAAGAGATACGCGGAAAATCTGGTTCTTTTCAGGAATTTCTCGGAGGTTTGCGAAGGATTTTATCTTGCGAGCTGCGAGGATTTTGACGAGAAATGCGAAAATCCCGACAAGAATTATTTCGTCATATCCGAGGAAAAAAAGCCGCGGACGTTTGATTTCAGCGACGAAAGCTTCGCGGTTATTTTCCCGAAAAAGCGCAAATCCGAGGGACTTATACTTGTCGGCGGGTGTTTTCACTGCGGCGCGGCGAATATGCTTCAGACGGTGGAACGGCGCTGGGCGGGGATTCCCGTGCTTGCGGTTATCGGCGGGTTTCATTTTTCGGGAAACAACCCGAAATCCCTGAATTGCCCCGCCGAATTTGTGACGTCAAGCGCGAGGGCGCTGAAAATGTCGGGCGCGGAGAAAATCTACGCGTGCCATTGCACGGGATTTAAGGGTTTTGATATTATGGACGAAATTCTCGGCGACAGGATTATGTATCTTGGAGGCGGAGAAGCGCTCGAATTCTGAGCGTTTTGCAGTAAAATGCAGTGATTTTTCGGGCGGTTTGCAGTATTTTGCAGGCATTTTTGCCCTGATATAACAGAAAAAGTGAGGAAAAGAAATGAAATTAGGAATGGTCGGATTGCCGAACGTCGGCAAAAGCACATTGTTCAACGCGCTTACAAACGCGGGCGCACAGTCCGCGAATTATCCGTTCTGCACGATTGAACCGAACGTGGGAATTGTAAGCGTTCCGGACGAGCGTCTGGACAAGCTCGCGGAGATGTATCACCCGGATAAATTCACGCCCGCGACGCTTGAATTTGTTGATATTGCGGGACTTGTAAAGGGCGCGTCGAAAGGCGAGGGTCTTGGAAACAAGTTTTTGTCGAATATACGCGAGGTTGACGCGATTGTACACGTCGTGCGCTGCTTCGAGGATGACAATATCATTCACGTCGACGGTTCAATCGGCTCTGCGAGGGATATTGAAACGATAAATCTCGAGCTGATTTTCTCCGACCTTGAGATACTCGACAGGAGAATTGACCGCGCGAAAAAGGCGATGAAAGGCGACAAATCGCTTCAGAAAGAGGTTGACTTCTTCGAGAGCCTGAAAGCGCATCTTGAGGAGGGAAAATCCGCGAGAAGCTATGATTATTCGGACGAGGAGCGCGAAATGCTCCATGACACGCCGCTTTTGTCGAATAAGCCGGTAATCTACGCGGCAAATCTCTCCGAGGCGGATTTCAAGAACGGCGTTGAAAATAACGCGCAGTATAAAGCCGTGCAGGAAATCGCGAAAGAGGAGCACGCGGAGGTTCTTCCTATCTGCGCGCAGATTGAGGCTGAGATTGCGGATATGCCCGACGAGGACAAGGAGCTTTTCCTTGCGGATATGAACCTTGAAAGCTCCGGGCTTGCGAGGATAATCAAGACGGGATATCGTCTGCTTGGGCTTATTTCGTTCCTTACGGCGGGAACGCCCGAAGTAAGAGCGTGGACGATTACAAAGGGTACGAAAGCGCCGCAGGCTGCGGGAAAAATCCACACCGACTTTGAAAAAGGCTTTATCAGAGCGGAAATTGTCGGTTTTGAAGACCTTATGAGCTGCGGTTCGATGGCTGCGGCGAAGGAAAAGGGACTTGTCCGTCTTGAGGGCAAGGAATATGTAATGCAGGACGGCGATGTTACGCTTTTCAGATTTAACGTTTAATCAGAGGTGAACGGGTGAACAGAATTATTCGCTGCAAAAACGCGAACAACAGAAAAATTATTGTGCTGCTGATATCGCAGGTGTTTTTTGGAGTTGCACCCGTGCTGCTGCTGATAGCTTTTGTGTGGTTCAAGATGTACGACGCGAAGCCGCTGGGATTTGTGATAATCGGGTTGATTTTCCTCTGCAACACGGCATATATGATACTTGCGCGTAGATACAATATACTGAACAGCGGGCGGCACGGAGAGAAAAATCTGTACAAGGCGGTTAAGCGTCTTGAAGGCAGCAACATTATCTTCGTAAATCTCCCTATTCGCTATAAACGCGGGCGTTCCGAGGTCGATATGCTGATAATCAGCCCAAAAGGGATTGTAATAATCGAGGTGAAGAACCATTCGGGAACGATAACGGGGAACTGGAAGTCCGAGAAATGGATTCAGCAAAAATTCTATCGCAACGGGAAAAACACATCGGCGGAAATGGATAATCCGATAAAGCAAATGCGCCGTCAGAGGGATATTGTTAAGAGTATTCTTAATTCGGCGGGCGAGGACGTCTGGATTGACACGGTTTTGTACTTCTCGAACCCGAACGTTCGGCTTAAGCTCAATCTTCGTGAAAACGACTATGTGTGTATGGGTACAAGGGAGCTTATGTGCTATCTTGAAAATTACAGCAGCGGAAAGCCGCTTACAAGAGAGAAAATGAACAAATATGCGGAAATCCTGAACGACGCAAGAGAGAACATATGACATTTTTTTCCTTTACAATCTGTAAATAAGACGGTTTAATATTCAACGTTTTCAACAGGAAAACCTGTTGAAACAACGTTAAAATCCATAAATATTCAAACTTTTCAGCAAAGTTTTCAACAAAAAATCGCCAAAATCCAAGCTAACGGCATTAAAATGGCGATTTTTCGGTTGAAAAATAAGTTGAGAATGTGAAAAGTCAGTTCATACGAATGAATAAAAAATCCCGCCGGTTTCGGCGGGATTTTAGACTGTCGATAAGCAAAAATTTATGTTGTGGCGACGCTTGTGGACTGATTTCTGAGAATTTCCTCGAATTGCTCGCAGGACATCGGTTTGTAGTAGAAGAAGCCCTGAATCATATCGCAGCCGAGTTCCTTGAGGAAATCAACCTGCGTTTGCGTTTCAACGCCCTCGGAAACCGTTTCGAGATTGAGGCTCTTCGCGAGCGTAACAACCGAGGTGATAACCTTTCGGTTCTTTTCGGTGAGGTCGTTTTTGAGGAAGAACCCGCCGTCGATTTTGAGCGTATCGAACGGAAGCATCGTGATGAGATTGAGGCTGGAATAGCCCGAACCGAAGTCGTCTACCGAAATGCGATAGCCGCGCTCCTTGAACCATGTTACCGTTTCAATCAGCTTTTCGATGTGGTCCGTGAGCAGGCTCTCGGTAATCTCAAGCTCGATATATTTATGCGGAACGCCGATATTATCGATAAGCGCGTTGAGCTTCTCGCAGAAATTGTCGTCCGCGATGTGGTGACGGCTGACGTTAAGCGAAATAAGCGGAACGTCCAGACCTATTCTCAGCCAGCGCCTTATATCCGCGATTGAGCGGCGGTAAACCGCAAAATCCATATCCGTGATAAAGCCGTTTTCCTCGAATATCGGAACAAACTTTGCGGGCGAGATAATCTCGCCGTTCGGTCTAATCCAGCGTGCGAGAGCCTCCGCACCGACGACTTTTCCCGTTTCGATGCTGATTTTCGGCTGATAATATACCTGAAATTCGTTATTTTCAAGCGCCGTCATCATATTTGCTTCGATATAGCGGCGTTCTTTGATTTTTTCGCGGAGCGCCTTGTCGAAGAACGCAAGCATATTCTCGTGGAAATAAGCGCGGTCGCGGACGGTTTTCTGCGCTCTGATTGCGCGGTCTATTCCGCCCATAACGCCAACGCTGTCGCTTTCCATATCATAAGCGCCCGAAACGAGATAAATGGTAATCCTAAGCTTTCTGAGAACCTGCTTCTGAACTTCCTGCATCAAGGAATTGAGCCGTTCCGTGAAAATTTCGGTATTTTCGTTCTTCAGAAGAAGAATAAACCTCGAATCCTCCGAGCGGCACAAAATCTCGCCCGAAGAAACGCTGTTTTTCAGAACTTCCGCAACGGCAATCAGAATAGAATTGCCCGTTTCATAGCCTTTTTCCTCGTTTATGCGGCGAAAATCGGCGATATTGATAACCGCGACAAAGCGGTGAATATTCTTGTTTTCTGAGGTAATCCGAAGCGCTTCCGCCGTAAACGCATTAAAGGTCATAAGCCCCGTCAGCGTATCGGACATATTTACCTTTCCGAGGCAGTCGGTGATATCGGTTGAGCTGACGTAATAGCGCGGCTCGCCGTTGCTGTTTGTGTCGATTGAAGCGGAAACGTCAAGCCAGCGGCGCTCAGCGGGAACATAAATCGCGGAAGCCGCGAAAAGTTCGCCGCAGTCAAGCTGTTTTACGGGGCAGTTTTCGCAGGGAGTATCGCGCCCGCGCATCTTTTTATAGCAGATATCGCCTTCTTCAAGGTTATAGTGCTCGCGCGCCGAGTCCTGTATCAGTTCTACTTTATAAGCGCCGGGAACTATCGAAAATCCCTCGATGCGGTGGTCGTTTATTATGGTTTGGTTAAGGCGCTTTTCGGCGAGTTCGTTTGCGGCTTTCTTATATTCGCCGAACATTTTTGTAAGCGCGTTTTCAAGCGCGTCTATTATCTGAACGTCCTGAATATTCAGCTCAAAGCTGCTGTTGAAGATAACGGTGAAGAACTCGCGGACTTCGCCCTCGTACTTTATGGTGCGGATTTCCGCGCAGATAGCGCCGTTTATAAGTTCAAGCCCGTTGATTTTCTCGCCGCCGCTGTGCAGGCGGAGTTTTCCCTTGTTGAGAAGAAGCGCCTTTACTTCGCTGTCCGAGAGCGTTCTTTTAACGCGTGGGCAGGTTTCTTCGGGTTCTCCCGAAGCGTTGTAGGTCATATTGCGGACGAAATGCCCGTGGTCGTCGCTGTAAACAAGGATATTCGACGCGCCGAGAAGCTCGCCCGCCGTTTTGAACGCTTCTTTCAAACAAACAAGCTTGTCTTTGTTGTTTTTGCTGCAAAATGCCTGTAAAATAAGCGCGTAAACTTTCGCGGGACCGCTTGCGGTCGTAGAGATGATATCGTCGTCCTCGTTATTTTCCGCAAGGAAATTATACGAGCTCATCGACATCGCGGGCGAATAGCTCATATAGCAGCCTCCGCCGCTTCTGCGGGCTTCGCCGAACGCCGCCGCTGCCTCGGCGTAAACGTCCTCAAGGCTGTGCGAATTTTTGAACGTGGACAAACCGACGCTCACCGTGCAGGTATTACCGTCGAAAATGTAGTTTTTAACGCTTTTTATAACATTTTTCGCGAGATTATCGAGTGAAGAAATCTCGTCGAACATCGAAAACATCAGAAATTCGCCGTCGCGTACTCTTGCAACAAGGCTGTCGCGTTCGCACGCGGCAATTCCCGACAGGATTTTCGCGATGGTTTTCTGGAGATAATCGGTGTATTCAACGCCGGATTTTGCGATTATACCGCGGAAATTGTCAATCCCGACGGCAAGCAGCCCCGCGCTTCTGTAACGGTTTGCGCCTTTGAGTTTTTCTTCGGCAAGCTCACGGAAAGACGCAGGATTATACACGCCGGTAAGCGGGTCGAGCTTGTCGGACATATCGCCGACTTCGTTTATTTCGCAGTTTACGTCCAGAACTCTTCCTATATACTTAATCGGAATATCGTTTTCATCGCGTATAAGCCTGCCCTCAAATTTTACGAGCGCGGCTTCGCTGTTTTCACCGACAACGCGGATTTCGCAGGAAACCTCGTCCTTGCCGTGTTCCATATCATAGCAAAATCTCTCGAATTCGGGCAAATCCTCCGCGAAAACGACCCCTCGGCTGATAATGTTTTCCCTGAAGTTTGAAATCGGGTCGTTGCCGCCGTTTGAATTGCCGAACAGCGATTTATATTGATAGAACAGGTCGTCGGCGATATGATATTCCCAAAGACCGAAGCGCGAATATTCCGTGAGGAT
This sequence comes from Oscillospiraceae bacterium, assembly GCA_003516865.1. Lineage (GTDB taxonomy): Bacteria > Bacillota > Clostridia > Oscillospirales > Ruminococcaceae > CAG-115. The sequence goes on from DPBR01000092.1 coordinate 16,982, forward strand.
AGAGGTTTTAACCTTTTCCTCGGTTAAGGCGCGTCTGAGGCGTTTTAATTCAATATCCTTTTCTTCGGACATAGTTATCACCACCTAAATTTAAGCTAAATAGCTAACAGTCTGTCGAAAAAGTAGCTTCCGCCCGCGAAGCGGGCATTTTAAATCCGTTTTTTGCCACGGGTCTCCCGGAGCAAAAAACACTTCTATCCGCGCAACTGTGCGGATGCTTCGGCGAAATCAGTTTTCTTTTTCCCACAATTCGTCAAAATCTTTCAGCTTCATAGGCTTTGAGAAATAGAAACCCTGAACCATATTACATTCGATTTCTTTAAGGAAGTCAATCTGGTCCTGAGTTTCGACTCCCTCGGAAATTACGTTCATTTCGAGATTTTTCGCCATATCGACAACCGACGAGATAACGGCGCGGCCTTTTTTGGAGTTAACCGTTCCGTTGAAGAACTCGCGGTCGATTTTAAGCACGTCCGCGGGTATATCCTTAAGCAGGTTAAGCGAGGAATAACCCGAACCGAAGTCGTCGATAGACAGCTTAAAGCCGATATCGTGGAGTTTTTTCATAATTGCAATCATACGGTCTGCGTCCTCGGTGAAAACGCTTTCCGTAAGCTCAAGCTCGATGTATTCGTAAGGAATTTCGTACTTATCGACGATTTCTCTGAGCCGCCAGATATAGTCGTCATCGTTTATATGCAAACGCGACTGATTGACGGAGATTACAATGGGATTTTTCCCCATGTCAAGCCAGCGGCGGAGCAGCTTGCATACTTCCTCAAGAATGAAGAAGTCAAGCTCGATGACAAAACCGTTTTTCTCCGCGAGCGGGATAAAGTCGCCGGGGCAAACGAAGCCGAATTCCTTGCTGTTCCAGCGGATAAGCGCCTCCGCGCCAACGATTTTATGAGAATGAGTGCCGTATTTCGGCTGAAGATAACACTCGAACTCGTTGTTTTCGAGCGCCGCAGGCATCGCGTTTTCAAAGTCCTTTTCGCGCAGCGAAATTTCGCGGATTTTCCCGTCATAGAAAGCCACGTCGCTGTTGTGCTTGTTCTTGATTGATTTTTTGGCGAGCTTGCAGCGGTCTATGGCGATTGAGAAATCAACCGCGTCATATTTTCCCCTGCATTGTCCCAGACGGCAAACGCCCGCGCTGAAATTTACCGGATATTTGATGAAGAAGGAATTTCTTCTCTCAAACTCCGAAAAGACCTCGTGCAGACGGCTCATAATTTCGTTGTCTGGCGCGTTTTTGATGAGCAGCGCGAAATTATCCTCGGAAATTCTCGCAAAAGGCTCTTCTTTTGAAAGGCAGTCGGAGAGCGTTTTGTGGATGCGCCCAAGCATTCTGTCGCCCTCGTCATAACCGAGTCTGTCGTTTATGTACTTGAACTTGTCGATGTCGAGCACCACCATAGCGAACTTTTCAGGCGGCGTTTTCTTTACGAGCTTTGCACATTCATAAAAAAATCTGTTTTTGTTCTTGCCGCCCGTAACGGGGTCGATATCCTGATGGCGGCGCAGTTTAATCATAAATATCAGAATAATGCCGACAAGCAGAACCGTAAAAACCCCCGCCGCGGCAATCCATACATAAGCGTTTTCAGCGGAAAAAATCCCCGATAATCCGTTTTCAGACGCCATAAAATTAGGCATATAAAAGTTTCCTCCCGGAATAATTATGCAAATTGTAGAAATACACAATTATATTATACCATTATTTGTAAGGCATTTCAAGTCTTTTTCAAATATTCTTCAATTTTATTAGTTTTTTGTAGAGAATTTTGTGCATATTTCATAATAGTTTTTAACCCTAACTAATTTAAAGTTTCACAAAAAACCGCCGTCTTGACAAAAATACGCAATAATGATATAATAATGTTGAATTTTATTCACAAATATTGAAAAAAGAGGTAAAAAGTCAATGAAGTGGTATGAAAGCGCGGTATTTTATCACATTTATCCTATCGGTTATTTCGGCTGTCCCCGTGTAAACGACGGAACGAGCGAGCCTACGCACAAAATTCTGAACGTAATCGACGATATTCCGCATATAAAGGAGCTTGGCTGCGACGCGATTTATTTTGGGCCGGTATTCGAGTCGGTTGCACACGGCTACGACACGATTGATTACAGGACAATCGACCGCCGCCTCGGCACGAACGAGGACTTTAAGAAAGTCTGCGCGGCGCTTCACGAGAACGGAATCAAGGTAATTCTGGACGGCGTTTTCAATCACGTCGGACGAGATTTCTGGGCGTTTTGCGACGTGAGAGAGCATAAATTCTCAAGCGCGAAAAAGGACTGGTTCCATATCCGCGAGGGCAACAGCGGCTATAACGACGGCTTTTATTACGAGGGCTGGGAGGGTCACTACGAGCTTGTAAAGCTCAATCTCTACAACCCTGAAGTTAAGCAGTATCTTAAAGACACGATTACTTTCTGGAAAGAGGAGTTCGGAATTGACGGGCTTCGCCTTGACGTAGCTTATTGCCTTGACGAGAATTTCCTGCGAGAACTTCACGGTCACTGCAAGTGGCTCTCAGAGGACTTTTTCCTGCTCGGAGAAACGCTTCACGGCGATTACAACAGATGGGCGAACGACCAAATGCTCGACAGCGTAACGAATTACGAGTGTTACAAGGGACTTTTCTCAAGCTTCAACGATATGAATATGTTCGAGATTGCACACTCGATAAACCGTCAGTTCGGCTCGGAAAACTGGTGCATTTACAGGGGAAAGCACCTTTATACGTTCGTTGACAATCATGATGTGACAAGAGTCGCTTCCATTCTTAAGGTGAAAGAGCATCTTCCGCTTATTTACACGCTTATGTTTATGATGCCGGGTATTCCGTCCGTTTACTACGGAAGCGAGTTCGGCGTTGAGGGCGACAAGAGAGGCGGCGGCGACGACGCGCTTCGTCCGGAGTTCAATCTCGAAAAGATGAAGAGCGAGGGTCTGCGCGATATGACGGCGCATATTCACGCTCTCGCGGAAATCGAGAAAAATCACCCCGCGGCGGCTATGGGCGATTACAGACAGGTTCAGCTTACGAACAGGCAGTACGCTTTCGCGCGTTCCGCCGAGGGAGAAACGCTCGTTACCGTAATTAACGCGGACGGCGCTCCGTTTACGTTCAACCTGAATATGGGCGGCGAAGCGGAAAATCTTCTCACGGGAGAAAAGGTTCAGCTCGGCGGGCTTACGCTCGGCGCATATTCTTCAATGGTGCTGAAGGTATAAGGAGCGGCTTTAATGAAAGTTTTCGCGTTTATCTCGGTAATTTTGGCTGATTTCGTCATTTCGTTTGCCGTGAATATCGGATTAATGAAGTTTTTGATTTTCGGTTTTCCTATGCTGCTTGTCCTTGTTGCAATTCACTTTGCCGCGGTTGTCGGGAACACGATTTTGGTGAAAAAAGTCTATGATTTCTTTGAAAAGAGAACTCACATAAACAAAATCGCCTATTCTTTCGCAGCAGTGCTTCCGATGACTTTGCCGGCAATTTATCTGTGGATAAAGCTGAACGAACCCAGTCATATGAAATCGCTCGGAGATATCGCTGCGGCAATGACGGCGATAGGGATTTTCGCTTATGCGGCTGAAGCTGCGATGGGACTTGTGATTGCGTTTGGGATTAAGCGAAAAAAAGTGAAATAAACCGCGGGAGGGATTGTTTTGTCCGACAACGCAGATATCTGGCTCTGGCTTGTAATGGTGATGAAGCCGAACAATCCAAGACTGCACAAAATACTCGCGGACTGCGGTTATAACGCGGCAAAAGCGGGCGTTGTGATACGCGATGGGCGCGACCCCTCGCTTACTTCGGGGGAAATATCGCGCGCAAAGGCGGTTCGGCTCGGAACGGTTCGTGAATTTGCTTCGTTCTGCGAAAAAGCGGGCGTGAAAATCGTGTCGTTTGAGAGCGAGAACTATCCCTCTTTGCTTAAGAAAATCAAAGACCCGCCGGCGGTACTTTTTGTGCTGGGAAACGAGCGCGGGCTTAACGGCTCGCCGATACTGACGGTTGTTGGAACGCGAAACGCGTCCGATTACGGGAAAAAAGCCGCGGATTATCTTGTAAAGCCGCTTGCGAAAGCGGGAACGGTGATTGTGAGCGGAATGGCTTCGGGAACGGACCGCGCGGCTCATCTTGCCTGTATTGAAGCGGGCGGGAGAACGCTTGCGTTTCCCGGATGCGGCGCGCTTGAAACTCACCCTGCCGAGAGCGATGACCTGAAAAAGCGTATAATCGAGAGCGGCGGCGCGGTTATAAGCGAGCTTTTACCCGACGCAAAGGCAACGACGTGGTATTTTAAGCGGCGCGACGCGATTATGTCGGGGATTTCGCACGGAACTCTCGTCATTGAAGCGGGAGAAAAAAGCGGAAGCCTTGTCACGGCGGACTGCGCGAAAAATCAGGGGAGAGAACTTTTCGCCGTTCCTCCGCACGATATAACGTCCGAAAGCTATGCGGGAAACGCTTTTCTGATACGTTCGGGAGCGGTTTCCGCCTGCGGCGCTTCCGATATTGCGGAAATACTGAAAAAGAAGAATATCGGCGCGGGATTTGTCGAAATGCTCGAAAAGCCTGTTATATCGGTAAAATCCGAGGAAAAATCCGCCGAAATTCCCGCAAAAGAAGCTCACGCGGCGAAAAATTCCGTAAATATTCCCGATGACTTGAGCGAAACGGAAAAAACAATCGTGAAAGCGCTGGGAGAAGGTCCCGAAACGACAGAAAGCCTTATGGAAAAGTGCGGGTTGGATTACGGGACGGCGATTGAAGCGGTGATTTCGCTTGAAATGAGCGGATTGATTTCGCGGAGAAACGACGGAGTATATTTTCTTGGCTGAACAAGCGGTCAAATATTGTCCAAAATACACAAAATTAACGATGAAAATTCTATAAATTGTCACTTGATTTTTTTTATAAATATGATAAAATATAAATGTGATAGAGTAAGTCACAGAAAAAAGTTAGGAGGTAATTCACTATGGCATATCAGATTTCCGATGATTGCATCGCTTGCGGCGCTTGCGCAGACGGCTGCCCCGTAAACGCAATTTCCGAAGGCGACGGCAAGTA
>DPBR01000092.1:22323-23227 GCA_003516865.1 Oscillospiraceae bacterium
TGCGTTGACTGCGGCGCTTGCGAAGGCACCTGCCCTGTTGGCGCTCCCAAGCAGGCATAATCCATCGAAACTACATAAATAATCCCCGTTTGGAATTACGAACGGGGATTTTATTTTTCCTGTTGCAATTTTGGCGGAGATAGTGTATAATATATGATGAGGGGGAGTATGCTCCCGCAACTTGATTGAAAAGGTGATTATATGAAGCTGATTTTCGCGATTATCAACAATGACGACAGCCATTCTGTTCAGCAGTCGCTTACGAAGCACGGTTTTCAGGCGACGAAGCTCGCTTCTACGGGCGGATTTCTTATGGCGGGAAACACGACTTTTATGGTGTGCGCCGACGACGATAAGGTTGACGAGGCGATTGACGTTATAAAGGAACATTCTCACAAGAGAAAGCAGTTCGTGCCGAATTCATCGGCTTATATAAACAGCAGCTTTACGGGTATTCCCGTTGAAGTAACCGTTGGCGGAGCGACTGTTTTCGTGACGAATATTGAGAAGTTCGAGAAGGTATGACGAAGCTTTACGGCAAAGACGAGCTTAAAGAAACGCTTGATGAAACGGCGCGCGCGGGACGGCTTTCGCACGCGGTTATGTTTTCGGGAAGAAAGGGTTCGGGAAAAAAGACCTTGGCGCGTTATACGGCGAGGCTGTTTCTCTGCGGGAAAAACGCCTGCGGGGAATGTACGACCTGTCGTAATATCGATATGGGCGCGCACCCGGACGTTGTTTTCGTGAAAGAAGCAATCGGCGGGAAGTATTCGATGGAGCCGCTCAAGGAGATTTTGCGCGGAACCGTTGTAAAACCGAACAACGGCGACCTGAAAATATACGTTTTCGAGGACTGCGACACGATGCTTCCGCAGCACCAGAACGCGCTTCTGAAGCTGATTGA
>DPBR01000092.1:23474-32635 GCA_003516865.1 Oscillospiraceae bacterium
GCGGTTCATTTTCACCTGCGAGAATACAAATCTTGTTCCGATAACGGTGATGTCGCGAGTGACGCTCTATGAAGTACCGGACTGCGATGCCGAGAGCTGTAAGCGGTGTCTTGTCGGCGAGGGTGTTTCCGAGAAACGCGCGGGCGAGCTTGCGGACGTTTTTTCGGGGAATATAGGCGAGTGTAAGGCTGTTTTGTCGGAGGACGGCGGCGAAACGCGGCTAATTGAAACCGCGAAAAAAGCGGCTGCCGCGGCTTCGGTAAAAAACGGCTTTGGCGCCGCCGCGGCGCTTTCCGAGGCAAAGGACAGGGCGGAGCTTTCGGCGGTTTTCTCATATTTCACGAGGATATTCCGCGACGCGCTTGCGATAAAAACGGGCGCGGAAGCTGAATTTTTCGACAAAGCGACCGCGAAAAGAGCCGCGGAGAATTTCTCTGCGGAGGAGCTTCTTGCCGTGCTTGACGCGGCGTTTGAGATATCCGCGAACGAGATTTATAACCTTAATCCCGCGCTTACCGCGGCGTATTTCACGACGGTTTTCGCGGTGTAAAGAAAGGAATATAATGGATAAAGAACTGGATTATTATACGGAGAAGATTTCTCCGAAAAAAGGGAACGGCGCCAAGGGCAAGACCGCTTCCGTGGCTGTCGAAAAGAAAGAGCCGCGCGAGCAGGCTTCCGCCGACGGCGCTGAAACCGAGATTATCGGCGTTCGTTTCAAGGACGTTGGAAAGGTGTATTATTTCTCTCCGAACGGGATTGATTTCAAGCGCGGAGATAAGGTTATCGTGGAAACGGTGCGCGGCGTCGAGTGCGGAGATATTGTTCTACCGAACAGGACGATTTCGGAAAAAACGCTTGTTTCTCCGCTGAAAAAGGTGCTGAGAAAAGCCGATGAAAAGGATATTCAGCAGGCTGAAAAGAACCGCGAAAAGGAAAAGGAGATTATGAAGACGTTTTCGGAGAAAATCCGCCGTCATAATCTCGATATGAAGCCTATCGACGTTGACTGCACGTTTGACGGGACGAAAATTCTGTTCTATTTCACGTCCGAGGGGAGAGTCGATTTCCGCGACCTCGTAAAGGACCTCGCTTCGATTTACCGCACGAGAATTGAGCTTCGCCAGATAGGCGTGAGAGATGAAGCAAAAATGCTCGGCGGACTTGGAATTTGCGGCAGACCGTTCTGCTGTTCGAGTTTTCTCGGCGAGTTTCAGCCCGTTTCAATCAAAATGGCAAAAGAACAGTCGCTTTCGCTCAATCCGACAAAAATTTCGGGAACCTGCGGCAGACTTATGTGCTGCCTGAAATACGAGCAGAACTGTTATGAAGATTTCCTGCGCACAACCCCGAAAATCGGCGCGTCTGTCGACACCGCCGAGGGACGCGGAGTTGTTCAGGACGCAAATCTTCTCACGGGAATGTTGACGATAAAGCTCGACAAAAAGCCCGATGTTCCGTTTATCGTGAACAAGGAAGAGGTTAAGGTTATAAAAGACGCGCAGATAAAGCTCAACCGCGACGAAATCAAGGCGCTCAAGGGTCTTGAGGATAAGTGACAGGGAGATGAATGAAATGAGCAGAAAAAAGACAATCAATATGGTGTCGCAGGCGACCAGCGTTAAGGGGCAGGGCGTAGGCTCGGCGTATATGGAGCAGGTTCGCCTTGTAAAAGAGGGTCTTGCGGACAAATTCGAGGTGTTCGAGAACGCGAAAATGACCGCCGATATCACGCATTATCATACAATCAACCCAACGTTTTTCATCAACAAAAAGCGCCGCTGCAAGAAGGGAACGTCCGTTTGCTACGTTCACCTGCTGCCTTCAACGGTTGATGAGAGCATAAATATCCCGAAATTCGCGAGAGCGGTTTTCTACAAGTATATGATAAAATTTTACAGCATAATGGACCATCTTGTCGTTGTAAATCCTTATTTTATCGACGCGCTTGAAGAATACGGAATACCGCGCGAAAGGGTTACATATATCCCGAATTATGTCGATACCGACAAATTTCACCCCGTTTCAAAGGAAAAGAAAGCGTATATCAGAAAGAAACTGCACATTGACGAGAACAAATTCACGGTTGTGTGCGCGGGACAGCTTCAGGTGAGAAAGGGAGTTTTCGATTTCCTCGAATGTGCAAGGAGAATGCCGGACGTGCAGTTTGTCTGGGCGGGCGGATTCAGCTTCGGGCGTCTGACGGACGGCTACGACGAGCTTCGGGAGGTTGTGAAGAATCCTCCGAAAAACGTGAAATTCCTCGGAATTGTAGACCGCGAGAATATGAACAAGGTGTACAACGCCGCGGACGTTATGTTCCTGCCGTCTTTCGAGGAGCTTTTCCCGATGACGATTTTAGAGGCAATGTGCGTAAATATCCCCATTCTTCTGCGCGATATCCCGATTTACAACAATATTCTCTTCGATTTCTATTACCGTGAAAAAGACGTCGACGGCTTTGTAAGGGAGCTTGAAAAGCTTCGCAGCGACAAGGAATATTACAAAAAAGGCTGCGAAAACGCAAAGCGCGGAAACGAGTTTTACGAGAAAAAGCACGTTCTGAAGATGTGGGACGATTTCTACACGTCAATTCTGAAGTAAGGCGGGTAAATATGGCTTCAAACTGCGATGAATGCGTGAATTACGTTTTTGACGAGGAGGACGAGTGCTATACCTGCCTTGTGAACCTTGACGAGGACGAAATGTACAGATTTTTGCAGGGGACGAACTATGATTGCCCGTATTACGACCCCGACGACGAGTATAAGCTCGCGCGAAAACAATAAATTGTATACAAACCGTGCAACATTTTTCGCGTTACACGGTTTGTTTTTGTGCATAATAAATAATAATTGCTGTTGGATTTGCTCTAATTTTAAATTATCGGATAAAATACTTGAAATTTATGTAGAAAAAGTGTATAATATTAAAGAGCATAATTGCTATTTTTCGATTTGAAAGGAGAATGTTTTATTATGAAGTCGCCTATGTCAAAAGACGAGATTTTAAAACAGCTTAAAACCATTCTGGAATATGATTACAGAACAGACGCAAAGGACGCGAACGTAACGCAGATTTACCGCGCGCTTTCGACAATTGTGGTTAACTATCTGAAGGAAAAGCGCCACAACTTTATGCACGACTGCAATTCTCAGGGAAGAAAGCAGGTTTATTACCTCTCGATGGAGTTCCTTATGGGACGTTCGCTCAAGACCTCGCTTTATAATCTCGGACTTCAGGACGAGGTTGCGGGTGCGCTTGACGAAATCGGCGTAAAGATTGACAGAGTATACGAGGAAGAGCCGGACGCAGGTCTCGGAAACGGCGGTTTGGGACGTCTTGCGGCTTGCTATATGGACGGACTCGCAACGTGCGATTATCCCGCGACGGGCTATTCTATCCTCTATGAATATGGTATCTTCAAGCAGAAAATCGTTGACGGCTGGCAGACCGAGCTTCCGGACAACTGGCTTCCGGGCGGCGGCGCTTGGCTTGTTCCCGTACCCGACCAGGCGGTTGAGGTTCGCTTTGACGCACAGATGATTGAAAACTGGGACAACGGCTATCATCGCCTTGATTACTCGAATTACAACAGCGTAAACGCCGTTCCTTACGATATGTACGTTTCCGGCTACGACAGCAAGGGCGTTTCAAAGCTTCGTCTTTGGAGCGCGGAGAGTATGTCGTTTGATATGGCTTCGTTCAACACGGGCGACTACGCAAAGGCGCTCGGCGCAAACAACATCGCTCATTCTATCTCTAAGGTGCTTTATCCGAACGATAACCACGCAGAGGGCAAGGCTCTCCGTCTGCGTCAGCAGTACTTTATGTGCGCGGCTTCAATCGGCGATATCGTAATGCGCCATATGAAAGTATACGGAACGCTCGACAATTTCGATGAAAAGGTTGCAATTCACATAAACGATACTCACCCGACTCTCGCAATCCCCGAACTTATGAGAATTTTGCTCGACGAGTGCGGATTTGGCTGGGAGCAGGCTTGGAAAATTGTCACGAACACCTTTGCTTACACAAACCACACCGTTATGGCTGAGGCGCTTGAGAAGTGGGACCAGAACCTCATCGAGAAGATTTTGCCGAGAATTTACCAGATTATCTGCGAAATCAACCGCCGTTACTACGAGGATTTGATGAACCGCACGGGCGACCCCGAAAAGGCGGGCAAGATGTGCATTATGAAGGACGGCAAAATCCATATGGCGAACCTCTGCGTTGCGGCTTCGCACTGCGTAAACGGCGTTTCAAAGCTTCACAGCCAGATTATCAAGGACGACGTATTCCGCCTTCAGGCGCTCGACAAGCCCTATCAGTTCAAGAACGTAACGAACGGTATAGCATACCGCCGCTGGCTGCTCCAGAGCAATCAGGGACTTACCGACCTGCTTTCCGAGTGCATCGGCGAGGGCTTCAAAAAGGACGCTTCTGAGCTTATCAAGTTCCAGGTATTCGCAAACGACAAGTCCGTTCTCGAAAAGCTCGGTAAAATCAAGCGCGAGAACAAGGAGCACTTTGCACAGTACGTTGAAAAGACGACCGGCGCGAAGCTGAATATCGACAGCATTTTCGACGTACAGGTTAAGCGTCTGCACGAATACAAGCGCCAGCAGCTCAACGCGATGAACATTATCGCGGATTACAACTTCCTGAAGCAGAACCCGAACGCTCCGTTTGTTCCGAAAACCTACATTTTCGCGGCGAAGGCGGCTCCCGGATATTATATCGCGAAGCAGATTATCAAGATGATTTGGTGCATCGGCGAGGAGCTGAAGCACGACCCGATTTTGCGCGAGAAGCTTCAGGTTATCTTCCTTGAGGATTACCGCGTAACGCTTTCCGAAATTCTGATGCCTGCGGCTGAGATTTCCGAGCAGATATCTCTTGCGGGAACGGAGGCTTCGGGAACGGGCAATATGAAGCTTATGCTTAACGGCGCGCTTACGCTCGGTACTTACGACGGCGCGAACGTTGAAATTCACGAGGCTGTCGGCACGGACAACATCTTCATCTTCGGTATGAGAACGGCTGAGGTTAACGAAACGAGAATGCGCGGATACAATCCTCAGAGCTATATTGACAGCAACCCCGTTATCAAGAACGTTATGGACAGAATGTATAACGGAATTAACGGCGCAACGTTCCAGGAGCTTGCCGATTCCATCAAAAACAAGGATTACTATATGGCGCTTGCCGATTTCGACAGCTATCGCGGAACTCAGGCTTACGCTTCGGAGGTTTACAAAGACCCGAACGAGTGGAACAAGAAGTCGCTGTTCAATATCGCGGGCGCGGGACGCTTCTCCGCGGACAGAGCGGTTCAGGACTATGCGCGCGACATTTGGAATTTGAAGTAAAAACGGCTTTCTCCCCCGCAAAAGGGGGAGAAAATTTTCGGAAAGAGGATAGTTATGAAACTTGCGGAAGCGCTTAATTTAAGGGCTGATATTGCCAAAAGAATAAACGGGCTTAGCGTGAGATTGCAGAACAACGCGCTTGTGCAGGAGGGCGAACAGCCTGCCGAACAGCCTGTTGACCTTCTGAAAGAGCTTGACGAGCTGATTTTGCAGCAGGAGGAGCTTATTTCGCGGATAAATCTGACGAACGCAAAGACGGTTTCCGAGGGAAAGGCGATTACGGAGCTTATCGCGCACAAAGACGCGCTGAGGATTAAGATTGACGTGCTTCGCGAGTTTCTTGACGCGGCTTCAAGGAACGTTTCGCGTGCGATGCGCTCGGAGATTAAGATTTTGAGCGCCGTTGACGTGGCTGCGATGCAAAAGACGGTTGACGGACTTGAAAAGGACTTCCGCGAAACCGACGTAAAAATCCAGACGCTTAACTGGAACACGGAATTACTGTGAATTTTCGAGTACGGCAATGGGCGAGCGCTGCCTTTTGGGCTGAGGAATAGCCCGACTATGATTGCGCCGCGGAGCAGGCGCGGAGGAAAATACTCCGATTGTTTTGCTCAGAATGTTACAAACGCAAATTTAACGTTAAATTTACTGCCACAGCGCTGACATTGCCGCAGGGTGGGATAGGGGAGATTTTTTACTATGGGTATGCCTATTTTTGACTGTTTTAACACGGCTTACAAGCACCCTTTCGGTGCGATTAGGCGCGGACAGCCTTCAATATTCAACATAAGGCTTCCGAAGAGCTTTAACGTATCGGGACTCACGCTTGTAATGTTCAGACCGGGTTATAAGGAGCGGTTTATCGAGCTTGTTCTTCAGGACGAGAGCAGCGACGACAACATTTTTACCTGCGTTTTCACGCCGAATAACGTTGGCGTTCATCAATATTACTTTACGGGAGTAATCGACGGCAGACGGCGTTATATAAAGCGCAGAGGCGCGAATATCGGAGTATTCGAGGGCGAGGAGCTGTTCCAGCTTACCGTTTTTGACGAGAATTTGTACACGCCCGATTTTATCCGCGGCGGAATAATGTATCAGATTTTCCCCGACAGATTTGCGAAAAGCGGAGAAACGCACGAAAACGTTCCGTCCGACAGGGTTATGCGCGAGGATTGGTACGGAACGCCGTATTATCGTCCCGATGAAAAGGGAATTGTGCGGAACAACGACTTTTTCGGCGGTGATTTAAGGGGAATAATCGAAAAGCTGCCCTACATCAAATCGCTCGGAGTTACCGTAATATACCTCAATCCGATATTCGAGAGTCAGGAAAATCACCGTTATTCGACGGCGAATTACGAGAAAATCGACCCGCTTCTCGGCACGGAGGAGGATTTCACGGAGCTTTGCAAAACGGCGGGAGAAATGGGAATTGACATAATTCTGGACGGCGTATTCTCGCATACGGGCGCGGATTCGATTTATTTCAACAAATTCGGGCGTTACGGAGCGCACACCGGCGCCTATCGCGACAGAAACAGCCCGTATTTCCCGTGGTACAGCTTCACGGCGTATCCCGACAGATACGAGAGCTGGTGGGGTATAACGACGCTTCCGAATGTTGACGAAAACAATCCCGCATACACGAATTACATCTGCGGGGACGATGGAATTTTGCAGAAATGGATAAAACTCGGCGCGCGCGGCTGGCGTCTTGACGTTGCGGACGAGCTTCCCGACCGGTTCCTTGACAACCTCAACCTCGCGGTAAAGAAAATGGGCGGCGACAAGGTGATTTACGGAGAGGTCTGGGAGGATGCGTCGAATAAGGAAAGCTATGGCGTTCGCAGACGTTATCTTATCGGCGGGCAGCTTGACAGCGTGATGAATTATCCGTTCAAGGAGGCAATTCTGAATTACGTCAAATACGCGGACGCGAAAGCGTTCACGGACTCGATTCTGACGATAATGGACCATTATCCGAAGCCCGCGATTGATATGCTGATGAACTTTATCTCCACGCACGACACGGAGCGCGCTCTGACGCGGCTTGGCGGAGAAGAAGTCGGCTGGCACAACAAGGATTGGCAGTGCGAAAGGCACTTGAATCCGTCCGAATACGTCTATGGAATATCGCTTTTGAAGTGCGCGATGGTACTTCAGTTCTTCCTGCCGGGAGTTCCGTGCATTTATTACGGTGATGAAGCGGGAATGGAGGGTTATCGCGACCCATTCAACCGCCGCTGTTATCCGTGGGGACAGGAGAACATCGAGCTTATCGAGTTTACGCGCGGTCTTGCGAAGATAAGAAGGGCGTCGCGCGCGTTCGAGCAGGGCGATTTGAGGTTCATCGAGGTTGACGACAACGTATGCGTGTTCGCGCGCTGCGATAAGATAAACCGCAATGCCGCGATAATTTACCTCAACAAGTCCACGCAGACAAGAACGTTTGATATCGTAAACGACCACACGGATATGTTCTCGGACTTCAAGCCCGCGTTTGACCGCTTCAAAATGGGCATTTCCGACGGAAAGATAACCGTCGCTCCGTTTGATTACGGCGTGGTTTACTGCAAAGTATAATGGAAAAGCCGCTTCCGGAAAAAAGCGGCTTTTTTATGAAAGGAGAATATTATGAGCAAGGCGCTTGTTGTGATTGACATTCAGAACGATATCACGAAGAATTACAGAGAGATTATTGACAATATAAACAAGGCGATAGAATGGGCGGTAAACGGCGGAATGGACGTTGTTTACATAAAGCACAACAATCTCACGGACGGCACGCGGACGTTCAAGCCGGGAACGCGCGGCGAGGAGCTTGTGCCGGAGATGAAAGTGGTTTCGGAGAACATTTTCACGAAGTCGAAGTCAAACGCGCTTACAAGCGAGCCGTTCGCGGAGTATATCGCGAAAAAAGGCATTACGGAGTTTTACATTGCGGGCGCGGACGCGACGGCTTGCGTGAAGTCAACGAGCTATAATATGGCGAAAAAAGGCTATACGGTTCACGTTCTGACGGATTGCGTGACGAGTTACGACAAGAAAAAGCTTAACGAGATGTTCAAATATTACGAGAGCAAGGGCTGTTCGCTTGAGAAGATAAGAGAGTTGGTTTAAGGAGTAAAAGCTATGATGCGTGACGTTGAAAAGACAATCGGCAATCTGATTGACAGGACAAAACTGACGATAATCAGCTATATTGACAACGAGGGCTATCCCATAAGCAAAGCGATGTTGGCGCCGCGCGAAAGGGAAGGGATAAAGGTGTTTCGTTTTTCGACAAACACCTCGTCCAACAAGGTAAAATTTTTCCGTGAGAACCCAAAAGCGAGTATTTATTTTGTGGATAAGCGATTTTACCGCGGAGTATGCCTGTCGGGAACGGTTGAGGTTATGGAAACCGCCGAGGAAAAGGAGCGCATCTGGCATACCGGCGACACTATGTATTATCACGGCGGCGTGACCGACCCGGATTATTGCGTGCTGAAGTTCACGGCGGAAAAAGGGCGTTATTACAGCAACTTCAAATCCGAGGATTTCACGGTCTGAAATTTGCGTTTTTCGCAAAAACAACTGCAAATTCCTGCAAAACGCGCATTTTTCCGCGAAATGTACTGCAAAAGACTGCAAAAAGGCGGCTTTTCGCGCGAAATGAACTGCAAATTCCCGCAAAATCGTAATTATTCAAAAAAACTCCCCGAACTTTTCGGTTCGGGGAGGAATTTTATTTTGCGGAAGATTTTTTGTTCTTGCGCTCCTGATGCCAAATCCAGAGCG
>DPBR01000092.1:32806-37487 GCA_003516865.1 Oscillospiraceae bacterium
TGATGCCAAATCCAGAGCGGACCCGCAAGGCAGAGCGATGAATAGAAGCCGACAAGCATTCCTATCGCAAGCGGAACTGAGAACGAGAGAATTGAAGTCGTTCCGGTAAGCGTGCAGACGATTGATACCGAAATCATTGCCGCAACCGTTGTCGCGGTTGTGATTATCGAGCGGCTCAAGGTCTGATTTATCGACAGATTAACAAGCTCGCGGTCCGAGAACTTTCCGCCGTACTTTGCGCGGTTTTCGCGCAAACGGTCGTAGATTATGATTGTGTTGTTGATTGAATAGCCGAGAAGCGTCAGGATAACCGCCATAAAGTTGGAATCCAGCGCCATTCCGCCGAATACATAAACAGCGTATGTCAGCACAACGTCGTGCAGCAGACATATAATCGCGATTACGCCCGCGCTCCAGCCGCCGATTTTCTTGAAGCGGAACGCGATGTAGATTACCAGCAGCACAAACGCCACAACAACCGCTACAAGGCAGCTTATGAAGAACTGCGTTCCTGCGGACGCGGATACGTTCGTCGTGTCCATATTCTTGATATTGTTGTCGGGGAAGGACTTTTCGAGGTGGTCGGAAACATTCCGGAGCATATCGTCGTCCATCTTCTCGTCAGCCGCGAACGAAACGACAATCGTATTCAGATTGCCCGTGAAGCTCGTTCCCGTCGTAACGGTAGCCTTGGGTGTACCGAGGCTCTCAACCTGCGATTTGATATCGTTTGTGTTAATCTCGCCCTCGTAAGAGTACGTTATCATCGTACCGCCCTTGAAGCGTATATCAACGTCAACGCCCTTGATAAACGTTCCCGCAACGGTCGCTGCAATCAGAACCGCAGAAGTAATCACAAATACCTTTGTTTTTCCGACAAAATCAAAGTTTGTCTTTGGCTTTACGTCAATCGTTTTAACGGTTGTTTTGCCTTTTTCAGCGTCATCAATGGGCATATTCTTCTTTGATACACCGTAAAGCGCGGGCTTTCTGAAGCACTTGAATTTCGACAGCGAAATCGTCATAAGTCTTGTTGCCCAGCAAGCCATAATGAAGTTCATTATAACGCCCGCGAGAAGCGTGAAGCCGAACGAATAAATTGTGCCTTCCGTTGACGCGCCGAACCACGTTCCGAACACCGCCATAAGAATAAGCGCAACTATAATAACCGTGAGGTTCGAGTCGAGAATTGCCGTAAATCCGCGCGAGAAGCCGTTTTTCAGCGCGCCGTCAATCGTTCTGCCCGCTTTAAGCTCCTCTTTTATTCTCTCCGCGGAGATTACGTTCGCGTCAACGCCCATTCCTATCGAGAGTATAATACCCGCGATACCGGGGAGCGTCAGCGACGAAGCGTTATTGAACGCGAAGAAGCCCGTGATAGCCGCGAACATACCCGCAACCTGTCCTGTAAGCGCGATTACCGCGACAAATCCGGGCAGTCTGTAATAGATTATCATAAATACGGCGATAGCCGCAAACGCGATAAGTCCCGCAAGCGCCATCGAGTCGCGTGCGCCCGTGCCGAGAATCGGCGAAATCGTCGAGAGGCTCTTTATTTCAAGCTTGAACGGAAGCGCGCCGCCGTTTATCTTGTTTGCAAGCTCAGTCGCGGTTTCGGCGGTAAAGCTGCCCGAAATCTCGCACGAGCCGTCGTTTATCTTCTTGTTTACGTTCGGATAGGAGATGCACTCGTCGTCCATCCAGATTGAAATTTTCTCGCCGACAAGCTTTTCTGTCGCGTCCGCAAACTTCTGCTTTCCGCTGTCCTTGAAGTTAAGCTGAACGATATACTTATCGGTCTGGCTGTTATAGCCCGCTTTTGCGCTCTGTACGTCCGAACCTGTCAGAATGATGTTCTCCGTGTCGCCCGTAGGTTTTCCGTCGCTGTCCGTTTCGTACTTTTCACGGAACGTCAAAAGCGCCGTTTCGCCGATTTCCTTAACCGCCTGTTCCGGGTCGAAGGAATTGTCGTCGCTTTGCCACGGGAACTGCACGATTATCGCATTTGTCGCGGTATCGACAAATACCTCGTAGTCGTTGATGTTCTTTGATACAAGACGCGTTTCCATAATGGATTTCGCGGCGTTGAGGTTGTCAACGGTTATTTCGTTTTCCTTGGCGTAATCTTCAGGAACGCCGAACGTTACGTTTACGCCGCCGCGTATGTCTATTCCCCATCTTATATCGTCTATTCCCCAGACGTAATAATTCTTTATATCGCCGTTATAGGTCTTTATACCCATTGTGCTCAGCACGGTAAACGCGATTATCAGAATAAATACGACGAAGAAAACGGGTTTTGTGATTTTGCTCTTCAATTTTTTCACTCCGTTTCTTTATTTGTGTATATTTCAACATTCTATTATTATATCACAGTTTTATCCCATTGTCAAGGCTTTTTCACATTCTGCTCCCGATTTAAAAGGAACAAAAACGCACAAATTTCTTCCGTTTTTCGGGAATATTTTCGCCGTTATCCGCAACAATAATGCTGTTACAAAATCAAAAGGGGTTGATTTCTTGAAAAAAATCATTGCGGCTGCGGCGTTTTTTGCGCTTGCGGCAGGGCTTGTTCCAGCGTTTCTTCCCGCCGTTATCGAAAGCTCCGCGCCCGTTTGCCGCGTTACATCGCCGTCTGTGCGTACGTTCAGCGAAACCGTCAACGGCACGGGCGAGTTTTCCTATGAAGATGAGCGCGATATCACCTGCGCGCTTCCCGTTGTCGTTTCAAGGCTTTACGTCGGCGAGGGCGACCTTGTTTCTCCGGGAGATGTTGTCGCCGCCGTTGACAAAAAAGCGTCCGCGGCGTTTATCGAGAGCCTCGGACGAATGAATATGCTCAGCTTTGCGGCAACCGACCTTCAGGCGGCAACCGCGCTTATTCCCGAAAAAATCAGCGCGGACTGCTCCGGGCGCGTTATCTCAACCTGCGGCTCAAATTCCGCCGTTCAGAGCGGCGCGCCAGTCGTCACCGTGGCGCAGGGAAACGAGCTTGGAATTGTCGCGGCGATTAGCGAACTTGATATCGCGAAAGTCAAAATCGGTCAGGAGGTTATGTTTACGCCAGCCGCTTTCCCGAACGAGCTTTTTCTCGGCAGCGTAAGCGCGATTTCCTCCGCCGCCAGAAGCCGCTATAACGGCGCTGTGCTGGAAACCGTCGTCGATGTCAGAATATCGCCGTCAACACAGGACAAGCGCTTTAAATCGGGGCTTTCGGCGGACGTTTCAATCGTCCTTTCCGAGCCGCGCGAAATTGTCGTTTTGCCTTATTCCGCGATTGAACAGGACGAAGTAGGCGAATTTGTCTATGTTTACGAGAACGGCAAGGCGCTGCGCCGCGATATCACAACGGGAAAAGAATTTTCGGACGGCGCGGAAATTATGCGCGGAATTACCGCGAAAGAAGAAATTTTCGCCGACCCGAAAGCTGTCGAGGGGAAGAAATACGTCCGTGTCGAGGGTGAATAATGCTGAAAATTCTTATTAACATATTCCGCGCGCGAGTGCGCTCTCTGCTCACAATGGCGGGTATCGCGGTCGGCGTTTTTTCGGTTACTCTGATATCGACAATCGGCGCCGTGGGTACGGAACAGGTCGGTTCAACGCTTGTTACAATGGGCGTTGACACGCTTCTCGTTCAGGCGGCGAGCAAGTCGGTTTCCGTCACGCTAACGGACGATGACGTTTCGGAAGTGCGCAGAATTGACGGCGTTACGGACGTTATGCCGCTTATGGCGAGCGTCACCGAAGCGAAGATGATTGACAGGCGGCTTGACTGCTATGTCTGGGGTGTGGACAAGTCCGCGGATAAGCTCATTTCACTTGAAGCCGAACACGGCAGACTTGTCACAAACGCCGACTGCGCCGCGCTTTCAAAAGTCTGCGTTATCGACGAGCAATTCGCTGTCGAAGCTTACGGAAGAAGTAATGTTGTCGGGAAGAAACTCAGAATGTTCCTCGGAGGAAAATATCACGAGTTCACCGTTATCGGAGTAGCAAAATCGGGTCTTTCCTCGCTTCAGGGTATGCTCTCGAACATTATGCCGGGGTTTATGTATATCCCCATTACCACAATGCAGCAGCTCTGCGGCAGAACGACTTATGATAAAATCGCCGTTAAAATCGGCGCAGAGGACTTTTCTCCGAATACCGTAACCTCCGCGCTCGACAGAAAAAACGGTCACGTCGACGGCTATCTCTGCAATAATCTTCTCTCCCAGAAAAGTCAGCTTGAGGATATTTTGTCAATCGTAACCACCGCGCTTTCGCTTACGGCGGGAATTTCGCTTGTCGTTTCGGGAATTTCGGTTATGACCGCAATGATGATGAGCGTCGGCGAACGAACCCGCGAAATCGGCATAAAAAAGGCTATCGGCGCGAAAAAACGCGATATCCTCGGCGAATTTCTCGCCGAAAGCGTCCTCCTCACGCTTATCGGAAGCGCGGCGGGTATCGCGGGCGGACTTCTTGTGTCCTTTGTCGGCTGCCTCGCTTTCGGCGTCCCCTTTTCCGCCGATATCGCCTCCCTCGCCCTTTCCGCCGCCGCAACAGCCCTCCTCGGCGCCCTTTTCGGCGCTTATCCCGCCGCTAAAGCCGCTAAACTCAGCCCCGCAGACGCACTTCGTATGTGAGGGGCGCTTCGCTCCGGTCGTCGCGCTCCGCGCTCCAGTGCCTCCGGCGG
>DPBR01000092.1:37721-40877 GCA_003516865.1 Oscillospiraceae bacterium
TCCGCAATACCGCCCTATGAATCGAGCGTTCACTCGAGTGGAACATACGAATCTATGCCCGGTTTGTTGCTCCACGAGATTTGCGGGTGTGTTCGCTGAATACGAAATAACGGGAGAACCAAAAATTCTCCCGCTTTGTTATGTTGCAATCAAGCACACGGAGCGCCTTACTAGGCATAGATTCTTGCACATTACCCGAGTGAACGCTCGATTCATAGGGCTGGAGCCGCTAACTACGACTTTTTGCGCGAAGCGACAAAAAAGTCTTTTTGGAGTTTTTAGAACCTTTTTCTTCAGAAAAAGGTTCTAAACCCCGCGGGAGCGACTGGAGCGCGACGACTGGAGGCGAAGCCGTCTACTGTGAGCGAAGCAACGACCGGCGCTACATTGAAATTATTGAAATCAAGAGTCTTATAAAACACAGCCAGAAATTCATTCGCGGGATATCGTTTTTTGCTACAATTTCCGAGCGGAACACTTCTGCACCGTCGACGGTCACGAGGTATTCTCCCACAAACTGTCCTTTCTCAATCGGCGCTTCGAGTTCCTCGGCGAAGGTGTATTCGTACTTTACGTCTTTTGCTCTGCCTTTTCCGATAACGCATTCTTCGCCCTGCCGCTTGATTATCGGGTCAATTTGGGACAGCGTTCCGCGCGTTACTTTTACGGGTTTCAGCTTGTTGAAGTCGATTTCGGGCGAAAACAGCTCGAACCGTTCAAATCCGTAATCTAGAAGCCGTTCGCACTCGTCGAAGCGCTCTCCGTCCTCATCGCAGCCGAGCGTTACCGCAATCAGCTTCATATTCTTCCGCTCCGCGCACGCCGCAAGACAGCATCCCGCGGCGTCCGTTGTTCCCGTTTTGCCGCCGAGAATACCGTCGTAATAGCGAATGAGCTTGTTTGTGTTCACAAGCTGCGTTTCGCCGCCGCGAAGATAGTCAACCCACGTCAGAAACCAGCCCCTGTACACCTCGTGCTTCATCAGTTCGGCGGTCACAATCGCGATATCACGCGCGCTTGAATAATGCCCATCGGCGTCAAGCCCCGTGCAGTTGCGGAAACGCGTCGAGGTCATTTTAAGCTCTTTCGCGCGCTTGTTCATCAGCTTTACAAACTCCGCTTCGCTCCCCGATATATGCTCCGCAAGCGCCACGCACGCGTCGTTCGCCGAGTTTACGATTACCGCTTCCAGAAGCTCTGCCGCAGTCATTTCCTCGCCGATATTCAGCCAGATTGTCGAACCCTCCGTTCCTGCCGCCGCAGACGAAGCCTTAACTTTCTCCTCAAGCGTCAATTTTCCCTTGTCAATCGCCTCAGCCCAGAGCAAAAGCGACATCGTTTTCGTTACCGAGGCAATCGGAAGCTTCGCGTCCGCGTTTTTCGACCACAAAATCTGTCCCGTGTTCGCTTCATAGAGTATCTCCGCTTTCGCCGAAAGCCCGCCCGGAAGCTCCCCGTCGCAATATCCCACCGCGCCCGTTGAAAATAGCGTCAGTATGCACAAAAGCAAGCACATAAATCTTTTCATAAAACGCTCCTTTTCGGATTTTGTCCTTTTCTTAAGGCAACACCGCACAATTACCGGCTTCGCCTTTTTCATTCACTCACTTGATTTTTCCGCCAAATTGCACCAAATCTCCTTAGCAATACATACAGTATTCCTGCGTCGATTTAGCACAATTTGACGAAAAACTCTCTGCGTGATTGAACGAAAATAATTATGCGGTGTTACCTTAATTTATATGGCTTGTTTTGCGTTTTATGAAAAAGAAATCCCGAAATGCTTTCGCTTTTCGGGAATGTTGTTTGCGGGAAAAGGGTTGTCAATCCTCCGAGCCTTCGAGAAAATAGCTCGCTTCCATATCAGCTACCGAAAGCGCAAACGCAAGCGGGAATTTTTCAAGCGCCCTTCCTATCGTATTCTTATCCTCGTTTCCCGAAAATCCCATATGCCAGCGTATCGCCATCGCTTCCTCGCGCGTCAGCCGCATAAATCCGCTTATCATATATACGCTTTTTTCGCCGTGACCGTAGGGCAGAGCGTCGTGTATCTCATAATAAGGCACTTTCTCCCACTGTCCTGTTTTATCATTTTTCGCGTTGCGGTAGGAAACGCGGTATGTGTTCACCTTACATAAATCGTGCAAAAGCGCCACAATCGCCGTTGTTTCCGCGCTCGCTTCAACCTTGTATTCCTCTTTCACGCGCGCTCGTTCAAGATACGCCGCCAAGCACTTGTACACGTTCAGCGAATGCCGCAGAAGCCCGCCCTCAAAGGCGTTGTGATATCGCGTAGACGCGGGCGCCGTGAAAAAATCGCTCTTGTTTTCCAGAAAATCAAGCAGCTTGTCCGCGCCCTCGCGCTTTATGTTCTCGTTGAATATCGTGATAAATTCTTCTCTCTCGGTCATTTTAATCTCCCTTCAGAAGCGTGTATCCGCCCTCTTTGCGCGGCAGCATAAGCAGCGAACCTTTCTCGAATATCTCGAATACCGCGGGTTTTACCCCGAAAATCCGTTCCAGACGCGCGCTTCTAAGCTCAATTTCATCGGAGTTCAAAACGGACGGCTCACATTCTTCAAAGCGGCTGAGAAAGTCCTTTGGCGTTTTTGCAATAACAATCGGCTGACAAAAACGGTCCGCGCCGCATTTCAAAATCCATTCAAGCTCTTCCTTGTTGATTTCCTCGGCGCTGTCGTCAAGCACCAGCACAAGCGGAAACAGGTTCTCTCCCTCGCACTCCGAAAGCGCTTTTTTCCATTCCTGCACGATATCCGTCGGGTCTTTCGGGAAAACGCACTCGCAGCCCAGAATTTCTTCCGCCGTTTTTACCGTCTGAAGAAGCTCGCCGTACTGATATTCGCTGAAATCCGCGTAAAAATCCGCATATGCACGCTCGATATATTTCGATATCCTTTTGTAATAATCCTCGTCAAACGGCTCGAAAAGATACGCTTCGTCCTTAAACTCATCGGAATTGTATCTCTCCGTTCCGAAATATTTCTCGGCGCAGTCGTCAACGTCGCGCGGATAACTGAATTCGGCTTCGTCGGAGCTTTGATGATAATAGTCGCGCGTGAAAATGCAGCCCGCGAAGTTAAACTGATTTATCGAAAGCTCGCCGCCAAGACAGTTGTTTATAAACCGCCGCAGGTC
>DPBR01000092.1:41071-56985 GCA_003516865.1 Oscillospiraceae bacterium
TCGCCGCTTTTCACGCCTCCCACAATATCCGGATAAATTTCTTCAAGCTCCGGGTCGCAAAGGTCGTGTTCAATGCACCAGCGCAGATACGCCGCTATGTGATTGCAGCCGTTTATCGCGTCCAAAGGCAGCTTTTTCTCGATAATTTTGCTTGTGTGTTCAGCCGAAGAGTCGATAAGCCCCTGTTTGTAATACCCCTCGCACACGTTTTCACGGTCGGTCTTTATTATATGCGACACTTCGTTCATCTTCTCCAGAAGCGCGTGAGTGTCGTGGTCGCGCTTAAACATCATCTCCTCGCGGTAAAGCGGTATCACCTCGAAGAAATTCACCGTTTCTCCGCTCGGAAGCGTACAGCGGTCTGCGCCTTTCTCAACGTTTTCCGGATATATCAGAAGCGAACCGCAAAGCTCCGTGTTTTCCGCAAATGTTTCCCTGTGGTCAACCGTGTGTCCCCAGCCAAGCCACGTTTCGCAATTTATCGGAAGCCTCGCAAGCCCTTTCAGCAGCGATATCGGCCAGAACCATTCTTCCGCGTTTTCGCCGACTTTCCATTCTGCCGGCAGACATATCAGAAGTTCCGCTCTGCCGAGTTCTCCGGCGTCAAGTTCTTCGGGAACGTCCATTATGTGCGCGCCCATTCCAACCGTTATCAGAGTATAGTAATTCTTCTCCTCCGTCGGCGGAACTATGTAAATATCGCAGTGTATATCGGGCGAAACAAGCTCGTGAAATACCGTCGGGAAATCACCGAAATACTCTTTTATATGCTCCTCAATCGCGTCGATTTCTTCCTCGGAGTACATTTCGGGCGCGATTTCTTCCTCAACGCTGTCGCCGTAAATTTCGTCGAGAGCAAGCTCGATTTTCTCCATATACATATCCGCCGCCTCAAGAAAATCTTCGGGCGGATTCATATTCATCGACCTCGCAAACGATACCTGCGCGCGTTCCAAAATCCGCTTTTTCAGCTCGTCGTTATCCTCGCACTCCTCGTCCTCGGACGCTTTGTAAAGCGCAAGCCCCATTCGGAAATTCCACTTGTAGTCGTCGTCAAGACGCTCGCGCTGTCCCTCGAGGAGCGCAATCGCCTTTTTGTATTCCTCAAGATTAAAGTATGCGGAGCAGAGCATATTCAGTATATCGTCGTCTATAAGGCTGTCGGGAAGCGCCGTTACCGTTTCCTCGATAAGCTCGTATTCTTCGTTTTCCTGAAGCTCGCGCAGCTTCGCTTTAATCATTTCCTTGTTCATTTTCATTCGGTTCACCGATTGCTTTGGTTTGTTTTTTGCAGTAAATTTCGTCCGCCGTAAGCTTCAGCACGGCAAAGCTGTTCAGAACCTGCTCCGAGATGTTGCATTCGCCGCCGTTTTCGCTGTATTTCTTCAGAATGTGACTAAAGCCCGTTATCTTGTCTATTCCCGTGATAAACTCGATTGTTCCCGTTACGCTTACATATTCATAATCCGCCTCAAATAAGCTCGGATTTTCTTCTCCCCGCACAACCCCGCTCAGCCTGTCAATTTCAAACGCAGCCTTGTTATTCTTCTTTATTATGTCGATAAGCTCGCTTTTCTCCCCGCAGCGGAAGTAAAACTCAGGGTTTCCTCCCGACAGGCAATATCCGAAAAGCAGCGGCGCTATATATGGCCTGTCGCCGTCAATCAGCGCAAGTCTGCACATCTTCGCTTCGCGCAATACGGCGTCTATCTCGTTTATATCCGTAATCTCTCTTAGTATCATCATTTTAATTACCCCCTCCTCGCTTACGCTCCGGTTGTCCGTTGAAAAAAGCGCCCGCACCTCAAATAAGCTGCGGGCGGTTTATAACGTGAAACAAGCTCTCTTATGCGTTCGCTTTCTTAGCAAGCTGAGATTTGATGCGAGCAGCCTTGTTCTTGTGAATAAGACCCTTGCCGGCAGCCTTGTCTACGCTTACTACCGCAGCCTTTACCGTCGCTGCGTCTGCTCCGTCCTCGCGAGCCTTTTTAATAGAAGTTCTCAGAGCGGACTTTGCGCTCTTGTTCGCTTCGTATCTCGCCTCAGATGTGATTACTCTTTTCTTTGCGGATTTAATATTCGGCATTTTTTTCACCTCCGTATGCTTTTTTGATTTATTGACTGAATTTTGCAAGAATTTTCGGGAAAAATTATTTATATTCACCAAAAATCCCCCGCCAAATTTCTATTTTTGACTTTATCGGCAGGTTTTTTCTCACAGTACTAGATATTATAACACATTTTTAGCAAAATTTCAAGGGGGTAAACGAAAAAACTTCAGTTAAGCGAGGGAATGCAATGGACAGAACGGGTCTTGCGATGGAAGCGGCGCGGATTTTTACGGAAAAAGACGGCGTTTCGGCGGTTTCGCGCACAATCGGCGGCGTTAAAATCACGGACGTCAAAATTTGCGCGGGCGCTGCGCGTGAAATCGGGAAAAATGCGGGAAGATACATCACGCTTGAGGGCGAACCGCACGACGACGGTATAACCGCGCTTTTGCGGCGGGCTGCCGCGCAGTTTCTCCCCGAACGCGGCCGCGTTTTTATCGCGGGGCTTGGCAATCCCGATATTGCTCCCGACAGCCTCGGCGCGCTTTCCGTCCGCGGTCTGACAAAACTCCGCACAAAGCGCTTTCTCCTCTCGGCGATTGAAACCGACGTCGCCGCAAAAACGGGGCTGGATACCGCGAGGCTTGTCCGCGCCGCCGCAAGCGAGCTTCCCGCGGACTGTCTTATCGTCGTTGACGCGCTTTCCTGCGGCAATCCGCGCTATATCGGCAAAACCTTGCAGATTACGGACGCGGGCATTATCCCCGGCTCCGGCGCGGGTCGGCGCAAGCGTGAACTTTCCCGCAAAACCCTCGGTATCCCCGTTGCGGCAATCGGCGTTCCCCTCGTAACCGCGCTTTCCTCCGTCACCGACAATCCCGACGACAGCCGATTTTTCGTCACGACAAACGATATCGACGTTATCGTAAGGCAATGGGCGGAGGTTATTTCGGGCGCTCTGGAGGAGCTTTAACAATCGTTATATTATAATGGTATATTTAGGGGGATTTTGCCGTATTTTTGCCTGATTTGTGCAAAGTGCATAGAAAATGTGGGATTATTGCGCGAAAATTCTATATGCAAAAATGCGGATATTTTTCATAATACGCTTGAAAAATAAGGCTCAATGTGGTAAAATATCTTTTGGCGACTGCTATGGGCAGTTTTGAAACAAGGCGATGAAGTCGGAGATTGCACGCTCGGCGTGGTAACTTCGACGGAGCAATGTCCGACAAGATTCGGGCGGCAGAATTTGAAGCGCTTCGTGTTTCGTGCGCGGTCGGTTAAAGTGTCCGGATTTTTCGGATAACTAACAGGCTTGTGCGGTTAACGATGAAACACACGGAGCAGTGGATTTTTCATAATAAGCCTTCGCCGATTATTCACAAGCGTTTTACAAAAACGGGAAAGGTTAAGATTATGGCATCAAGCGAAAAAGTAAGAATCAGAATTAAGGGTTACGAGCACGGCATCGTGGACGCTGCCGCTGCTAAGATTGTCGACGCTGCAAAGCGCAGCGGCGCGAGAGTTGCGGGTCCTATTCCGCTTCCCACGGACAAGCAGGTTGTAACTATCCTGAGAGCCGTTCATAAGTATAAGGATTCCCGCGAGCAGTTCGAGCTCAGAACTCACAAGCGCCTTATCGATGTAATCCGTCCCTCTCAGAAGACGATTGAGGCTCTCCAGTCGCTGGAGCTGCCCGCAGGCGTCGAGATTTCAATGGATATTTAAAGTTAGAAGCTTTCGCTTTTGACTTTGAGTTATGTTGAGGAATTTACCCAACGATTCTTCAACCACTAACCGAACGCCGATTCGCGGCGCGAGGTCATGTTGAGAGCAATCTCAACCAATAACCAAGTAAGGAGGAACAGCTGATGAAAAAGGCAATCATCGGCAAGAAGGTCGGCATGACGCAGGTCTTCGACGAGGCAGGAAAGGTTGTACCCGTTACCGTTATCGAGGCGGGTCCCTGCGTAGTAGTACAGAAGAAAACAACCGAAAACGACGGCTATGACGCCGTTCAGCTCGGCTTTGGCGACGTTTCCGCAAAGCACGTCAACAAGCCTGAGCAGGGTCACTTCAAGAAAAACGACGTGGCTTTCAAGAAAACCCTTAAGGAGTTCCGCCTTGACGATACTTCCGCTCTCAATACGGGCGACATCGTAAAGGCTGACGTTTTTGCCGAGGGCGACGTTATCGACGTTGTCGGCACAAGCAAGGGTAAGGGTTTCACAGGCGCTATCAAGCGTCACAACCAGCACAGACTCAAGGAAACGCACGGTTCCGGTCCTGTTGCAAGACAGGCAGGCTCCATGGGCGCTTGCTCATCGCCTTCGAGAATTTTCAAGGGCAAGGGTATGGCAGGTCATATGGGCGCGGAGAGAGTTACCGTTCAGAACCTTGTTGTCGTTAAGGTTGACGTTGAGAACAATCTCATCGCAGTCAAGGGCGCAGTTCCCGGTCCTAAGGGCGGAGTTGTTACCATCTGCGACGCGGTTAAGGCTTAAAAGTAAGGAGGACGATACGATATGTCAAAGATTAACGTAGTTGATATGGCGGGTAAAGTCGTTTCCGAGCTGGAGCTTAACGACGCGGTTTTCGGCATCACGCCGAATGAAACCGCTATGCATACCGCGGTTGTGAATTATCTCGCAAATCAGCGTCAGGGCACTCAGTCCACTCTTACCAGAACAGAGGTAAGCGGCGGCGGAAAGAAGCCCTATCGTCAGAAGGGCACGGGTAACGCCCGTCAGGGTTCGACAAGAGCTCCCCAGTGGAGACACGGCGGTATCGCGCTCGGCCCGAAGCCCCGTTCATACAGATTTGTTATGAACAAGAAGGTAAAGAGACTGGCTATTCTGTCCGCTCTTTCCTCTAAGGTCATCGGCAACGAAATGATTGTCGTTGACGCAATCAAAACGGACGAGTACAAGACCAAGACTATGGTCAATATGCTTAACGCGGTCGGCGCTCAGGGCAAGACCCTCATCGTTCTCGACTCCGCTGACAGCAAGGTTATCAAGTCCGCTTCCAACATTGAAAAGGTTAAGACGGCGCAGGTTAACTCCCTCAACGTTTACGATATCCTGAACTGCGATAAGTTCGTTATCGTAAAGGGCGCTGTTGAAAAGCTTGAGGAGGTGTACGCATAATGGAAAAGGTTGCACAGGATATCATCATTAAGCCCATTATCACCGAACACAGCACCGAATGCCTTCAGAACGGCAAGTACACCTTCAAGGTGGCTAAAAACGCTAACAAAATCGAAATCGCCAAGGCTGTCGAGGCTCTTTTCAAGGGCGTTAAGGTCGCTAAGGTCAACACGATAAGCGTTCGCGGCAGAAAGAAGACTATGGGCAGACACGAGGGTTATACCTCCGATTGGAAAAAGGCAATCGTTACGATTACCAAGGATTCCAAGACCATTGAGTTCTTCGACGGAATGATTTGAGTAAGGAGTGAAACGAAATGGCTATCAAAGTTTACAAGCCTGTCAACAACAGCCGCAGAGGTATGACTGTTACCGATTACAGCGGACTGTCCAAGGTTGCTCCCGAAAAAAGTCTTCTGGAGCCCGTTAAAAAGACCGCAGGCAGAAACAGCTACGGCAGAATAACCGTTCGTCACATCGGCGGCGGCAACAGAAAAAAATACCGCGTTATCGACTTCAAGAGAGATAAGCGCGGAATGAACGCGACGGTTCTTACCCTTGAGTACGACCCCAACCGTTCCGCTTTCATCGCTCTCGTTCAGTACGAGGACAATGAAAAGAGATATATTCTCGCTCCCGACGGACTTAAAGTCGGCGATAACGTAAGAGCAGGCGCAGACGCGGATATCAAGCCCGGAAACGCGCTTCCGCTCGAGGCTATCCCCGTTGGTACCGTTATCCACAACATCGAGCTTCACCCCGGCAAGGGCGGTCAGATGGTTCGCTCTGCGGGCAATATGGCTCAGCTTATGGCTAAGGAGAACGGCTACGCTCTTCTCAGACTCCCCAGCGGCGAGCTGAGAAACGTTCAGGCTTCCTGCTATGCATCTATCGGTACGGTTTCCAACCTCGACCACGAGAACGTAAACCGCGGTAAGGCAGGTAAGACCCGTCACCTCGGTATCAGACCCACAGTCCGTGGTTCTGTTATGAACCCGAACGACCACCCGCACGGCGGTGGTGAGGGTAAGTCCCCTGTTGGACGTCCCGGACCTGTTACTCCGTGGGGCAAGCCCGCTCTCGGTTACAAGACTCGTTCGCTTAAGAAGGCGTCCGATAAGTTCATCGTAAGAAGAAGAAACGGTAAATAATTTTGAGGCAAAGCCGAGGGGTTTCGGCTGCGCCTTTGGAATTACCTCTAAGAAAAAACTTGACAGTTGCTGTTAATAAGAACGGCGCGGCGGTTTCCGCAAAAAGTCGCCGTTCATTAACTTGCAGCTTAACTTGAAAGGAATTTATAATGGGAAGAAGCATTAAGAAGGGGCCTTACGTTCAGGAAGCTCTTATGAAGAGAGTTCTCGATATGAACGAAAAGGGCGAGAAGAAGGTTCTCAAGACCTGGAGCCGCTCCTCGACAATTTTCCCCGATTTCGTAGGTCACACTTTTGCCGTTCACGACGGCAGAAAGCACGTTCCGGTATATGTTACCGAGGATATGGTAGGACACAAGCTTGGCGAGTTTGCTCCCACAAGAACCTTTAAGGGTCACGCGGGCAGCAAGACCACAGGCAAGAAGTAAGGAGGGGAGAATATGGAAGCCAGAGCAGAACTCAGACAGGTACGTATCTCTCCGCGCAAGGTTGGAATCGTGCTCGATTTAATCCGCAATAAGCCCGTTGAAACGGCTATGGCTATTCTCAAGAATACGCCCAAGTCCGCTTGCGAGCCGCTTGCAAAGCTGCTTAAGTCCGCTGTTGCAAACGCTGAAAACAATCACAATATGGATACTTCAAGACTTTATGTTTCTCAGTGCTACGTTGGCGCGGGTATCACGCTCAAGCGTATCAGACCCAAGGACCACGGCAGAGCGCACAGAATTATGAAGAGAACGTCCAACATCACGCTGGTTGTTAAAGAAGCTGAATAAGGAGGAGAATTACAATGGGACAGAAGGTTAATCCGCACGGTCTTCGCGTGGGTGTAATCAAGGATTGGGATTCTCGCTGGTTCGCGGGCAAAGCAACCTTCGGTGATACACTTGTCGAGGATTACAAAATCCGTGACTACCTGATGAACAAGAGAATGTTCAGCAAGGTATCCGGCGAAAAGACCGGCCAGCTGCTCTCCAGAGCCGTTGGTATCGCAGACATTCAGATTGAGCGCACAGGCGCTGACAAAATCAAAATCTACATTCACGCCGACAAGGTGGGAATGCTTATAGGCCCCAAGGGCGCAGAGATTGAGAAAATTCGCGGTGAGGTTGAAAAGCTCATCGGAAAGACGGTTTCTATCGATATCGTTGAAATCAAGAATCCCGACCTCAACGCTCAGCTTGTTGCTGACAGCATCGCTCAGCAGCTTGAAGGACGCGTTTCCTTCAGACGCGCTATGAAGCAGGCTATCGGCAGAACGATGAAGAGCGGCGCTAAGGGTATCAAGACCATGGTTAGCGGTCGTCTGGGCGGCGCGGAAATCGCTCGCTCCGAGAGCTATCACGAGGGTACAATCCCGCTTCAGACTCTTCGCGCTGATATCGAATACGGCGTTGCAAGAGCTAACACAACCTACGGCGTAATCGGCGTTAAGGTTTGGATTTACAACGGCGAAGTTCTCAAGGGCGAAATCCCCGCGAACAAGCCCGCTCGCACCGACAGAAACGAGCGCGGTGACAGACGCCGTAACGACAGAGCAAACGGCGCGGGCAGAAACGGCGACCGTCGTCCTCCCCGTAAGCCCAGAACAGAAGCAAAAAAAGAAGGGGGTAACGAATAATGCTGCTTCCTAAGAGAGTAAAGTACAGAAGAGTGCAGAGAGGTCGCCGTAAGGGCGTTGCTACAAGAGGCAACAAGGTTACGAACGGCGAATATGGTCTTCAGGCGCTCGAAGCTGCTTGGATTAAGTCCAACCAGATTGAGGCGGCCCGTATCGCTATGACGCGTTATATCAAGCGCGGCGGTCAGGTTTGGATTAAGATTTTCCCCGATAAGCCCGTTACGACAAAGCCGCTCGGCACTCGTATGGGTTCGGGAAAAGGTTCGCCCGAATATTGGGTTTCCGTTGTAAAGCCCGGCAGAGTTATGTTTGAAATCGCCGGCGTTTCCGAGGAAACCGCTAAAGAAGCTATGCGTCTTGCGATGCACAAGCTTCCTATCAAGTGCAAGTTTGTTAAAAAGGAAGACGGAGGTGAGCTTTAATGAAGGCTTCGGAAATTAAATATCTTTCGGAAAAAGAGCTTGAAACTAAGCTCGCCGAGCTCAAACAGGAGCTTTTTAATCTGCGCTTCCAGCTCGCCGTAAACCAGCTTGACAACCCCACCAGAATAAAGGCTGTCAAGAAGGACATCGCTCGCATCAAGACCGTTCAGCGCGAACGCGAGCTTACGGCTCAGAATTAAGGAAGGAGGATAAGAACTAAAAATGGAGAGAAATCTTAGAAAAACTAGAGTAGGCAAAGTCGTAAGCGACAAGATGGATAAGACAATCGTTGTCGCTATCGAGGATAATGTTCGTCATCCTCTTTACAAGAAAATCGTAAAGCGCACAATCAAGCTCAAGGCTCACGATGAGGAGAACACCTGCAAGGTTGGCGACAGAGTTGAGATTATGGAAACAAGACCCCTTTCCAAGGATAAGAGATGGCGTCTTGTAAACATCATCGAGCGCGCTAAGTAATTTCTGATTTTTTCGTCGGAAATCTTCCGACAGGGAAGGAGTATAAGCCATGATACAAATGCAGACATTGCTCA
Source organism: Oscillospiraceae bacterium (assembly GCA_003516865.1). GTDB lineage: Bacteria > Bacillota > Clostridia > Oscillospirales > Ruminococcaceae > CAG-115. The sequence continues at coordinate 50,019 of DPBR01000092.1, forward strand.
AGGTTGCTGACAACACCGGCGCCAAGGAGCTTATGTGTATCAGAGTGCTGGGCGGAACCCGCAGAAGATACGCAAATATCGGCGACGTTATCGTAGCTTCCGTTAAAAAAGCTACACCCGGCGGCGTTGTTAAAAAGGGCGACGTCGTAAAGTGCGTTGTAGTTCGCTCGGCAAAGGGTCTGAGACGCGACGACGGCACATATATCCGCTTTGACGAAAATGCGGCGGTTATCATCAAGGAGGACAAAAATCCGAAGGGAACTCGTATTTTTGGGCCGGTTGCAAGAGAGCTGAGAGATAAGGATTATATGAAAATCCTTTCCCTTGCTCCCGAAGTTCTTTAATGGAGGTGCCGCGGTATGAATATTAAAGTCGGCGACACAGTCGCTCTTATGACGGGCGACAGCAAGGATAAGTTCACTAACGGTCAGAACGGCAAGAGAAAAACCGGTAAGGTTCTGACTGTTTCCCCCAAGGAGGGCAAGGTAATCGTTGAGGGTATCAATATGGTTACCAAGCACGTTAAGCCCAAGCAGCAGGGTCAGCTCGGCGGCAGAGTTCAGGCTGAAAGCCCGATTTATGCCTGCAAGGTTATGCCTGTTTGCCCTAAGTGCGACAAGCCTACAAGAGTAGGTCACAAGATTGAGGACGGCAAGAAAATCAGAGTCTGCAAGCACTGCGGAGCAGAGCTGAAGTATTGATTGCCCAGAGGTCGGGTATAAGCAGCGCAAAAGTTCGCTTCACGCGCTAAAACCCGGCTTAAACGGAGGAAAAAACTATGGCAAGAATGAAAGAATTCTACAAGGAAACCGTAGCTCCCGCGCTTTTTAAGAAATTCGGCTATAAGTCTGTTATGCAGACCCCGAAGCTCGACAAAATCGTTGTAAACGTAGGCTGCGGCGAGGCAAAGGAGAACGCGAAGATTATCGACAACGTTATGGCTGAGCTTGCTACCATCACCGGTCAGAAGCCCGTTGCCTGCAAGTCCAAGAAGTCTGTCGCGAACTTCAAGTTAAGAGAAGGTCAGGTTATCGGCGTTAAGGTTACGCTCCGCGGAGAGATTATGTACGAGTTTCTCGACAGACTTTTCAATGTAGCGCTTCCTCGTGTACGCGATTTCAGAGGTATTAACCCCAACTCCTTTGACGGAAGAGGAAACTACTCTTTCGGTCTGAAGGAACAGCTTATCTTCCCCGAAATCGAATACGATAAAATCGACGCTGTTCGCGGTATGGATATCAACTTCATCACAACCGCTAAAACCGACGAAGAAGCCAGAGAGCTGCTCACCCTGATGGGCGCTCCTTTCGAGAAGTAATTAGAACGGAGGAAAGCTATGGCTAAGATGTCACTCAAGCAGAAGCAGCTCAGAGAGCCGAAATTTTCGACTCGCGCTTACAACAGATGCAAGATTTGCGGCAGACCTCACGCTTATATGCGCAAGTTCGGCATTTGCAGAATCTGCTTCAGAGAGCTTGCTTACAAGGGACAGATTCCCGGCGTGAAGAAGTCGAGCTGGTAATCAATTCGCTTCTGCAAATTCCCTCGCCGGACGGGTTTTTCAGAGGTCCGGCATCAATATCGCGCTTTGGCGCAGGATTATGCGAGTACGACGAACGGGCGCGCAGCGCCGATGGAATTCGTAACGGCTCAGCGTTAGGAGGTAAATGAATGCAGATTACAGATACTATCGCGGATATGCTTACGAGAATTCGCAACGCCAATTCCGCAAAGCACGCAACTGTTGACGTTCCCGCTTCCAACCTTAAGAAGCAGATTGCTCAGATTCTGCTTGACGAGGGCTACATCAAGTCCTTCAAGGTTGTTGACGACAACAAGCAGGGCGTTATCAAAATCACTCTCAAGTATACCGACAGCAAGTCGCAGGTTATCACCGGTCTCAGAAGAGTTTCCAAGCCCGGTTTGAGAATCTACTCCAACTGCAAGGATATGCCCAAGGTTATGAAGGGCCTCGGAATCGCTATCGTTTCCACTTCCAAGGGCATTATGACGGATAAAAAGGCTCGCGAAATGAATGTCGGCGGCGAAGTGCTGGCATTCGTATGGTAAGGAGGAATAGTAATGTCAAGAATCGGTAGAATGCCTATTACTGTTCCCGCGGGCGTTGACGTTAAAATCGACGGCTTCGTTGTAACCGTAAAAGGTCCTAAGGGCACAATCACAAAAGAGTTCAACCACACAATGAAGATTACCCACGAGGGCAACACCATCACTGTTGAGCGCCCGAACGACGAGAATATTTCCCGTTCGCTTCACGGTCTTACAAGAACGCTTATCCACAATATGGTTGTAGGCGTTACGGAGGGCTACAAGAAGGAACTCGAAATCAACGGCGTCGGCTTCAGATGCGAAAAGCAGGGCAAGGACGTTATCATGAACCTCGGCTATTCTCACAAGGTCGTTGTTTCCGATACGGACGACTGCAAGCTTGAAGTCCCCAGCCCCAACAAGATTATCGTTGTCGGAATCGACAAGCAGAAGGTTGGCCAGCGCGCTTCCGAAATCAGAAGCAAGCGTCCTCCCGAGCCTTACAAGGGTAAAGGTATCAAGTACGTTGACGAGTATATCCGCCGCAAGGAAGGCAAGGCAGGAAAGGGCAAGAAGTAATATTGATTATATCGGGGCTTTTTCGCCTCGTGAGATATTAATTCTGATTGAAAGGCTTTTCCCGCAATACGCGTCGCTGCGCGTACAGGGATAAGACCGTGAAAGGATAAGAACAATGGTTAAAATAATCGATAAGAACAAGAGCAGAATGCGCCGTCATAAGCGCGTTCGCGGCAAGATTTCGGGTACTCCCGAATGCCCCAGACTTAATGTTTTCCGTTCTTCTATGCATATTTATGCTCAGATAATCGACGACGTTAACGGCAAGACGCTCTGCGCTGCTTCTTCCACCGAAAAGGGTTTCGGTATGTACGGCGGCAACTGCGAGGCTGCTAAGAAAGTCGGACAGATGATTGCTGAAAAGGCGAAGAACGCAGGTATCACCGACGTTGTTTTCGACAGAGGCGGATATGTGTATCACGGAAGAGTAGCCGCTCTTGCTGAAGGCGCAAGAGAAGGCGGACTCAATTTCTGATAAGGAGGGAAATCACTTGGCTAGAATTGAACAGACAGAAAACGAGCTTTCTGAGAAGGTTGTTTACATCAACCGTGTTTCCAAGACCGTTAAGGGCGGACGTATTATGAAGTTCTCGGCTCTCGTAGTTGTTGGCGACGGAAACGGAACAGTAGGCTTCGGTATGGGCAAATCCAACGAGGTTCCCGACGCAATCCGCAAGGGAATTGACGACGCGAAGAAAAATCTTCACAAGATTGCTCTCAAGGGCACTACCATTCCTCACGAGATTACGGGTAAGTTTGGCGCAGGCGCAGTTCTGATGCGTCCCGCTCCCGAGGGTACCGGCGTTATCGCAGGCGGTCCCGTTCGTGCCGTAATTGAGATGGCGGGAATTAAGAACATTCGTACTAAGTCCCTTCGCTCAAATAACCCCTGCAACGTTGTAAGAGCTACTATGCAGGGCCTTATGTCGCTGCGCACCGCGGAAGAAGTTGCGGCTCTCAGAGGCAAGAGCGTCAAGGAGCTTTGATTTAAGAGCTTATAGGAGGATTACACAATGGCAGACTTAAAAATTACTCTTGTACGCTCTTTAAACAGCTGCAAGAAAAATCAGATTGCCACAGCCAAGGCGCTGGGTCTTCACAAGATTAACTCTGTGACTACTCAGCCCGATAACGGCGCTACAAGAGGCAAAATCAAGACTATCGCTCACCTTATTAAGGTTGAAGAAGTCTGAAAAGCAGTGTTCTGCAAGCTATCAACTAAAGAAATGGGGTGCAATAGTTAATGAAACTTCACGAATTAAAGCCGGCAATCGGCGCTGTTAAGGACGTTAAGCGCATCGGCAGAGGTCACGGTTCCGGTCAGGGTAAGACCGCTGGCAAGGGACACAAGGGTCAGAAGGCTCGTTCGGGCGGTTCTATCAGACCCGGCTTCGAGGGCGGTCAGATGCCGCTTCAGAGAAGAATGCCGAAGAGAGGCTTCAACAACATTTTTGCCGCTGAATTTGCTACCGTTAACGTTTCCGAGCTTGAAAAGAGATTCGAGGACGGCGCAGTCGTTGACGCAGAGGCTCTTATAGCTTCCGGCGCTATCAAGGACGCAAAGGACGGCGTTAAAATTCTCGGCAACGGCGAGCTTACAAAGAAGCTTACCGTAAAGGCGGTTAAGTTCACAGCTTCCGCTCAGGAAAAAATTGAAAAGGCAGGCGGAAAGGCTGAGGTGATGTAATTGAACGGAATGCTTACGGTCTTTCGCAACGCGTGGGTTGATACCGCGCTTCGCAAAAAGATTCTGTACACGCTGTTTATCATCATACTGTTCCGCTTAGGCTCAAGCATCTTCGTTCCTTTTCTCAACAACGAGGGCATAAAAGACCTTATCGGCGACGCTTCGCTGCTGAATTACCTCGACACCATGACGGGCGGCGCGCTCTCTCAGGGAACGCTTCTCGCAATGTCAATCACGCCTTACATCAACGCGTCGATTATCATTCAGCTTCTCACGGTCGCTATTCCTCCTCTCGAACGCCTTTCAAAAGAAGGCGAGGAGGGAAGAAAGAAGATAAACAAAATCACAAAGTTTACTTCTCTCGGAATAGCGGTTATTCAGGCGGTTGCGTTCTACTTCACGCTCAGAGGCGGCGTCAGAACAGATTATGGCGTCACGGAGCTTCTGAAATACGGCGAGGGCGCTGACACCCTCGCGCAGGTATTGTCGGCTATCACTATCGTTGCGTGCTTTGTCGCGGGAGCTTCGGTTATCATCTGGCTCGGCGACAGAATTAACGAAAATGGCATTGGAAACGGCATCTCAATGATACTTTTCGCAGGTATCGTCGCGCGTTTCCCCGATGATGTAAACACCTATATCAAGCTCTGTCAGACGGACGCGAGCAAGATTCCTTTCATTGTCGTAATCGTTCTGATTTACATTGCGATGATGTGGTTCGTAATCTTTATGACAAACGCTGAGCGCAGAATTCCGGTTCAGTACGCAAAGCGAGTTGTCGGACGCAAGATGTACGGCGGTCAATCAACCCATATTCCGATTAAGGTTGCGATGAGCGGCGTTATGCCGATTATCTTCGCGATGTCGCTTATGTCGCTTCCGCAGACAATCTGCTTCTTCTTCGGAATTAACGGTACGGGAGATTCTTTCTGGGACGGTTTTGTCCGCTTCTTCAGCCAGAATTCACCCGTTTACGCGGTAATCTACTTCCTGCTCATAATCGCGTTCAACTACTTCTACGTTGCGATTTCCTACAATCCCGTTGAGATTGCAAACAATCTGAAGAAGAACAACGGTGCAATCCCCGGCTATCGCCCCGGAAAGCCCACGTCCGACTTCATTCACAACTCTCTCAACAAGGTTACGCTCATCGGAGCGATTTTCCTCGGAATAGTCGCGATTTTCCCGATTATCTTCTCTATGGTATCGGGTATCCCCGGTCTGGCGCTCGGCGGCACCACAATGCTCATCGTTGTCGGCGTTGCACTTGAGACGGTTCGCTCTCTCGAAAGCCAGATTATGATGCGCCACCATCCCGGATTTTTGGACTGATAATCAGCTTGGGCTTTGACGGCGGTACACGCTGTCGTCAGAGCCGCGGGCTGTACCGCTCAGACAGGAGAATGACTTATGAATATGATATTCTTAGGCGCTCCCGGCGCCGGCAAAGGCACTCAGGCAGAGGTTGTCTGCAAGGAGCTTAATATTCCCGCTATCTCTACGGGAAATATGCTCAGAGAAGCAGTTAAAAACGGAACAGAAGCAGGTCTTAAGGCAAAAAGCTTTATGGACGCAGGCGAGCTTGTTCCAGATGATGTCGTAATCGGTATCCTCAAGGACAGAATTGCTCAGCCCGACGCACAGAACGGCTTTATCCTTGACGGCTTCCCCAGAACGGTTGAACAGGCGGAAGCGCTTGATAAAATGGGCGTTCAGATTGATAAGGTTGTTGAAATTGCGGTTTCCGACGAGGCAATCACCGCGAGAATGAGCGGCAGACGCGTTTGCGAGGGCTGCGGAAACTCCTATCACATCGAATATAAGCCCACAAAGGTTGAAGGAATCTGCGACGCTTGCGGCGCAAAGGTCGTTCAGAGAATCGACGATAAGCCCGAAACGGTTCAGGCTCGTCTGAAAACCTATCATGAGAAAACGGCGCCCCTCAAGGATTATTACGCTAAGAGAGGAAAGCTCGTTACCGTTGAGGGTCAGAACGAAATTGCCGAAACTTCAAGGCTTACGCTGGCGGCTATCAGAGGTAACTAATGATTCAGATAAAAAATCCCGAAGAGCTTAAAGGTATGATAAAAGCGGGCGAGCTTGCGGCGCAGGCTCTCGCGCTCGCAGGAAAGAACGCCAAGGCGGGCGTTTCCACATGGGAACTGGACAGAATCGTTGACGAATTTATCCGTTCAAAGGGCGGAAGCTGTCCCTGCTATGGCTTCGAGGGCTTTCCCGGTCACAACTGCTTTTCCATCAACGAGCAGCTTATCCACGGAATCCCAAGCAAAAAAGCGGTCCTCAAGGACGGCGATATCATTTCCTGCGATATCGTAGCCGAGCTTAACGGCTTTATGGGCGACAACACGAAAACTTTTATGGTCGGCGAGGTTTCGGACGAAGCAAAGCGGCTTATGAAGTATACCGAAGAAGCGCTTTATAAAGGCATTGAGCAGGCTGTTGCGGGAAACCGCGTCGGCGACATCTCTCACGCGATTGAAACTCACGTCAAGAGCGGCGGATATGCCGTTGCGGAAAAATTCATCGGTCACGGAGTCGGACGCGAAATGCACGAGGACCCCGAAGTGCCGAACGAGGGCAAAGCAGGTCACGGACCGAGGCTTGTTCCCGGTATGACTATCGCAATCGATA
>DPBR01000092.1:57181-57945 GCA_003516865.1 Oscillospiraceae bacterium
GAGCCGATGGTTAATTCACACAGCAACAGAGTAAGGATACTCGGCGACAAATGGACCGTCGTCACCACAGACGGCAGCCTTTCCTGTCACTTCGAGCACAGTATCGCCATCACAAACGGCGAACCTCTTATTCTGACTTTGGAGAGCCACTGATGTTTGCGGCGGGTACTGTGGTTATAAGCCGCGCAGGTCATGACTGCGGAAGGGCGATGATGGTCGTCCGGATTGACGGCGATTTCATTTTCGTCGCCGACGGCAAAGAGCGAAAGCTCGATAAGCCGAAGAAAAAAAATCAAAAACACGTCCAAGCGACAAATCGGGTTATTAATCCCGACGGTCTTACGGACAGAAAACTGCGGCGAACGCTCAGAGAGCTGTTCGGGCAGGACAGCGCGTTACAGGAGAGTGAATAAGCTTGTCTAAAGATGACGTACTGGAAGTGGAAGGCACAATATTGGAGGCGCTGCCAAACGCACAGTTCAAGGTGGAGCTTTCAAACGGTCACCAAATTCTCGCTCATATAAGCGGAAAGCTGAGAATGAATTATATACGAATTCTTCCCGGCGATAAGGTTACTGTTGAGATGTCGCCCTACGACCTTACAAAAGGCAGAATTACCTGGCGCGCCAAGTGATTTTGCTTACACGGTTTTGTTTCATTTGAGCGCCGCGGCGCTCAGGAGGAGGTATTACAATGAAAGTCAGACCTTCGGTAAAGCCTATGTGCGATAAATGCAAGGTTATCAAGCGCAAGGGCAAGGTTAT
>DPBR01000092.1:58142-77562 GCA_003516865.1 Oscillospiraceae bacterium
AAGCGCAAGGGCAAGGTTATGGTTATTTGTGTTGAACCTAAACACAAGCAAAGACAGGGTTAATTCCCGGACAGGAGGAAAATAAGTATGGCAAGAATTGCAGGCGTGGATTTGCCTAAGGAAAAGCGCGTTGAAATAGGTCTTACCTATGTATACGGCATCGGCAGAAAGTCCGCAAATGATATTCTGGCAAAAGCGGGTGTTAATCCCGACACACGCGTTCGCGACCTTACAGACGACGACGAAGCGAAAATCCGCGACGTTATCGACAAGGAAGGCTACGTTGTAGAAGGCGACCTCAGAAGAATGGTTGCTCTTAACATCAAGCGTCTGGTTGAAATCAACTGCTATCGCGGCACGCGTCACCGCAAGGGTCTCCCCGTTCGCGGTCAGCGCACAAAGACCAACGCCAGAACTCGCAAGGGTCCCAAGAAGACAATTGCAAACAAGAAGAAATAATATGAAAGGCGGTAAATAAATGGCACAGGCAAAAGCAAAACAGGTTGTTCGCAGACGCCGTGAGCGTAAGAACGTCGAGAACGGCGCAGCTCATATTCAGTCGTCCTTTAACAACACTATCGTCACCATCACCGACCTTCAGGGAAACGCTCTCTCGTGGGCTTCCGCGGGCGGACTCGGCTTCAGAGGCTCGAGAAAATCTACCCCGTTTGCTGCACAGACTGCTGCCGACGTTGCTGCTAAGGCTGCAATGGAGCACGGACTGAAGACCGTTGAGGTTTATGTAAAGGGCCCCGGTCAGGGACGCGAGGCGGCTATCAGAGCGCTTCAGGCTGCAGGTCTTGAAGTAAAGCTCATCAAGGACGTTACTCCTATTCCCCACAACGGCTGCCGTCCCCCCAAGAGAAGAAGAGTCTGAATTTCCGCTTTGCCCGATATTTCGGGCAGACGGACGAAGAAAGTCGAGCGCAACGTTTGCTCGGCGTCGGCTTTGCCGATATAACATTAACTAACGGAGGAATTTTACTATGGCTATAAATCGCGACCCGATTTTGAAAAAGTGCAGAAGTCTGGATATCAGCCCCGCAGTTCTGGGCTATTCCGAGAATAAGAAGTCCAAAAGACACCCCGAGGGCAACCGCCGCAAGAAGGTTTCCGAGTACGGTCAGCAGCTTAAGGAAAAGCAGAAGCTGAAGTTCGTTTACGGCGTTCTTGAGAAGCAGTTCTATCACTACTATGAGCTTGCAACCAAGGAAGAGGGCATTGCCGGCGAAAACCTCCTCAGGATTCTCGAAAGCAGACTTGACAATATCGTTTTCAGAATGGGTCTTGCTATTACCCGCCGCGAGGCTCGTCAGCTTGTTTCTCACGGTCATTTCTGTGTGAACGGTAAGAGAGTTGATATCCCCTCTTACAGAGTTAAGGTTGGCGACGTTATTTCCCTTCGCGATAAGAGCAAAAAGAGCAAGAAGTTTGAGCAGATTGCTGAAGTAGCAGGCGGCAGACTTACTCCTATGTGGCTTGACGTCGACAAGGAAAAGCAGACCGCAAAGGTTACCCGCACGTTTAATCGCGACGACCTCGATTTCGAGATTGCCGAGCACCTGATTATCGAGCTGTATTCTAAATAATTGCCGTCTAAATCCGCTTTCCGACGTAGCGCGGAGAATAACGGATTTACTGAGAGCATACAGATATTTAGTGCAGTTATTTTTAATTCATACTCATTTTCGGATTTCACGATTAGAGCCGAAAAAATGCGTCAATACTTCTATGTAACGGCGCGAGCATGATTTAAAATTAACAGGAATACGGTATGCCGACATCATCGGCTAGGCACAAAACGGATAATTTAGGTAAACGGCGAGGAGGATTTTCCTCTTTTCCGTGACAGACAAGCTTGCGGGGAGGGTTACCAATGCTTGAAAAAATCGAAAAGCTCAACATCGAGACCTTTAAGCTAAGGTCGGACGGAACTTATGGAATGTTCGTTCTGGAGCCTCTTCAGAGCGGATATGGAAACACCCTGGGAAACAGCCTTCGCAGGGTTCTGCTCTCCTCATTGCCGGGAGTTGCTGCGACGTCGGTTAAAATCGACGGCGTTCAGCACGAGTTTTCAACCATTCCCGGCGTTAAAGAAGATGTTACTGAAATCATTCTTAACATCAAGGGTCTTAGGGCAAAAATGTACGGCGAAGCCCCCAAGACTATCTATATCGAGGCTGAGGGCGAGTGCGAGGTTACTGCCGGCGATATCAAAACCGACAGCGAGGTCGAAATTCTCGACCCCGGAATGCACATCGCGTCGCTCGGTGCAGGCGCTAAGCTGTATATGGACATTACGCTCGACAGAGGCAGAGGCTATGTTTCGGCGGAGCAGAACAAAAATCAGCTCCAGCCCGTTATCGGCGTTATTCCGATTGACAGCATCTACACTCCCGTGCTGAAGTGCAACTATACGGTTGAAAATACACGCGTTGGTCAGAGAACCGACTATGAAAAGCTCATAATCGAAATCTGGACCGACGGCACAATTTCCGCTAAGGAAGCTGTTTCCTATGCGGCGAAAATCCTTATCGAAAGGCTTTCGCTCTTTGCGGAGCTTTCCGATGAAACCAATCCTCAGGAGCTTATGGAAACGCGCGAGGAAAGCCGCAAGGACAAGGTTCTCGAAATGACTATCGAAGAACTTGAGCTTTCCGTTCGTTCGTTCAACTGCCTGAAGAGAGCCGGAATCAACACCGTCGAGGACCTTGTAAACAAGTCGCCGGAGGATATGATGAAGGTTAGAAATCTCGGCAAAAAGTCGTTTGACGAGGTTAAGGCGAAGCTTCAGTCGCTCGGCTGCGAGCTTATGAACTCTGAGGAGAGCAAGTAAATTAAATTAACATTTCCCGAAAGGAGAAGATATTATGCCCGGTTCCAGAAAACTCGGCAGAGCAAGCGACCATAGAAAGGCAATGCTCAGAGGTATGGTTACTTTCCTGCTTGAAAACGGAAAAATCGAAACCACGGTTACTCGCGCAAAGGAAGTTCGCGCTGAGGCTGAAAAGATGATTTCGCTCGGCAAGGCAAACACGCTTCACACAAAGCGCCAGGTATTCTCGTACATCACCAAGGAAGCCGTTGCAAAGAAGCTCATTGATGAAATCGCTCCTAAGTACAACGGAAGAAACGGCGGTTATACAAGAATTTACAAGCTTGGTCCGCGCCGCGGCGACGCCGCTGAAATGGCGATTATCGAGCTGGTTTGATTTAATCGACAAACGTTTAAAAGGCTTTCCCGATGGAGAGCCTTTTTCGTTTTGTTTTTTACAAAAGAAAAGCGTTATTTTGCAGAAAAGCAAGCGTTTAAGGAGAAAACAGAGATTTTAAACAAAATGTGATGAAATTTTCAGAAAAGGAAAGCATATAAAGGTTGAAAAATTGCAGAAAATGTGTTATAATATAATATGAGTATGTGTACCCGTGAAAGGAATTGAAATGAACAACAGATTTGAAAATAAGCTTTGCCCGGTTTGCAGGGCGCGGTTTACGGATAAGGCGGACGTTGTCGTCTGTCCGATTTGCGGCACCCCGCACCACAGGGTTTGCTATGAAAGTAAAGGTCATTGCGGTCTGGAAAATCTTCACGAAAGCGGTTTCGTGTGGAACGGACGTCTTCCCGACGAGCCGGAGCCTACCCAGACACCTCAGAATACGTTTGCTGTCGATAACTCCGACGAACAAGCCGAAACGGAACAGGGCGGCAGCCTGTTCGAGGAGCTTGGCGGCGAGGACGAGGGCTTAGGCAGCTTTTTCAAAAAGCTTAGCGACCCCGCTCTCGGCGAGGACGGCGTAAGTATGAAAGAGCTTACCGCATATACCGCGACAAGCGCTTTTCACTATGGCAGAGCGTTTGATATCTTCCGCTCTAAGTCGGGCGGAAAACAGCGCAGAGTGTTCTTTAACTTTGCGTCGGGATTTCTCGCGCCCGCTTTTCAGTTTTACCGCAAAATGGATATTTTCGGATTGATTTCAATGGTAATTCTGCTTGTTCCGTTTGGATTTTCGGCGTTTTTCCCGTCGTTTTTCAGCACAAGCGGAGCGTATTATCTGCTCAATATCTATTCCCTTGCGACATTTGTTATCCTGAGCGCGTTCGGAGATTATATCTATTATCTTCACGCGGTCAAGAGCATAAAGAAGTTCCGGACGAGTTTTCAGGGCGACACGCTCTCGGACGAGTATTACGAAGCGCTCGCGGAAAAGGGAAGACCGTCCGTGCTGAGGGCGATTGTGGGCTGTCTTGTGCTGCTGCTCTTAGCAAGCGGAATTTTGTGGCTTTCGGGTTCGTTCGACAATCCTTCCGATTTGCTCGGTATATTCTGAAACAAAGGAAACGCTTATGAAACGTCGGCTTGAACAATTCTATGCGTCTTTCGGCGACAAAGGCGTAATGTTTATTCTTTACGCATTTTCGGTTGTCGTAAATTCGCTTATGACAATGTGTATGGAGCTTCCCGCGGTTTTTCCCGAAGAAATAAGTGCCGCGGGCATCGCCGCGTTCTTTTCGGGGAAAAACTGGTCGGATATGCTGGGACAGATAGGCGTGCACGGCGGTTATATCCACTCGCTGATTTACACGCCGCTTTTTCTCGTTTTTGACAATCCATACGCTCTTTACAAGGCTATGCTTGTCATAAACGCGATTATTGTAAGCTTTATCCCGCTTATTTCCTATCACCTCGCGGGAAAACTCGGCGTTGAGCGCGTTCGGCAGAAGCTTCTGGCGGCGCTTTGCTGCGGAATGTACGTTTCCGTTGTGACATGCTCGAAGTTTATCTCTGCGGACGCGATAACCTGTCTTATGGTGTGGGTGCTTATCCTGTGCGTTTACGCGGCATGGGACAAGAAAAACCGCTATACGCGCTTTACGATGTCATTGCTTACGGGTTTTCTGTGCGCGGCGGCATTTGCGGCAAACCCAGACCTTATTGCGGTTGTCTGGGCGATACTCCTTACGGTAATAATAGCGCGCGTTTTTCTCCGCGAAAAGCTTATGAATATACCCGCGTTCTGCGGCTCGCTTGTAGTATCGTTTGTCACAGAGCATTTTGCGCGGATTATGGTTATGCGGTACGCGGCGAACGTTTCGGACGACGCGATTTCGAGTTTTTCCTTCGAGGTGAATTTAACCAACGGCTTTGACAGGATTTTCGGCGAATTATACACCTTTATGACCGACAGCTTCGGAATGGGCGCGCTTGCGGCGGCGCTTTTCGCCGTTATAATTTACGCTTGGATAAAAGAGGGCATAAAGAAAAGGGAAACGCTGCTTGAAAACGGAACGAAGGTTTACGAGCCGGCAAAACACAAGTATAACATCAGAATAACGATTTTTGCGCTTTATCAGTTCATTGCGGCGGCAACGCTTACGATTATTCTCCCGATAATCAATTTTACGGGATTTGACTCGTCTGCGGCGATAGGCGAGCGTTCGCGGTGTTTCGCGCCCGCTGCGCTGTTTTTCGTGATGATTTTCGTGTTCAGATACGCGATTGACATAAAAAAGCTGCTTCTCGGAACCGGAATTTACGCGTATATCTGTCTTTGCTTCGGGCTGACGTATTACAACAATTCCGGCGCCGTCGGGCAGGGGGATTTGCCGATGATAACGCCGTTTCGCTTCGGCGAGGACGTTTTGTCGGACGCTGCGGGAATGAGCTGTATTATAATGTCGTCGTGCGTTTTTTCGGTGTTCGTTCTGCTGATCGTGTTCACATCCTGCGCGAAAAAATACATCACAAGGTTCGTTTCCGTGACAATGCTCGGAATACTCGTCTACAACACGGTTTACGCTGCGTTTTATTATCTCCCGAACACCGCGCAGTACCTTTCAGATAAAACCGAGCCGTACAAAAAAGCCGCAGAGCTTCTTTACAACGACTCGCAGTCGCCTCCCATAATCGTGTACGAGGCTGAACCCGAACTTGCTGCGACGCTTCAGTTTTTGAAGCTTGAAGCTTCGGTGAGAATTATGGATAAGAACGGAAAAGTCCCGGAATCCTGCCTGCTTATAACCAAAAACAGCGTAAAAGCACCGTTTGAGGGCGGTTCTTACGATATTGTCGGCAAGACGGATATGTATACGGTTTACGCTTACGGCGAGAGCGCGCGCGACTTTATCCGATACAGCTCGGCTTCGGCGGGCGGCGCGCCGCGTACCGAAAGCGGCTCGGCATCGAGTTCTTCGCGGACTTCGTCGTCTACAAGTAAAATCTGACAGAAAAGAGTGATTTTATGCCCGTTTTCAAAAAGGCAAAGCGATTATCTCCCGCAAGAACGCTTGTTCTGGGATTTTTGATAATAATAGCCGTGGGAACGCTCCTTCTCTGCCTGCCCGCGGCGTCAAAATCGGGAAAATTCACGCCTATATTCGACTGCCTTTTCACGGCGACTTCCGCAACCTGCGTTACGGGTCTTATTATTTACGATACATGGGCTTACTGGTCGATTTTCGGGCAGGTTGTGATTGCGCTGCTTATTCAGGTCGGAGGGCTTGGCTTTGTCACGATAATCACGTTTTTCAACGTGGCGATGGGTAAAAAGCTCGGCTTCAAAACGCTGAAAATCGCTTCCGAGGACCTCTCGGAAAGCAGTTTCAAAAACGGGCGGAAAATCTTTATCCGTATCGTCAAATATTCGCTTATTTTCGAGCTTATAGGCGCGATTGTTATGTCGTTTGCGCTGTTCCCGAAATACGGCGGATACGGGATTTTTATGGCTGCGTTTATGAGCATAGCCGCATTCTGCAACGCGGGATTTGACCTTGCGGGAATGGAGGGCGAGTTTTCAAGCCTTATTTCGTTTCAGGACAATCCCGCGGTGCTTATCACGATTGCAATGCTGATAATTCTCGGCGGGCTTGGTTTTATCGTCTGGGAGAACTTTCTCACGATACGCGAAAGCAGGAAAATTTCGCTTCACACAAAGGTTGTTCTTGTGATGACGGCGGCGCTTGTCGCGGCGGGAACGCTGTTTTATCTCGTTTCCGAATGGAACAACCCGAAAACGCTCGGAAAGATGGACTTCGGCGAGAAGCTTCTGAACGCGTTTTTTTCGTCCGTTACGACAAGAACCGCAGGTTTTGACAGTATCGGAATGAACAATATGTCGGAATTTTCACAGATGGGAACAATTCTGCTGATGTTTACAGGGGCGGCTCCCGGCTCGACCGGCGGCGGAATAAAGATTACGACGCTTATGGTTGTGATAGTTACCGTTGTATCGTATATACGCAACAAAAACGACGTTGAGCTTTTCCGACACAAGATAAGCAAGCTTGTGATTTACCGCACGGTGGTGACAATGGCGCTGTCGTTCGCGGCGGTTGGAATATGCTTTTCGGCGCTGTATTTTTCTATGCCAAAGGACGCGGGTGCGGGAGGAGGCGCTGTACAGTGCCTTTTCGACGCAGTTTCGGCGTTCTCGACGGCAGGGCTTACCGCGGGCGCGACCGCTCAGGCGGGGTTTGTCGGAAAATGTCTGCTTATTGCGACAATGTTCCTCGGACGAGTCGGACCTGTTTCTGTGATAATGTCGCTTGTTATGAACACGCAGGACAGGAAGAATATTGTCGTTCCCGAGGGTGAAATTCTGATAGGATAAGACGAAAAATGTACGAAACTTTTGATTTGGGTCACATAAAAATGTATGTGTCGGACGACCATCGCTTCGGCACGGACGCGTTTCTGCTTGCTTCATACGCGGGCGTGAGAAAAGATAGCATTGTTTGCGACCTTTGTACGGGGTGTGGGATAATTCCGCTGATTTTCGGCAAAAACGGCAGAGCGGCGAAAATCTATGCCGTGGATATTCAGGAAGAAGCGGTTGAACTGCTGAAAAAAACAGTTGCGGAAAACGGTCTTGAGGATAAAATTCAGCCTGTTTTGTGCGATTTGCGCGAACTTTCGCAGGATAAAATCACGTTTGAGTGCGCGGATATCGTGACGGTAAATCCGCCGTATATGACGGGCGGTTCGGGTGCGGAGCGGCTTTCAAAGGCGCAGGCGATTGCGCGGCACGAGCTTTTGTGCAATATAAACGACGTTTGCAGGGCGGCGGCAAGGCTGCTGAAATACGGCGGGCTGCTGAAAATGTGTCACCGCCCTGAACGGCTTGCGGACGTAATATGCGCGATGCGCGAAAACGGCGTCGAGCCAAAGTCGGTTACCTTCGTGCAAAATACCGCGCGCGAGAAGCCGTGGCTGTTCCTCATCAGCGGAAAAAAGGGCGCGGCGGCGGGAATGATTGTCGAGAAGCCTATGGTTATGCGGAACGACGACCTCAGCTTTACGGAGGATTATAATAAAATATATGAGTGAATGCGGAAAACTTTCAATTGTCGGAACGCCTATCGGGAATATGGGCGATTTCAGTCCGCGCGGCGCGGAAACGCTCAAAAATGCGGATTATATCGCCTGTGAAGATACGCGCGTTACGGCGAAGCTGCTCGGTAAAATTGACGTAAAAAAGCCGCTTTTGTCATACTATAAGCCGAAAGAACACGAAAAAAGCGAGAAAATCACGGCTCTTCTGCTCGACGGAAATAACATAGCGCTGGTTTCGGACGCGGGAATGCCGTGCGTATCCGACCCCGGCTATATTCTCGTGAAAAAGTGTTATGAGCTTGATATTCCGGTTGAGGTTGTTCCGGGAGCGAACGCGGCGGTGTGCGCCGTAGCTCTCAGCGGTCTTGAAGCGGGAAGATTTACTTTCGAGGGATTTCTCCCCGTTGATAAAAAAGAGCGCGCAGAGCGGCTTTCCGAGGTGAAAAATCTCCCGCACGCTCTTGTTTTTTACGAAGCGCCGCATAAGCTTGCGGGAACGCTTTCCGACCTTGCCGAAGCGTTCGGTGAAGAGCGTAACGCCGCGCTTTGCCGCGAACTCACTAAAATCCACGAGGAAACGCTTCGCGGCGCTCTGGGAGAACTCTCGCGGCGCTATGAAACGGAAGAACCGCGCGGGGAATACGTTATCGTTATTGAAGGTAAACCGCCCGAGAAAAAGCTGTTTTCGGCGGAAGAAGCGGTTGTTATGGCGAAAAAGTTCATCGAGGACGGAATGAAAGCCTCGGACGCCTGCAAGGAAGCCGCGAAAATCACGGGCGTTCCGAAACGAGAGATTTACTCTATTATAATAGAGTGACCTTGACAGATTTTGCAAACAATGTTATAATGAATTTAAGCTATGAAAGGGGAAGATTTTATGAAAATACTCAAGAATACAAAAATGGATTTGGGACCGGCGGGAAAGGTTGTCGTGCCGATAATCGCGGCAGTTCTCGTTGTCGCGGCGGCTGTCGCGTACATTTGCCTCAAGCTCGCCGATGAAATCCGCTATAACGAGAAGTGGAAAGATTACGACGAGTGCGGCTGGCACTGACCGATGAAAACAATAAAACTCCCCGACGGGCGCGAAATCACCTATGAACTTACGCGAAAGCGCGTGAAAAACATCAATTTCCGCGCGCGCGAGGACGGAATTGTCGCGGTTTCGGCAAATTCAGGCGTTCGCGTCGGGCAAATCGAGGATTTCCTCAGAAATCGCGCCGATTTTTTCTTCAGCGCCTTTGAGCGGCTTAAACGGCGCGCAGAGCAAGAACAGCAAAATTCCCGCCTCGTGCGTTATCTGGGGCGGGAATTTCCTGTCAGAATTATCGAAAATTCGCGGGAAATCGCCGTTCTTGACGAGAATGAGTGCCGCGTGTTCACCAAAAATACCGACCAAAGCTACGTTTTTTCGCTTATCGAAAAGGCGATTTTTGCGCGTTTTGCAGTAATTTGCAGCGAAATTAACGCACAAGTGCGCGCGGTTTTCACGGAAAAGGGCTTTCCGCCGCCGCCTGCGCGGATTACCGTTAAAAGTATGAAGTCGCGGTGGGGAAGCTGTTCTTATAATAAAGGAAATATTTCGATTAACAGCCGCCTTGCCGCTTTTCCGCGCGAAACCATCGCTTCCGTGTTTTATCACGAATACGCGCATTTTTGGCACCACGACCACTCAAAGCGCTTTTATGACTTTCTTCTCGCGGTTTATCCTATGTATTATCAGCATAATTCCGCGCTTAAAAAGGCACTTTAGATAAATTTTACGTTAAATTAGAAAAAATTTTATAAAAATATTAAAAATTTTTTCAAAAAGGGCTAAAGTTTTCGGAAAAAGTGCCGATATAATAGATGTGACAGCTGAGAAGCTGATAAATCCTTAAGTCGACAAAAGGAACACACCATTAAATGCCCCTCGGAATGATTCCAAACGGGGCGCAAAAAAACATTTTTTCAAGGAGGATATTACTATGGGAATGGTAGTACAGCACAACATGAACGCAATCAACTCTTACAACAAGTTGAATGCAAACGTAGCAGGCATGAAGAAGTCTTCTGAGAAGCTTTCTTCCGGTTACAGAATCAACCGCGCAGGCGACGACGCTGCAGGTCTTGCAGTTTCCGAAAAGATGAGAAGCCAGATTAAGGGCTTGAACCAGGCTATCCGCAACTCGCAGGACGGCATCAACATGATTCAGACCTTCGAGGGCGCTGCTCAGGAAACTCACTCCATTCTTCAGAGAATGAAGGAGCTTGCTTCCCAGTCCGCTAACGGTACTTATGATGATCCGACCGACCGCGCTGCTATCCAGCTCGAGTTCGACCAGCTCAACGACGAGCTTAACCAGATTGCTGATACCGACTTCAACGGCACTATCGTACTTAACGGCGGTCAGATGGCTGACGGTCTTGTACAGGTTGACGGCGAGTTCAATTACGAAACTGCTTCCAGAAATGCTAAGCAGCTTTCTGTAGCTGATGTTAACAAGCTTGACGATCAGCCGTTCAACGACATCGATGATACAGACGGCAGAACAAAGGCCGATACCGTATGGGCTTCTTTGTTTGAGGGTGTTGACAGAAAAGACACACTCACTTCCAACGATGGTCCCAGCAGCACCGACATCACACTGAAGTATGATGCTACTGCTACTGACGCTGATAAGATTTGGACAGTAACTGAGGGCACCAATGGCGCAAAGATTGGCGAAATAACTGTAGCAGCTACTGCAAATGGCGGCTTCAAACTTACTGCCGGTGGCGTTGATTTTGCTAACGTAGTTCTTGATCAGACTGCTCTTAAGAACGGCGATACAATCACTCTTACGCTGAACAACCCTAAGGCTCCCATTTCTGCTCCGACTAATGCAGGAGCAAGTGTTAAGGAAGTAAGTGCCGGATTTACCGAGGGTACAGATGCGAATGCTGTAAAGGCAGATAATGCAAACATTACGGTTAAGGTTCCTGACACTCTTACCGATGCTACGATGACCGAAAAGATTAATGATCTTATAAACAATCTTAATGGTAAGGATGTTAAGGTATCTTACAAGAGCACCGCAGCTACCGCATTTGGTGATATTTCTATTGGCGGTACTGCTCTGGCAGCAGCTGCTGGTAAGACAACTATCAATGGTAAAGATTACTGGGTTGCATACGATACTGGCAAAGTAACCATTTCTGACCTTAACGCTGCAGGCACCGCTAAGGGCGCAAATGACCTTCTCACCATCGATATCACTGCTCAGACATCAACCACAAACGGTTCTGCAGGTGATGTAACCTATACTCTTGGTATCGACACCAATAAGTTCGACCTCTCCAAGAAGCCCTCTGTAACAGTAAAGGCTCCCGAGAATCTGCCTGTTTCCAACGCTAACTCTTTCAAGAACTCCAAGGCTAGACTGACCTACTCGGATAACATTACTCTTCAGACTGGCGCTCGCACTAAGGACAGCGTAAACTTCACGTTCAACTACAATACGGACGGTTCCGCTGACATGGGCGAACTCAAGGCTAACCTTAACCTTTCTGCTCGTGCAGATGGTCTGAACACCGAGAACCTTTCTCTTGCTACTCAGGGCGACGCTAACAACGCAATCGACCAGATTGACAAGGCTATCAACAAGACCTCGATGATTCGTGCAACATTCGGTTCTATCCAGAACAGACTTGAGCACAAGATTACGAACCTCACCACCACCAGTGAGAACCTCACTGAGGCTGAGTCTTCTATCCGCGACACTGATATGGCTTCCGAAATGATGAACTACACCAAGATGAACATTCTTCAGCAGGCAGCTCAGTCTATGCTCGCACAGGCAAAT
This sequence comes from Oscillospiraceae bacterium, assembly GCA_003516865.1. Classification (GTDB taxonomy): domain Bacteria; phylum Bacillota; class Clostridia; order Oscillospirales; family Ruminococcaceae; genus CAG-115. The sequence continues at coordinate 70,297 of DPBR01000092.1, forward strand.
CAGCAGCCGCAGTCCATTCTGCAGCTCCTCGGCTAATTCTTTTAGTCGGTTTGCCGCTTAAAAAACATACGTTTCCCCCGGAGAAATCCGGGGGTTTTCTTATTTTATCGCGGTTTTATCAAAAAAATTGTTGCAATTTGCGCGAAACTATGCTATAATAGAATGTAAATTTATATTAAAGTGAGGTTATTCTATGAGCAAGGTTGTGAAATTCGGCGGAAGCTCCCTCGCGGACGCGGGACAGTTCCGCAAAGTCGCGGATATCATAAAAAGCGACAGCGAGCGCTGTTATGTCGTTCCGTCAGCGCCGGGAAAGCGCTTCTCCGACGATACAAAAGTAACCGATTTGCTGTATCAGTGCTATGAAAAGGTGCTTACGGGCGAGGATTTCGCAAAGGCTTTTCAGCCCGCAAGAGAGCGCTTTGACGGGATTATAAGCGATTTGGGGCTTGATTTGTCGCTCGAGGTCGAATACGTCAAGATAGGAAAGGATTTCCGCGGCGGCGCAAACCGCGATTATGCGGCTTCGCGCGGCGAATATCTCAACGGTATCATTCTCGCGAATTATCTTGGATATGAGTTCGTTGACGCGGCAAAGGGGATTTTCTTCGACCACGACGGAAAATTCGACGCAGACGTTACAAACGCTTGCCTCGGCGCTATCCTCGAAAGAATACCGAGAGCAGTTGTTCCCGGATTTTACGGCGCGATGCCCGACGGCTCTATCAAGACGTTTTCGCGCGGCGGCTCGGATTTCACAGGCTCGGTTGTCGCTAAAGCGGTAAACGCTTCTCTTTATGAGAACTGGACGGACGTTTCGGGATTTCTTGTCGCCGACCCCAGAATTGTAAAGAACCCCGAGGGTATCGGTATTATCACTTATTCCGAGCTTCGCGAGCTTTCTTATATGGGCGCGGGCGTTCTTCACGAGGACGCGATTTTCCCCGTAAGAAGCGCGAATATCCCCATTAATATCAAGAACACAAACGCTCCGGAGGACGCAGGAACGCTTATCGTTCCCTCCGCCGACGACAAGCCCTCGAAATACCTCATCACGGGTATCGCGGGAAAGAAGAATTTTTCGGTTATTTCGATTGAAAAGGACAGAATGAACTCAAGCAAGGGCTTTATGAGAAGGCTTTTGCAGGTTCTCGAAAATCACGCGATTTTCCCCGAACATATGCCTACGGGAATTGATACAATCAGCATTGTGGTTAATTCGCACGAGCTTGACGGGCAGCGCGAGAAGCTCACCGAGCGCCTCAAGGAAGTCGTTCGTCCCGACCATTTCGAGATTATCGACGGAATGGCGCTTATCGCGGTTGTTGGACGCGGAATGAAGTCTGCAAAGGGAACCGCAACAAGAGTTTTCGCGGCGCTTTCTCACGCGGATATCAATATCAGAATGATTGACCAGGGTTCTTCCGAGCTGAATATTATCGTCGGGATTAACGAGGCTGATTTTGAAAAGGCAATTCAAGTCATTTATGATATGTTTATTCTCAGCGAACAGTAATTTCAGCTTCAGAAACGGGAGAAAACTATGAATGAAGAAAAAAAGCTTGCTCTTTTAATTGACAGCGACAACGTTTCCGCAAAATATGCGGCGTTTATTTTACAGGAAGCGTCAAAATACGGCGAGCTTGCGTACAAAAGGGTTTACGGTGATTGGGAAAAGGGCGGAAACGGCTGGCATTATCCCGCGCTCAATAATTCGATTATGCCGGTTCAGCAGATGAATTACATCGCGGGCAAGAACTGCACCGATTTTTCGATGATAATTGACGCGATGGATATTCTTTACACGGGAAATGTTGACGGATTTGTCCTCGTGACAAGCGACAGCGACTTCACGCGGCTTGCAATAAGGCTTCGCGAGGCGGGGAAAATGGTCGTCGGGATAGGCGAAGTCAAGACGCCGCTTCCGTTTACCGCAAGCTGTCATCATTTCAGCTATCTCAATCAGGTCTGCGAGCCTATGGTGAATTATGACGAAAAAGCGCTTCGCAGAGCCGTTCTCGACTATGTTTCCGAAAACGACGACGGAAGGCTTGATTTGGCGAAAATCTCGGCTTATCTCACCTCGAAGTACGGAAATATCGACTATGACGCGATTGGCTTCAAGCGATTTTCGGGATTTATCGACAGCTTCTCGGAGCTTCGCCGCAGCAACACTTTTGTTACGTTGAAGAAAAAACGCGGAAATACCGAGAAAATCGCGGGTCCCGCCGAGTGCGAGCCGTCGGCGTCCGAGCTTGTTTCGGTTATCAAGGAATATCTTGAGCGCAAAAACGGCAGAGATGACTTGTCGCAGCTTGAAAAGTTCGTGACGGGCGTTTTCGGAAAGGTGAATTTCTCTCGATTCGGTTCAAAGCGTTTCGCAAGGTTTATCGACAGCCAGCCGCAGTTTGTCCGCAGAAACAGCGTTGTTGCTCTCGCGGATAATCAGGAAAAGCCCGCCGAAGAAGCTTCAGCGGTTCCGGTTACTCTTGAAGCGTTTGCGGAGGACGTTTTGAAATATGCGGGCGAGAATATGCCGAACGGCGGAAATCTCGGTCAGCTCAACAACCTCCTCATCGAAAAGTATGGCAAGAATTATGTCGCGGAGCTTGGTTTTGACGATTTTGCAAAGGCTGTCTTGTCGGTAACAAAGGTTCGCGTTGCGAAAAATCACGTTTTCTCGAAGAAAGACGAGCCGAAAAAGCCCGCAAAATCCGCGAAAAAGCCCGTTGAGAGCGCGCCTGCCGAAATTCCCGCAGAGCCTGCCGCAGCGGTTCGCGAGGAGCCTGTTGAAGAAGTTCCCGCAAAGACGAAAAAGCAGAAGCCCGAAAAGCTCGAACTTAACACGGTTAAGCGCGCAATCCAGATGCAGACGGCTCAGAGCGAAAACGGAGTTATGCTTCCCGTGCTCGGAAAGCTGCTGAAAAAGCAGTTTGGCGACAGATACCTGAGAGAGCTTGAAATAGGCTCGGTTAAGAAGCTTGTTTCGATGGTTGCGGGCGTGACAATTACGGGAAATTCCGCGAAAATGAGCGAGGAGTTTGTCGAGCGCACGGAGCAGATTGAACAGCTTGTCCGCGATTTTGTCGGACAGAGCGGCAAAACAAGCGTTAAGGCGCTTTCAACTCATATCAAGAAGAATTTCGAGGATTTTGATTTCACGGATTACGGTTATGCGAGATTTTCCGATTTTATCAACGCGATTGACGGAGTTCGCGCAGACGGATATTACGTTGAAAAAGAATGAACGCAGGTGAACGGAATTGAAAAAAGAGGTTATTTTCAGCCTTTCGGGGTTATACCGCGATGATTTCCGTATAACCGGCTATCGTTTCGGAAGCGGAAAGCCGAGCTGCTGCATTATCGGGGCGATACGCGGCGACGAGGTTCAGCAGCTTTATGTCTGCGGGCAGCTTGTAAAGGCGCTCAGGGAGATTGAAAAGAACGGCGAAATTGCCGAGGGGAACGAAATTCTCGTAATACCCTCGCTGAACAGCTACAGTATGAATATAAACCGCCGTTTCTGGTGCCTTGATAATACCGATATCAACAGGCAGTTTCCCGGAGATGCGGACGGCGAAACAACCGAGCGCATTGCCGCGGCTGTTTTCGCGGAGGCAGGCAAATATGCCGCCTGCGTGCAGTTTCCGTCGTTTTATATTCCCGGAGTGTTCGCGCCGCACGTTCGTATGATGAAAACGGGAAGCGCAAACGACGAGCTTGCCGAGCTTTTCGGACTTCCGTTTGTCGTTCACAGACAGCCCACGCTTATGGAAAAAACCACGCTTAATTTCAGCCTGAAAAATCACGGCACGGCGGCTTTTTCCGTTTACACAAAAACGCGCGGTTCTATTGACGATATTTCCGCGGAAATCGGCGTTGAAGCGGTTTTGCGGTTCTTGAACAAAACCGGAGCGATTACAAGCGAGGTTCGCGAGGGAGCGAAGCCGCGCGTTCTCGATGAAAACGAGCTTATAAGCGTGAAAAGCGACGACGCGGGCGTTTACCGCGAACTTGCGGACGTTGGAAGCGAGGTTCGCGAGGGCGATATTCTCGCGCGTATTCTTCACCCGTACGAGGGCGATGTGATAAGCGAGCTGCGTTCGCCCGCTGACGGAACGGTGTTCTTCGCGCGGCATAAATCAATAATCTGCCAACATTCCCTTGCGTTTAAAATCGTAAAAAAATAATCTAAGGCAACATCGCACAATTACCGGCTCCGCCTTTTTCATTCACTCACTTGATATTTTTCCGCCGGAACGTCCAAAACTCCCTCAAAATACATCAAGTATTCCATCGGTCGTTTTGTCCATTCCGGCGAAAAAATCTCTGCGTGATTGAACGAAAATAATTATGCGGTGTAGCCCTAATCGGCGGGAAATTCACTTTCCCGCCGATTTTTTTACTTATTTTTCTTGAGCTTTGTCACGGCGATGCTTCCCGCAAAAAGCGCCAGCGCGAACAGAAGTTCAATTCCGAAGCAGGTCCAGACCTCTCCGTAATCCATAATCTCGCCGCCGACTTCTCCGATAACGTTTGTCGCTTTGACGTACCAGTAAGTCGGGAGGATTTTTCCGACCGTGAGAACCGCGTCCGAAAGCAGACTTTGCGATACGAACACGCCGCCCAAAAACGCCATTCCGAGCGCAAGAACGATTCCGATTATGTCGATAACGTCCGCGTTGCTGCGGCAAAGCTCGCTTGCAAATATTGCGATTGCAGCGGATACGAGAGTGAAGATAAAGCTGTTTAGGAAGATGAGAAGCTCTTTTCCGCCTATTGATGGGAAGCCGCTGAGCGCAGCCGCGATTATGCTCATAAGCGCCCACAGAGCAACGCAGAACACGATTGACGCGCCGATAAGCGAGAGATTTTTCTTCACTGCGGAAACGGGGGCGCAGCTTATTCTTGCGGCAATGTCCTTTGAGTTAAATGCGAGAATTATTCTCGAAAGAACGCAAATCATAATTACGGGAATTACATACGCAATATAGAGGTTGAACGTGTAGAACTTCTCGTCAAGGGTCGTTTTTTCGGTTTCGCCGAACGTCGGAATATTAACCTCGGTTTCGTTTTTCAGGTTATCGGCAGTTGCGGCGCACGCGTCCTCGGCGGAAAGACCGCTTCTGAAGTAAAGCGAAGCCGTTGAAACGTACTGTCGGAGCTGTAAGTTGAGGTATTCGGCATAATAGCTTTTTGGGTCAACCGTATAGGTGAGAATATCCTCGGTTTTTCCCGAAGAAAGCCCAGCCTCATAGCCCTTGTTTATCGTGAGAACATATTGAATTGACTGATAATAAAGCTTATCCTGAATAATTTCGTCGCCGCGGGTATCAAGCTTCTCTATTGTGTGACGAGTTCCGATAAATTCCGAGAGCGCGCGGCTTGAAACTGTATTGTCGTCGTCAAAAATCACAACCGTAAGCTTTTTGTCTTGATATGCGCCTGCGTCCGGATTTTCCGTGAGTGCGCTTATAAGCACGCAAAGCACTATAAATACGCCCGTGTAGATAAGGAGCCAGTTCGCCGATTTCTTTGTAACCTTGAAAAACGCTTTGAATATCTGCATTTGTCTGCTCCTTTCTCAAAGACTTTTGTATTTTCTGCGCCTTGAAAAGACAAAGCCGAAAATCGTGAAAAGCGCCGTCCAGACGGCGAGAGCGCCGAGATTATACGCCATTCTCCCGTTAAAGCCATAGCTGCTCATAACATAGAAGCTGTCGCAGATAAGCCGAACGGGGTTTATTCTGTTGATAATCGGACAGCCTTCTTCAATAAGCATAGGCATATCGCCGACCATAAGTCCGCTTAAAAACGAGAATATCATCGAAACGCCGAGAAGAAGTCCGCGCTTGATATTTTCGTTTGTTCTGCCGATTGAACCGACGAAAAATCCCATCGTAAGTCCTGTCGCAACGCCAAAGAAGATTATCAGCGCGGTCCAGCCGAAGCTTATTCCGAAATCAATCTGCAAAACATATCTCAGAAACGCCGCAGAGAGCATAATTCCGATAAAGAAGATAAGCTGTCCCGCCGCAAGCGAGCCTAAAATCATCGAGAACTTTCCGCCCGGAGCTGCGTTTATTCTCATTCCCTGCGGGGAAAGGTTCGCCTGATTGCGGATAACCGTGTACATTCCCGCCATCGAAACGTACATACAAGCCATTCCGAGTACGTTGTAGAAATATGTGACATAAGGATCCATATTTCCGGTTGATAGGCTTTTCGGTTCAAGGCAGCCGCCTGTTTCCTCACTCATCGCCTCGATTATTTCGGGCACTTTCGCGGGATTTTTCATCGCGGTTTCGGCGATAATCGCCGCGGTTGACTTATATCTGTCGAGAAACGACTTGATTATGCTTTCCGTAATTCCACCCTCGCTTCTTACGCTGAGAGTCGGATTTAAGATATCGTCATAGATTATTCCGTCAATATCGCCGTTTTCAAGCATTTTTAGAGCGGTTTCCTTATCGGTGTAAGTTACCTTGAAGAGGGGATTATCGCTTTTTTCAATCTCGTCAAGCGCCGTTTTAAGCGCGCTTGCTTCATTATCGGAAACAACCGCCGTCGGAATTTCCTTGAATTTCGTGTTTGCGTCGTAGATACCGCCGAACGCGAATTTGAACAAGGTTCCCAGAAGCACGGGGAAGAGGATTATCCAGAATAGAACAATTCTGCTTCTGATTAAATCCTTGAAAGAATATTTGAAGCTATGTAAAAACATAAAACCGTTCCTTTCGTTCAGGCGTTATCTCTGAGGTTTTTGCCCGTTATTTCAAGGAATACGTCGTTAAGCGTGGGCAATTCGGAGTAAACCCTTCCGAAAACGACTTCCTGCGACTGAAGATAGTCGAGAACGCGGATAAGATTGTGCTTGCCGCCGCTGCATCTCACGCAGATTTTTCTTCCGTCATAATTCACTTCGTAAACGTGCGGGAGCTTTCCGAGAGCGGCAAGATTTTCCTCGCTTGCGTCTGCGGCTTCGATTTCGATGGTTTCGGTGTTCTTAATCATCTTTTTAAGCTCTTCGTTCGTGCCGACGGCAAGGCTCTTTCCCTTATCCATAATGAGGATTTTCGTGCAAATCTGCTCGACTTCTTCCATATAGTGCGAAGTGTAGATTATGGTTGCGCCGCTGCGGTTAAGCTGCCGGATACCTTCGAGGATTTTGTTTCGGCTCTGTGGGTCAACGGCGACGGTCGGCTCGTCGAGGATTATAACGCGCGGGTTGCCGACGAGCGCCTCCGCGATGCCGACTCTCTGCTT
>DPBR01000099.1:0-21775 GCA_003516865.1 Oscillospiraceae bacterium
TCGTTATCCTCAAATTCATCGGCATAACGGCGGGCGGCTGACCTCATTTCGGCGCAAAGTTCGGCGAGTTCCGAGAGTTCGCCGCGGAGTTCAGCCGAAAGCTCCTTGTAGAACTCACACTCGGCGAAAAGCTCCGCGTAACGGTTCACCTGCTCGGAATAAAGCCCATCGTCCTTTCCGATAGCGCGGAGCAGCCCAACAACGCGCTTGAACTCGCCGTGCGCGGTCTTATCAGCCTTAACGCGGGCGCGCTCGGTGATTTTATGCCCTGAAAGGAGCGCGTTCTCAAACTTTAGGCGCTGCTCTTTCTCGGCGTTGGTAAGGTGCTTTTTGTTGGTCGAAACGGGCTTTGACGGTCTGCCGCCCACAGCGCTCACTCCTTTCGTCATTCGCCATTTAGGGACTATTTCCTGTAAGTACCCTTCCGTCCGATGTCAGTCCGCTCTCAGAGCCAATCCGCAAGGATAGGGGGGGCAGCGTGACAGGGAGAACCTGCGGTTCTCTCGTGCACCCTGTCGCTTCGCGGTTCTCGATTGCGAGATTGCGAAGATTAAGAGAGAACGGCGTTTCTTCCCGCAAGCGCTCTCAGCTTCTCGCGTGATATCGCCCCGCGCTCTGCTCGTTCGTGACAGTGCCGACAAAGCGTAATCAGATTCGTTTCTTCAACCCGCAAATCAAAGTCCTCGGCAAGCGGAATGATGTGGTGAACCGACAAGCCGCGGTTAACAATCAAGCCGCGCGCAAGGCAAACCCTACAGCAGTGCTTATCCCGTTCGAGAATAAGCCGCGCGGTGCGTTTCCAAGCTTGCGTATTGCGGAATTTATCGGCTTGGGAATTGCGCTGCTTTTCGGCGTAACCCGCCTTGCAATGCCCTGTGTGAACGCGCCCGCAGACCGCGCAAAAACGTTTTATCTTGTAATCCATACTACCATTATAGCATACCTGTTTGTGACATTTGTGACAAATTACAGTTTACGCATAAATCGTGAGTAAATCTGCCGAACATTGTCCTCGGTGTTGTTGACTTCACGGGATACCGCGCGCCAGCTCATAAGGCTCACACAGCGGTAATAAACGACTTGACGGGTTAAGCTGTCGGGGATTTGATAGATGAAATTCATTGCCCTGTCGCGCTGAGCTTGAATATCGGCTTGCTTGTCGAGAACGAGCCTTTCGAGGTCAACGCGGCGCTGTGCAAGCGTACCGACCTTATCGGAAACTCCCGAAGCGCGGCTTGCGTTCAGCAGCGGCGACTGTATCAGCGACCTTCCGCGAAGCCGTTCAAGCTCGCGTTCAAGTAAGCGAAGTTCGCGGCTCAAGTAATAGATTTGCTCTAGGTCATTTCGGGTCATTTCGTCACCTCAACTTCCTCCAGCGCCGCGATGATAACGCAGCCCGACTTGATTTCCCGCAGTTCAAGGGAGTAAGTCCACCGCCCTTTGTCGAACCGCGACAGAACGCCCGAAATCCTGCACGGAACGGAAATATTCATATGCGTGTGGATAACCGTAAGACCTTGCTCTGCGGCGCGTGTAACGTCCTCAATCCTCATTCAGCGCCTCGATTTCAACGTAAATCCCCGGTATCTCCGCCCAAAACTTCTCGCACAACTCCGAAGCGACAAGCGCGTCGTCTTTCCAAAAACCGCACGCGGTCATACAGTCTTTGAGGAGCTTTTGAAGATTATCGGTATCAGGCTTTGTCGTGCGGTATTCGCCGTCTTTGTGTTTACCTTTGATGAACGGAAAGCACCATTTCACAATCAACCGCACTCCGCATTCAAACGGCTGTTCGGGAGCGTACCGCGCGAGGTGAGCGGTGAGTTTTGCGCGGGCGTTTTTCAGCTCGGGCGTGTCGAAGAAAACGGGCTTGCCGTTCTTGACGGTAACTTTATGTTCCTGCGCGGTGACGGTCGGCGGTATCATCGGCAGGAAAAAATGCAAATCAATCATCTGTTTTCCTTTCCAAGAAAATTATATCACGTTCACAACTGCAAAAATCTGCACAATTTTGCTTCGAGAGAAATTGCTTTTGTCACGTCATGCACGGGTAGGGGAAACCGCTGCCTTAAGGCGGTTTCCTACCGTCCGTGCGTGACGCGGTAGCGGCGGAAAACTATATACGAAGTATATAGTGGTTTCCGCCACACGGCGGCGACCTTGATTTTTATGGTTCTCGCCGCGTTGTGTTGACCATAAAATTATGGTTTCCGCCGCGTTGTGGACATCATAGTTTTATGGTTTCCGCCGCGTCCTCTGCCCTGATAACCAGTCCGCTGTTCTTGTCGATAACATACCCGTATCTCTTAATCCAGTCGCGTACAGTCCTGTTATTCATATCAAGATAATCGGCAAGCATATCGGCTGTCGGCGGCTCGCCCATATTCGCGAGAGTGAGTGCGTTCTCAAACTTAACCCTGTTCTTATCGCGCGTTTCTTTTGCGCTCTGCTTTCGCTTGTCGGAAGCCCTCTGCCACGGCGCTTTCTCGGTATCGGCAGACGCGTCTTTCAGCACGCCCACGCTGTCGATTTTATGAACGGGATAGTTGAACCACACGTTGACGGGCGGGAACTTCGGGTACTCGCGCAGAGTACCCTCAATACGCCACGCAGAACGGCTCTCAACGCCTTTTTCGATATACGCGATATATTCCTCGACTTGCCGCAGAAAGTCACCGGAAAACGTGTTTTTGACGTGTTCTCGCATTGCTTTCGCGGTAACCATATCGTCCTGCGAAACCTCGCTTGCCTTGCCGTTTTTAAGCAGCAAATCATAGCACGCATTGCAGACCGCCTTGTTCTTCTCCTCTTTGAGCAGCGCCTCGGTGATATCAAGCTCGATGAGGTCGAGGAGCGCGTCCGGGTCGCGCGCGAACACGCCCGAACCGCTCGCTCTGTCCATTGACCGCTTGCCGCCCTGCGCGCCTTTCGAGTGGTGGTGACAGTAAATCACCGCGCACCCAAGCTCCGTGCAAACCTTGTCAAACTGGTTGCAAAAATGCGCCATTTGGTCTGCGCTGTTCTCGTCGCCTGTGATTACCTTGTAAATCGGGTCGATGATGATAGCTATATAACTGCGCTTTGCGGCTCTGCGGACGAGCTTTGGCGCGAGTTTGTCCATCGGCACGGACTTTCCGCGCAAATTCCAGATATCAATGTTCGCGATGTGTTCGGGAGCAAACCCGAGCGCGTTGTAGACATCTTGCAGACGGTGCTTGCAAGAGGCGTCGTCAAGTTCCAAGTTGACGTAAAGTACCTTGCCTTGCGCGCACTGCCAGCCGAGCCACTTTTTGCCCTCGGCAATCGCCGCGCAAAGCTCAATCAGCGCGAACGACTTTCCCGCCTTTGACGGTCCCGCGATAAGCATTTTGTGTCCTTGCCGCAGCACTCCGTCTATCAGCGGCGGCGCAAGCTCGGGCAGATTGTCCCAGAACTCCGCGGCGTTCTCGAAATCGGGCAAATCGTCGTTTATGCTTTCAACCCACTCGCGCCACTCGTTCCAGCTTGCCTTGCCGATGTTCGTGTCAACGATATACTGCCGATTTTCGCCGCGCTGAACGCCCGGTATTCTCGAAAGCCGCGAGGGATTTCGGTTTTGCGTATCGGGGGAAAGCCCGTTCTTCTGACATATCGTGTAGAGAAAATCCACGCGTTTGCGGTACTCGTCATAATTGCTCGCGTCTATCCTTACAATCGCGTGAAGCGACTTTTTACCGCTGTACACAAGCGCCGCCACAGGCAGTTCAAGCTCCCGGATAATCGCATTTTGCTTGTCGATATCGATGTTGTCGCTCTCGACAAGCGCATAGCGAAATTCGGTGACGTTCTCGTTTTTCACGCCTTTTCCGTCAAGCGGGTTGAACCGAATCCACGCGCCCGCTTGCTTGTTGTAGTCGCCGAGAACCGAGCCGATATCGCCGCCGCACTTGTCGAGAAGCTCGATAAGCTGCCCTGCGGTTCTGTCGTAGCCGCCCTTGTTCGCGGGGAGAAATTTTCCGTCCTTTTCCCACGACTGCATAACGTAGCCGACGTTTTCGTCAGCCTCGAACAGCGCTTCGAGATAACGGATAATCTCGCGGTGCGGCTGCCAATCGGACGGCGCGGAAATCTCTCGTCCCTCAATCCACTTTCGGTCAACGATAACTTGCTCGTCCTTGCTCTCAAAGCTGATGATGTCGTCCCAGCCGATTTCGTGACCTTCGCCCGCGAAAGTCATTCCGCGCTCTTTGGCGAGTTGAACTATGGTCGCGCCCGTAACGGGATTTGAGTTTCCGTTGAAGCTCTCCCATTTCCGCGAACATTCGCCCGCGTGATAACGGCTGTCGTTTCTGCTCCAGCTGTCCCAAACATCGCAGGAATAGCCTTCTTCCTTGAGTGCCATTCCGACGGCAAGCCACGTCTGATAGTCAAGCTCGGCGGGATTTATGTATTTCAAGCACTCGTTCAAATCAATCTCAAAATCCACTTATCTCGCCTCGCTTTCGGGGATATATTCGGACGGATTAACGCCAAACGGCACGCGCCAGTTATTCGCCGCTATGCGCGTTATCATCGCATTTGCCGCTTGAAAACTCCACTCGCCAACGTGAGAAAAGCCCTTGTTTTCGAGCAAGCGGATTTGTTTCGGCGTTGACAAACCCTCTTCCTTGCGCTTGTGAAGCCTGTTGAGGAGCATTGCCGCTTTTCCCGAGCAGTCTATTTCGTTCGGGTAAATGCCGTATTTTTCGAGCGCGTCAAGCTGTTTTTGCGACGGCGGCGACATCTCCCAACCGAACGCGGGAACATAACTCGACAAGTCCTGCGCGGCAATCGACATCTCAAACTGAAGCGGGTCAACGAGAGCGCGCTTGCGTTTTTTCATCTCGGAAAGCTGTTTTGCGAGCGCTTCTTCGCGCTGTGCCACAACGTCCTCGGAGGCTTTTTGCTCGGCTTCGGCGATATCGACAGGACAGCCCGCCTCGGCAATATTCGCTGTCATTTTTTCGGCAACCTCGGCGGTTTCGCAGATAAGATGAGCGGGACGGCAAAGCTCGTGCCTTGACGTGTGCCACAAAAAATCGAGCAAAAGCAGCTCCTTTTTGCCTTCGGAAAGGCGCGTTCCTCGTCCAACCATCTGGCAGTAAAGCCCGCGAACCTTTGTCGGTCGAAGCACGATTACGCAGTCCACGGACGGACAATCCCAGCCTTCCGTAAGCAGCATTGAGTTGCACAAAACGTTGTATTTCCCGCTCTCAAAATCGGCGAGAATTTCCGCTCTGTCCTCGGAATTTCCGTTCACCTCGGCGGCGCGAAAGCCCTTACTTATAAGGATATCGCGGAATTTCTGCGAGGTCTTGACAAGCGGCAGGAACACCACGGTTTTCCTGTCGGCGCAAGTCTTTTGCATTTCATCGGCGATTTGGTATAAGTACGGCTCAAGAGCGTTTCCGAGGTCTGCCGCCTTGTAGTCGCCCGCCTGCGTGCCAACGCCCGTCAAGTCCATTTTCAGCGGTATTGTGAGCGCTTTTATCGGGCAAAGATAACCCTCTTTAATCGCTCTCGGCAAGGTGTATTCATACGCAAGGCTGTCGAAAACCTGCCCGAGATTTTTCATATCGCCGCGGTCGGGCGTTGCGGTTACACCAAGCACCTTTGCGCCCGTGAAGTGATTGAGAATGCGCTGATAGCTGTCCGAGATAGAGTGGTGCGCCTCGTCAATGATTATGGTATCGAAATAGTCGGGCGAGAACCGCGCAAGACGGCTTTCGCGCATAAGCGTCTGAACCGAGCCGACTGTTATCCGATACCACGAATTAAGCGAGGTTTCCTCGGCTTTTTCCACGGAACAGCGCAGTCCGCACGCTTTGAGTATCTTGTCTGCCGCCTGCTCCAGCAGCTCCCCGCGGTGCGCGAGGATAAGAACTCTTTCACCGTGCGAAACGCAGTCCTCGGATATTTTCGCAAAGACGATTGTTTTCCCGCAGCCTGTCGGGAGCACGAGCAAGGTCTTTCGTTTGCCTTGCTCCCACTCCCCGAAAACCGCCGCCTTTGCCTCTTGCTGATACGGTCTGAGTTCCATCAGAATTTACCCGGTATAAATACTCCGCTTTGAGCAGGCGCGGGAGTAGGCTGTTGGACGGGAGCCGTCTGCTGAACGGGCTGCTGATAGTAATTCGGCTGAACGGGCGCAGCGTTTTCATCGGGCGCGTAGAACTTCTTGATATCGTTCGACTGCATATTCTCGCCGTCCTTGTTCTTCCAAGTGCGAATGGAAATCTTGCAGCGCCCTCTCGCGCCGATAACCGCGTTCCAGTTCATACGAAGCGGCTCGCCCTTGCGCTTTTGACCGATTGACGTGAAAAACGCCGAGAGCAGCCCCTCGCATTTTGTGTGAAGAAACAGGTTGTGCTTGATGTCCTGCGTTGTTCCGTCAGGGAGAGCCACACGCAAGGTCACGATTGCCTTGTTGCAGGGCGGGAGCTTGTCGCTGCCCTCGTGACGTCCGCGCTCAAACGCAGTAACGGCGAAGTTATAGTCGCCCTCGGGGATAAGTACAAAGTCGCTGTCCTTGACGATTTCATCGTCCCATCCGAGTTCTCTTTCGATTTCTGCCATAATAAAATTCTCCTATTTTTATAAATTTTCGGGAAGCTCTTTTTTCCTCCCACAACCGATTTTACACTGGAATAAACTGCAAAAAACTGCACATTTTCAGAACGGATAATCGGATTTTATGAAATCGACAATCTGCTCCCAAGCGCCGATGAGAACGCCGTTCACGAAATCCTCGGGATAATCGGAAATCGGCATATTTTCGGGGAAATAGCCCTTCATCGCGCACGCTTTGCAAATCTGTTCTTCGGTGATACCGCTTGCTTTCATCAGGTCGGCGAGCGCTTTCGGAATGCCGTTTTCGCGCATTTCCGCAGGTTTTTCGGGAACAGCGGCAGGCTCGGGCGCGGGAGCAGGTTCGGCGGCAGGAGCAGGCTCAGGCGCAGGAGCGACGGGAACAGCGGGCGCGGGGTTGCCGAAAATGTGAGCAATTTGCGCGTAGTCCATCGGGATTTCATCGGGCAAGCCGTAGCGGTTTTTCGCGTCCCAGCAGGCGTGATGAGTAGTGTTGATTATACGCGTTTTTCCGCCCTGTCCCTTGTGCTTTTTTCCGTCCTTATCAACCGCAACCGCAATCGTTTTGTAATTCGCGAAAAGAACCATATCCGCCCATTCCTTAACCAACGGCGCGATGTAGTTAGTGGTCTTTTTGCCGAGCTTCAGCTCCCAACGGTCATAACTGCCGAGTTCATCGGGCTGCTCAAATTTGCGAAGGACAGCGTGCGCGGTAAGAACAACGTGTATTCCCGCGTTGACAACCTCGCCGAGCCGATTAAGAAACCGTCCGAACTCTTCCTTTTCGTATGTCCAACCGTTTCCGTAGCCGAATTCTTCGATGCTTGTTTTACCGTTTTTGGCGCAAATATGCGCGAGGCACTGCGCTTCCGCCCAGTCGATTGTGTCGATAATCAGCGTTGCGCAAGGGCGCGTTTGCTTGACGTAATCGACCTCTTGATTGAGCATTTCCCAAGATGTCGGCGCGGGAAGTCGCGCAACGTCAAGTTCTTTTGTGCTGCCTTCTGTGTCGATAAACAACGGGTTCGGGAACTGCGCCGCAAGCGTTGATTTTCCGATACCCTCGGGACCGTAGATAACCACCTTTTTCGCGGTTTCAACCTTTCCTGTTGTGATTGCAAATTCCATTAAAATACTCCTTTCGTCCACGTCTGCGACGGCTGTGTGATTGTTTTGGCAAGCCCGTCCTCGATAATGATACTGCACTCATCGCCCGTAGAAACGCGCGTTGCGATGACCTGCAAGCCTTCCTGTTCAAGCCAATTCCCAAACTCCGCGAGCGTTTTCGCGTCCATTTGTTCAAGTTTATCCATAAGCACGAAACCACATTCGGGATTAAGCTTGCGGACAATCGCCGTTGCGATTTTAAGCTGCTCCGCGCCGCTCATACAATCCCACTTTGCGCCGTTATAGACAAGCTCTCCGTCCTCAACCGAAAGTCCCGCAAGCGGTAAATCAGCGTTTTTGAGAAGATTTGTCCGTTCCTCGCGCAGATTTTCGATAGTTTCGGTAATCTCTGCGTACTGCGCGTCAAGCTCGGCGGCGTCCTGTTCAGCGCGTTCGCGGCTTGCGTTCTCGCGAACCTTACGATTGATGATGTCGATATCAGCAATAGACTGTTCAATTTCTGCCGTGCTTTGGTCCTGCAAATCTTCGGCGGATTTGCGGGCAGTTTCGGCGTCCTGCCGCGCTTTCGCGAGGACTTCCGCAGCGAGTTCGTAAGCCTGCTGAGCGCGGGAAAGTTCCTGCTCGCATATTTCGTGATTATGGCGCAGGCGCTGATTTTCACCGTTTTTCGCAAGAATAGCCTGCTGCCGCCGAATAAGCTCGGAGATACTGATTTCCTCGGCAGGCGCGTTTGTGTGAACGGGAAGCTCGTCGGCGTATTTGTGTTTCTGCTGCGCGATACGCCCGATTTCAGTACGCTGATTGTAGCGCTGTTCAATCTGCATATCAAGCGCGCGGAGCTTATCGCCGACGCCGATTATTTTCAGCAGAGTTTCCGCTTTTGCTTTCGGAGTAGCCTCGATAAACTTCGGAAGATTAAGGGCAAGCTGCTCGACAAATTCATTCAGGAGCTGCTGACCGCCTTTTCTGCCATCGGGGTCGGTTACTTTCAGAGAGCCGCTTTCGCCTTTGCGTTCCACGACAAGCCCGTTTGACAGCGTAACGCGCAAGTGCGGCGGAATAACCGAGCCTTCGCGCTGCGGGTTTGACGGCTTGAATTTCTCGCCGCCCAGCGCCCAAGCAATCGCGTCCAACACCGAGGTTTTGCCCTGTCCGTTGTCCCCGCCGATAACCGTCAGCCCGCTTTCCGCAGGCGCGAGCGATACGGCTTTTATCCGCTTGACGTTCTCAAGCTCAAGTGTGCTGATTTTGACCATTTTATTTATCCTCCCAAACATAGTCTAAAAAACCCGGAATTAGAGTTTGCTCAAATTCCTCGACTTCATCTTCCCACGGTACGCCAATATAGTTGAGAACCTTGCCCCAACCCATTTCATACATCCAAAAGTGCCATTCCTTGTAGTTCTCCTTTCGCAAACGGTCGAAACGGTGTGGGCGCTTTTCCATATGTATTCCGAAACCGCACATTGAGCAGCCCGTTCGCTGCGCTTTTGTCGTGTAGTACTCTCCTTTTGTGTTACGCTCGATAGTTCCGTAAATCGCAGGCACGGGTACGTTCAGCTCAACCGCCAATCGCAGCAAGTCATTCCTCGAAAACGGCGCAAACGGACAACTCCGCGTTGTCGTCTTGCCGTAATAGTTGCACCCGTGAAGCATAAGCGCTTTTTGCCGCCGACCGCCCTCGCTTGCCATAAGTCCGAGATACGGAAAACTGTTGTGTGCTTTCGCCCAATCATCGCACGGCTTTTCTTTGAGATAATAGCAGCACTTTGACGACACCTTGAAATCGGGATTTTTGTAATTCACACCCTCGTTTTCGTTCTCGTAACCGCCGAACAGCTCCAGCCAATGCTGCGGGAGTTTCATTCGGCTGTCCTTTTGAAAGCCGCCGTATTCTCCCGTTTCGCCCGTGATGATAGCGTGACGAACAGTTTTGTTTTTCTCCGAGGGATTTTGCAGGAGCTCGATTTTTGCGGCAATTTCCTTTGAAATAATCGGGTATCCAAATTCTTTGATAACCTGCGCTTTTGGTTTAATCGGCTTCACACACTCAATACCGAGCTGTTTATGAACCTCTTGCACCGACTTGTCCTCAAGAATACTCGCTGACACTCCCGGGACGTCAAGCCCGCAGTAATCGCGAATAAACACAAATAGCGTTATGCTGTCCAAACCGCCGACAGAAACGTGCACATCAGCCCCGCGGACATCGCAGATTTCGTGATAATACTCGAGAGCACGCTGTTTCGCCGCACGAACTTTCAGCTCATACGGGAGCGCTTGTTTCTGCTTCATCGCGGAAATGTTTTCGGCAGCGCGGGTTTCTGCCATCTGTTCGTAAACGTTTTTCATTGCCCTCTTGACAAACCTTTCCGCCTATGATATAATAGGCTTGTAAACTTTTGTTTTAACCGCCTTGCGAGTGCCAGCTCACGGGCGGTTTTCTTTTTCATCATCATTATTGCGGTTCATATCTCCGCTCACAGGCACGGCGGCGAAAAGCAACGCAATCCCGACAAGGATATTGACGAACACGTCCCCAAAGTCCTTATCGTCAAATTCCATACTTCCAACCGCGCCCGCTATCGTCAGGAACCCCAGAATACCGAGAATTGCGGCTATTATGTAGCGTTTGTTCATTACTTCCACTCCTCTTTGATGTCGTTGAGTAATCCGATGATAACGTCAAGCTTCTGTTCAACAGCGTTGCCCTTGATTTTCTCAGACTGATGTTCGGCGGGTTTTTCTGCAAGCTGTAAAACGTGTCTGCCGTCACGGACGCGGCTCACCGTGGTATCGCTGCACCCGATAATCCGCGAGATTTGCATAATCCCAAACCCCTTTGAAAGCATAAGGTTTATGTTGTTCAAATCGGTTTTGTTAATTTGTTTACCTTTCATTTTATTTCCTCCTCAATAAATGCTCTGGAGCTCGTCCACACGCTTATTCAGCTGCAAAATTTCCTCGCAGAGCCGCTTGTTTTCGCGAACGAGTTTTTCGATTGTTTCGGGACTTAACCCATACCTCTCATAATCGTGCAACTTGTACAGCGCCCCGACAAGCTCTTTCGGGATATCTTTCCACGGGACGATTTTCCCGTCCACTCCGATAACGCTCCACGACCCGTCGGGCTTTGTTTTCGTTAACATCATTGATTTTTCACTCCTTCCAAATTCATAGCCCTGAGCTTTTTAAGGCTGTTTTCAAGCCTCTTGATATCCAGTCCCCACACCTCGTAAGCGACCTCGGTGTTCACGCGAGCAGCGTTCCAGATAGGAGTACCGCGCGCGTTGGTTTCGGCAACAACCGCCTTTTTCAAGCGGCTTACGGTTGAGTGACCGAGCTTGCCGAACAGCTCGCGGATATCGTCGTTTGACAGTTCGTTGCGCTCGTAGTACAGCCTTATCGCCGTTTCAAGCGACGTAATCTGCGGAATACGCACGTTAAGCTTTGACGTTGGCATTTTTTTCACCTCTCTTTCCCGGCTTAATTTGCCTTTTCCCAAAGCTCGTTTTTAAGCCTCGGCGAGTTCAAGTTCCATTTGCTCCCACGGAGCAGGTTCAACGAAATCCTCAATAACAGGAATGCCGAAATGCATAAGCAGAAGTTCCGTTTGTTTGGCAATCTTCCGCGGGTGGCTGTCCTGCCGTTCCATAACGATACGCACGTTCTTGATAAGGCTTGAAACCTCGCCTGCCGAAGTCGATTTTGCAGGAAAACGCTGCAAGCTGTTCTGCGTTGAAAGCTGTTCGCGCATTTTCTCAAAAGCAGAAACATAAGCGGCGGTGAAAAGCGCGCCTTTTCTGCCTGTCAGCTTGTTGGCAATCATATCGCAGCCTTTCTTGGTGATAAGGTTGCAAGGAAGCTTTCTTCCGGTGCTGTCCTCATACTCGGCGGGGACGAAGTATTCACTGACGGGAAAATTCCCTTCAGTAAGAAATTCGCAGTATTTGCGGATTGATTTGAGCAGTTCATAGTGCGGTCTTTCAATCTTTTCCGCAACCTCTCTGCTGTCGGCGTAAAGCTCGCCGTCCATTTTTGTGAGCTGAAACTCGTTCATTTAGTCCTCCTTAAATCTCAATAGGCTCAAGCAATTGGTCCGTTGTGCAATGCAACGCAGCCGCGAGTTTTTTTAGCGTTATTATGTCAGGCTTTCTCGCACCGCTTTCATACTGTGTAATAGCGTTGGGCGTAACACCAACCGCGTCCGCAAGTTCACGCTGTGTTAGATTGAGTCCTTTCCTATATTTGTATACTGCCGTCATTTCCTCACCGCCTTTCTCACGTTGTGTTATCATTATAACTCACATTCTGTTATTTGTCAATGGTTTTGATAACATTTCGTTACTATGCACAAAAAGTGAGAAAAGTTATTGACAAAGTTAACTAAATGTGATATTATTAAATAAACGACCGGATAAAGCGGTGACTAACAGGAGTAATGATGACTATGTTTAATGAAAGACTAAAAGAATTGAGAGCAGAAAAGAAGATTACTCAAGACGCTTTGGCAAAAGATATGAACGTATCAAAAGGTGCTGTTGCAATGTGGGAAACAGGCAAGAGAAAGCCGGATATGGATATGCTGAAAAAGATAGCCGCTTATTTCGGAACAACTGTTGATGACCTTATCGGAGTGGAAAACACGCCCTCAAAAACAAACCAACTTGACGAAGCATATTTCAGTCTTGTGAGGAGAGCGCAAAGTGAGGGAATAGAACCCGAAGATATAGAATTGGCAATTAACACCATCAAAGCACTTAGGAGTAAAAACAAGGGGGAGTAATTATTTCGTATATTGATAAGAAGCAGCTTTACGATATTGTTTCGGAATTAAAGAAGCAGTTCAACATCAGACCAGCGGACTATCCACTAAATATTTTCGATTTATGCAAACGCATTACTAATGTCGAAATAGCAGCAGTACCATTTAAAACTTCCGACCTTAGAGGAATGGTTTCCATTGCTCAAAACGATGAGGATAATCACATAATTCTTGTTAACAGCAATAAAAGCAGGGAAGAACAAAATTTTCACGGCTTTCATGAGCTTATACACATTCCAACTGCTGACAAGCCCGGAACTACCCTAAATTGTTTTGATAAGGTAAAACCGAATCAAGACAGCTACTTGGAATGGCTTGCAAACGAGGGAGCAGCAGAAATGGCTGTACCTTACAAAATACTGCTTCCTATGATAAAAAGTGAGATTCACGAAATGTTAATCGGAAACGGGACGTGGGCTTTTTGCGAAAAGCACGCAAGTGATTTTGGTGTGTCGCCGATTGTTCTTCAAAACAGGATTGACTCACTAAAGTATGAAATTCAGCAATATTTGAACGGCGTTCCTTTAGACCAACTTGAGATTCTTTCAATCCACAAACAGAAAAAGCGCGGCATTGTGGTTAAATCGCTTGTTGACCTTGAGAATGAAAGAATGATACAAATGTGGAATAGCGAAAGAGCAGTTGTTTAGCAAAAGCTCTGTGAGGTAATTTATGAAAGTGAGAAACAAATATGTCAAAATGTAAAAAATGTGGACGAAAAGGACTGTTTTTTAAGGTAAACTCTGATGGATACTGCAGCAACTGTGTTATTCTGATTGACCTTGAAAATCAAAAACATCAGCTTGAATCTGACATTTCAGAAAGCAAGGAAAAAATCGCTAAACTTAAGCAAGAGATTAATGCTCAAAGCAACGAATTAAACGAATGTATAAAAAATAAAACCGAAATATATAATTCGATAAAAGAAAAAGCCGAAACTGACGCTATAAACAAAATTCAAGAGCGCATTAATGCACTTAACGCACAGAAAGATGCTCTTGAAAAAGAATGTGCCGAGCTTGAAAATTCATCAAAAACGCTAAGCACGAAGCTTTACAATGAAAAAACATTATATGAAAGCTACAAATACTCAATAAGTAGCTTCAATAAATACGGGAATAGTTTCGACTATGATAATGAAATCAATAATTTATCTACCACTGTAGTTATTGATTTACAGTGTATGACCATTAAACAGCTTCGCAAATTGCACAACGAAAATAAGAAGCTGATTGAAAAGTGCTTTGCCTGTTATTCCGGAAGGTATACTACAAAAACTAATGCGGCATTATACAAACTTATGACTATTGCGCTTGAGGCAGAGCTGCAGAATGTTCTTTTCTGTATTAAATTCGGAAAGCTTGAAGAATCCGTTGGGGCAATAAAAAAGATGTGTGAGCGGTATTATGCCATTGCCACAGACGGAAACCAAAGTATTGCTTCAACAATAAAGAAGTTCATTGGAGAAATCGAGGTTCTATTTACCGAAGCGGTAAAAATCGAATATGAATACTATGTACAAAAAGAACGAATTAAAGAAGAACAGCGCGCAATTCGTGAACAAATGAGACAGGAAGCCGAAGAACGAAAAGCCTTGGAACAAGAACGCAAGCGAGTTGAAAAGGAATCACAAAAGTATCAAAATGAAATAGACAATATAAAAATGCAGCTCAAAAACGCCACTGAATCACAGATTCAGACGCTCAATGACAGAATTGCCGAGCTTGAAAGTCAGCTTAATCGTGTTGAAGAAAAGAAAGAGCAGATTATTAATCTTGAAAATGGTAAAGCAGGATATGTTTATATTGTCAGCAATATCGGTTCATTTGGAGAAAATGTATATAAAATAGGAATGACGCGCCGTCTTGAGCCAATGGACAGAATAAATGAACTTGGTAATGCAAGCGTTCCGTTTCCATTTGATGTTCACGGTATGATTTTCTCCGATGACGCAGTAGGATTAGAGCACGACCTTCATACAATATTTAATGACAACAGAGTAAACAAAGTCAATTTGCGAAAAGAATTTTTCCGAATAGCTCTTGACGATATCGAAAAATGTGTTGACGCGCGCTGCCCATCTGCAGAATTCAGAAGGACCGCACTTGCCGAACAGTATCGACAAAGCGTTTCTATGTCGGCTTCGGCAGGTGAACTGTGCGAGGAAGATATTGAAGAACGCTTGTAAAGCTACGCGGAAAGGACCACAAAATGCCGATAAACAAAACAGGCGCAAAGAAAGACGGCTTGCAGCAGTACCGCGTTCGGTTGAACTACACCGACAGCCTCGGCAAGCCGCGGCAAATTGAGCGCACGGCTTACGGGCTTGCGGAAGCGAACGCTCTGGAACAGCAGCTTATAGCCGAGTATAAAGAAAAGCGTACCGCAAGCGCTCGGCTCACGGTACGCGAATTATTTGAGGAATACGCGGTTTATCACGCGCACGAAACCCGCAAAACCTCTCACGACAACGCAATGAAAATATTGCAACTGCGGGTTCTGCCGACAATGGCGGATTATCGTCTGGACAAGCTTACACAGCCGGTTCTCGCGAAATGGAAGAACGGGCTTGCCTCAAACAGACTTGCCGTTTCAACGAAGCAAAACGCTTATAAAGTATTTGTGGCAATGCTGAATTACGCGGTGAAAATGGAATACCTTCAAAAGAACCCGCTTTCCGCGCTCGGCAACTTCAAGGCGCCCGAAGAGATTGAAAAACCCGCCGATACCCTGCGCTACTACACCGCCGAGGAATTTTGCAAATACATCGCCGCAGCGCGCGCAAGAGCGGTCACGCTGATTGACTGGGGGTATTATGTATTCTTCTGCATTGCGTTCTACACGGGCGCAAGAAAGGGCGAAATCAACGCGCTGAAGTGGACGGACATTGACGGAAACATTCTTCATATCCGCCGCAGTATCGCGCAAAAGCTCAAAGGCGGCGATGTCGAAACCCCGCCGAAGAATAAGTCGAGTTACCGCGATTTGCAAATTCCTGCGCCGCTGATGAACATTCTTTCGGAACACAAGCAGCGGCAAAAAGAAGCTGCAAAGAATTTCAGCGAGGATTACCGAATATGCGGCGGGGAGCAACCGCTCCGCGATACGTCAATCGAGAACCACAACAAAGCGTTCGCGAAAGCGGCAGGGCTTCCGCACATCAGGATACACGATTTTCGGCACACGCACGCTTCTCTGCTCGTGAACGAGGGGATAAACATTCAGGAAATCGCCCGCCGTCTGGGTCACTCGGACGTGCAAATGACGTGGAATACTTACAGTCACCTTTATCCGCGCGAGGAAGAACGCGCCGTTGAAATTCTCAATCGAATAGTTCCCGATTAATTTTTTTCAATAATTTCGGGGATTTTTCGGGGATAAAAAGAAAAGAACCGCATTGTACTGCGGTTCTTTGGCTTTATGGTGGAGCCGAGGGGAATTGAACCCCTGTCCGAAAACCCATCTACACAACTTTCTCCGAGTGCAGTCTGTCTTTTGAAATTCCCTCACGGAAGCGCCGACAAACAGGCTCAGACGCTCGGTAGCCTTTAGTACAATCCGCGTTATAAGGCTATTTGCACGAATCGTTCACTGCTAGTCGACGCCGCTTTCCCGACCGCAGTACTTCGGGAAGCGACGGCAGCGCGCTTAGGCAGCTGCTAAAACGAGATCGTCGTCTGCGTTTAAATTTAAGTTTGCGACTATTAAAGTGCTTTCGCCCGCACTACTCGCTTATCATGCTTCTGAATCCCCGTCGAAGCCTTTACGGCCCCATACTTGATATTATATTATAACACATCATTTTCACTTTGTCAAGGGTTTTCGCAAATTTTTCCCCTAAAAAACATCCCGAACGCAGAACATTCGGGCATTTTGTATTAAATTGTATCTTCCGCGTGATAAAGAATATCTGAAATCAGCTCGATTTTCTCGATTTCAGCGTCGACCGTCTGGCTGTTTCTGTACCTGATATTGCTCAGCGTCAGACGAACAAGCGCAACATCTCCGATACCAAGCCCCGCGCTGTCGCATTTCGTATCGCGAAAATACCCGCATTGAACGCCCGGCATATCCGAATAAGCCACGATTTCGCTTGAAACAAAGCTTGTGCGCTCGTAAAACTCCGGTTTACTTCCCAAAATCGGAAGTTTGCTTTCCGTCGGCATAAAACCGAGCAATCCGCCGTCCGGGTCATAAGAACTCCGCGCTCCGATTCCCAAAAAGCCTTCAATCGTAATCGTGCCGTCAAACTCGGCTGAAACTCTGTCGCTAACGCTGCTTGCCGATAATCCGTCGTAATAATACGGTTCGGGAGTATCCGCGTAATCGTCAATCTTAAACTCTGAAACAGCGCGCGTAAGCTTCAGCCCGCAAATTTCATCTCCGACATTAACGCGCTTGGAGGAATTTTTGTTTTCAGCGATATTTCCGCTGAACGCATAATCGTTGAACATATCGGCGTTCTGATAATTATTATAAGCAACGCCCGAAGGCTCGGTAAAATACTGAAATCCCTCGCAAATAACCGTCGTTCCATAGTCCGTTTTCGCGAGATTGTCCGCAGTTTTTTCCGTTCCCTCAATAGCGGTAATCTCCGAGGTGTAAATCGGCTTGCCGTCGGGTCCTGTGAAAACGGTAGGCTCGCCTTTCGGAATATCCGAAGAAGCGCCGCTTTCCGACGAACTTTCGGTACTTTTCTCCGCTGAAGAACCAAAACTCGCGCTCGTTCCCGAAGAATTTTCGGACTTTTGCTCGTTCGCGCAGCCTGCCAGAAGCGAAACCGCCAAAATTCCCGCTGTTATCAGTATTTTGTGTTTATTCACAGTTTTCCCTCTCTTGAATTTTTTGTTATAACACAATTATAACACAAATCAGCGCAAAAGTCAACCGAATTTATGGAATATCAAAACCGCTTTCAGACAATAATACTTGTACAGAAAGTTGTCGGAGGTGGTTTCTTGTATTATAACAAGGTTGAAATAAGCGGAGTTAACACGGCTAAGCTCACCGTACTGAAAGAAAGCGAAAAAACCGAGCTTCTGAAGCGCGTGAAACAGGGCGATATGACGGCGCGCGAGGAGCTTATCCGCGGAAATCTGCGGCTTGTACTGAGCGTTATTCAGCGTTTCACAAATCGCGGAGAAAGCGCGGACGACCTTTTTCAGGTCGGCTGTATCGGGCTTATAAAGGCAATCGACAACTTCGACATCACGCAGAACGTTCGATTCAGCACCTATGCCGTACCTATGATAATGGGCGAACTTCGGCGCTATCTTCGAGATAACGCTCCCGTTCGCGTAAGCCGTTCAATGCGTGATACGGCGTATAAGGCTATGCAGGCGAAAGAAAAGCTGATAACCGAAAAAGGCAGAGAACCGAAAATTGAAGAAATCGCGAAAGAACTCGGCGTTCCGCGTCAGGACGTCGTAATAGCGCTTGAAGCGATAAGCGAGCCTATTTCTCTTTACGAGCCTGTTTTCTCGGAATCGGGCGACACGATTTACGTTCTCGACCAGCTCGGCGACCACAACGACGATATGAACTGGCTTAACGAAATCTCGCTTAAAGAAGCGATTGAACATCTCGGAAAGCGCGAAAAGCGTATCCTGAACCTACGCTTCTTCCGCGGTAAAACGCAGGTCGAGGTTGCAAAGGAAATCGGGATTAGCCAAGCGCAGGTTTCGCGGCTCGAAAAATGCGCGCTGAACAAAATCAAGAACAGAATATGAAAAAAGCGCCGCGTAAAAACGGCGCTGATTTTGTGGATTTGGGATTACTCGGCTTCCTTTTTGCCCGAATTTCCGAGCTTTTCAATAAGCAGCGATACCACAACTCCGACTATCAAAAAAACAAATCCGTATCCCGTCTGCAAATTAAAGCCGAAGCCGTTGGGGAGAATTGCGTAAACCGAGCCGATTACAAGCCCCATAAGCGCGGAATAAACCATAAGCCTGTTCTTTTCGATGAGGATAGAAATAAGCTTTGCGCCGAAAATTATTCCTATAACAGCGCCTATCGCGAACGGAATAATCACATAGAAATTAAGTTCGGAAAGCGCGCGGATAACGGTTTCATAAACGCCTATCAGCATCATCACAAACGAGCCTGAAATACCGGGAATAATCATAGTTACGGCGGCGAGCGCGGCGCAGCCGACAAGCTTCAGCGAGTACACAAAGTCAAAGCTTGTGATATTTTCGGCGGCGAAAGTGAACAGATTGAGCTTCTCAAGCACTGCAAGTCCCACAACAACCGCCATTCCTATAACAAACGGCACAGCGCAGAGCGGCTTCGGCTTCTTTTCAGTTGTTCCGAAACGGTAAATCAGCGGTATTCCGCCGAGAATAAGTCCGATGAAGAACATATTCGTCTGAACGCCATAGCTCTCGAAAAGCTGCGAAATCAGTTTCGCGGAAACGAGAATGCCCGAACCTGCGCCAAGCGCAAACGTTATCAAAAACGGCAGATTTTTGAAGATTTTCTTAATCCCCGAAATCGATTCGGTTATCCTGTCGAAAATTCCGAACACTACAAGCATTGTTCCGCCGCTTACGCCGGGAATTACGTTTGCGATGCCGAAAATCAGTCCGCACAGAAAGTATTTAAGGTATTCGACAACTTTTTTCATACTGAAATGCTCCTATAATTATCTGATTTTGATGAAACGTCTGAGGAAATAATACACGATTGCGGGAAAAACGCCCGTAAGAACGCTTACGACAAGCGCGAGGAAACCGATAGGATAAAGCCCGAAAGCGGTGTTTACGAAAGGAATATAGCACAGTAAAATCGGCGCGACAACCGCTGCCGCCAAGCCGATTTTCGCAATATCCGAAGCGTTTTTCAGCGTTCCGAACGGCGAATCGTCCGATTGACCGAGAATTGCAAATGCCGACAAGCAGAAGAAAAACGATACCATCGCGCAGGTAATTCCATTCGCGTAATTCGCGCTGTTAAGCGCAAACGAGCCTGCCGCGACAAGCCCCGAAAACCCACCGATAAGAAGCGACTTTCCGATAAAGCGGAAATTCAGCTTGCGTTCCGCGACAAACTCCGACGGCGGCATTCCGAACTCCATATCCGCCTTTCCGCCCGCATAGCCGAGCGCGAGCGTCGGGAAAAGAATCATCAGCGAAAGCGCAATCAGAGGCGGCGATATGATAACGCTGCCGCTTACAATCAGGTTAAGCAAAACCAAAACGATAAGCCCGAAATAACCCGAAATCAGAAGCGAAACCGCGCGTTTAATGTTGCGGTGAATTTGCCTTGCACAGGAAATCGTCTGAGCGATAGAAAGAAAATTATCGTCGTTCATCACGATATCCGCAGCCTCAAAAGTGCTTCCCGCAGAGTGCGAAGCAATCGTAATTCCGATATTCGCGGCGCTGAGGATTTCCGCGTCTGTTGGACGCGTTCCGGTCATCGCAACGACTTCCCCGTTCTTCCTGAACCTGTCGATTATATAAAGCTTCTGTTCGGGGTTAATCATAGCGTAGATATTCGCCGAGCAGTCGAAATCTCCCTCTTTTTTGCGGATTTCGTCAATTTCCTTGCCCGTGACAACCCTGTCAGCCGCAATTCCAATCATCTTACCCGTTGAAACGGCGACGCTAGGATTTTCCTCCGTAAGCATAACAACGCGCACTCCCGCTCTGCGGCAAGTTTTTACGGCAGTTGAAACCGAGTCGCGAAGCGGCGCTGAAAACGCGGCGAAACCAACGAAAGTATAGCTGAAGCCTATCGTTTTGTCAAGACCGCCCGCTTTCGCGTCAACGCAGGCGAAAGCCAGAACCGTGCAGCCGTTCGCGTAGTAATCCTGATAGCGTTTCTGCGTTGCGAGAAGAACGTCGCCGCTGAGCTTGCACATCGGGAGAATTTGCTCCGGCGAGCCCTTAATGCAGTAAATTTTATCGCCGCCGACTTCCCAGAGAGCGCCGCTTATCGTGTCGCCGCTGTCGGCAAGATTTTCAATAAACTTATTATCCGAATAAACGTCGGCGATTTTCTCGTCGAAAAAAGTCGCCTTAACCATAAGCGCGCGTTCCGCGGGGTCCGTTGTATTCTGACCGCAGGCGAGCGCCGCGACCTTGTACAGAAGCTCCTCGCTTCTTGCGTAAATTCCGCGCACTTCAAGGCGGTTTTTGGAAATCGCGCCTTCTTTTTCAACGCAGAGAACAGAAAGGCTGTTCAGCTTTTCGATATCGTTGAGCGACTTCACAACGGCGCCGCTTTTCACGAGTTCTTCCGAGCCTTTCGTGTAATAAAATCTGATAATCGAAGAAATTCCCGTGGGAACGAAGCAAAGACCGAGAGAAAACGCGCTGAACGCGGACGCAAGCATATCTCCGCCGCCAAATGCCTTTACGGCAATCGCAATCAGCGTTATCAGAACGGCGGCTCCCGCGCAAATCGGCAGGATTTTGCGGATAATCCTCTCAAAGCCCGTATAATAAGGGCAACGTTCGGGAACCTCGCCTACGCGCTGATAAAGCTTTGTATCAACGCCCGTCGCGCTTACGCGGCAAACCGCGATACCAGTCAGAACGGTAGTTCCGCCGTACACGAACGTTGGCTTCAGCTTGTTTTTCGAGATAGCGCCGACATACTTAGCCGCAGGCTTGTCGTCGCCCGTCAGCACGCTCTCATTGCAGGAAAGCTCGCGCGCTTCGAGAATAAACGCGTCTGCGGGAACGCGCTCCCCCGCCTGAACCACGATTGTGTCCTCAGGAACTATGTATTGCTTCTCAATCAGCTTCAGAGCGCCGTTTCTGATAACGCGGTATTTGGTGAGAGTGCTTTCGTGCAGCTCCGAAAGGCGCTTGTCCGCAGATTTTCTGAAATAAATCTCGCAAACGCAGTAAGCCGCGTCAATGAGAAGCGTTGCAATGCCCGCGCCGATTCCCATTCCGAAAAAGCACAGCACGCCCGCCGCGAACATCATCAGCACTGCCGGCGAGAGAAAAACCTCGGTATACGAGAACTTTTCGCGTGGCTTTGTATTTTTTGTGTATACGTTAAGCCCATAGAGCTTTTCTTTTTCTTCTATTTCACTGTCGGTAAGACCGAAGAAATCCTGTTTAAAGTTAAAAAACTGAGCCATTTCCAATCCCTCATAAGCATATTCAGGTAAATACGGTTTTATTATACACTATTTTACCGAAAAAATCAAGTATTATTAGGGCTACACTGCATAATTATTTTCGTTCAATCACGCAG
>DPBR01000099.1:22044-22805 GCA_003516865.1 Oscillospiraceae bacterium
ATTGTGCGGTGTTGCCTTAGTATAATATTACAAAATTAACCTGCCGTTCCGAGGAAAAACGACAGGTTATTTCGGTTATTTCTCCCGCAGCGGCTACTGCGGGAATATTTTTTGCGGAAAGCGGCTTACTTCTCGTTAACGGCAATCCAGATTTCGCAATAATAGTTCGGGTCGCTTATATCGTCCGAGGAGTAAACCTCAAGCTCGATGCTGCTTCCGTACTCATAGCGCGGGTTCTGCGGGAAAAATTCCGTGACAATCTTGGAGTAAGCTTCGGCGAAAGCGTCGGGCATCTTGCCTCTGCACTCGAAAACCGCGTATGTGTGCGCGGGAATGTCGATAACTTCAAGGCTGTCGTCCGAAAGCGGTCTGCCGTCGTATTCAACGCCTATTCCGTAGGGGAATTGATTAGCCTGAAGGTCGTTTGAGAAGCAAATTCCGAGCAATCCCTTGAAAGTGGGTTCTTTCGGGAAATATCCGAGAATTTTCTTCATAGTTCCGTCCTGCGAGCACTTGTCCCAAAAAGCCGAGATATCTTCGGTCGCGGTTGCGTTTTCGGGCTTTGTCACCTGCTTGCGCTTGCAGATAATCTTGAACGCGTCTACCTTTTCGATTCTGTAATTCATTGTTGTTCCTCCCGTTAATGATAGTTTTACCGACAGTCGGGAGAACGATTTCACAGCGGCGCCGCGCTTTGCTTCGCTCGGAGTAACACCGTGGAAGCGTGAAAACGCGCGGGTAAAGCTTTCGGGCGTGTCGTA
>DPBR01000099.1:22981-39393 GCA_003516865.1 Oscillospiraceae bacterium
CGTAGCCGTATTTCAGCGCGATATCAATAACCTTCTCGTCCGTGTTTAAAATATCGGAAGCCGCCAAAGAAAGCCTTCTCATTCTTATGTAGTCGCCGAGGGTAATTCCGCAGAGAATGCTGAATACGCGCTGAAAGTGAAACGACGATGAATAAGCCTCGCGAGCCGCGGACTCGAAGTCAATTTCATCGGTCAGATGACTTTCTACGTAATCAATCGCTCTTTGTATTCCCGAAATCCATTCCATCTTCTCTCCCCCTGTCGTAATCCCATTATAGCAGACTTGGAACAATATGTCCTGACATTTTGTGCTTTTCGGTGTCAACATCAAAAAAGCGCCCCGTAAAGAGCGCTTTTGATTATCAGGTGCCGTCCCAGAGGAACTTTTCCAAATTTACGATATTGTCACTGCCGACTTCAACGCCTTCTGCGCGAAGAAGCTCGGCTTGCTCGTTTACGCCGCCGAAAGCGAACGCCTCCGACAGCCTGCCGAAGCGGTCTACAACGCGATAGCAGCGTATATTTTCGGGGTCGGGATTTGCGTGAAGCGCATAACCGACAACCCTCGACCAGCGCGGATTTCCGCACATAACGGCAATCTGACCGTAAGTTGCGACTTTTCCGTAAGGAATACGCTTCACAACCTCGTAAATTTTCTCAAAACTTGTCATATATCAAGCCTTGCGAACTTTTTTCTCCGTCTTGACCTTAACCGTGCGCTTTTCGTCGCGCTCGATTTTCGGCTTCTCCCCGTCAAGGCACTCCGCCGTAATCGTAACCTTTGAAATTGTGAGGTCGCTCGGCGCGGTAAACATAGTGTCCCTGAGAACGTCCTCGACAATAGAGCGCAGTCCGCGCGCGCCTGTTTTCGCGGCAATCGCCTTTTTCGCAATAGACCGAAGCGCGTCTTCCGTAAATTCAAGGTCGATGTTGTCAGCCTTGAACAAGCACTTATACTGCTTTATAAGCGCGTTTTTCGGCTCGTAGAGTATTCTCATAAGAGCGTCCTCGTCAAGCGCCTGAAGCGGCGTTACAATCGGAAGTCTGCCGATAAGCTCCGGAATAATTCCGAACCTCACGAGGTCCTGCTGCGTAACGAGCTTTAGCATATCCGCGCTTTCCTTGTCCTTGGGCGACTTAACATCGGCGCCAAAGCCCATGGCGGAGCTTGAAACGCGCTGTGCAATCATCTTCTCGATACCCTCGAACGCGCCGCCGCAGATAAACAGGATATTCCTGGTATCGACCTGAATAAACTCCTGATGCGGGTGTTTTCTGCCGCCCTGCGGGGGAACGTTTGACACCGTTCCTTCGATAATCTTAAGCAGCGCCTGCTGAACGCCTTCGCCGCTTACATCGCGCGTAATTGAAGTATTTTCGCTGCGGCGCGAGATTTTGTCGATTTCGTCAATGTAGACAATGCCGTGTTCCGCCGCCTCAATATCGTAATCCGCAGCCTGAACCAGCCTCAGAAGCACGTTCTCAACGTCCTCTCCGACATAACCCGCCTGCGTAAGCGTGGTCGCGTCGGCGATTGCGAACGGCACATTCAAAAGCTTTGCAAGCGACTGTGCAAGCATAGTCTTACCCACGCCGGTAGGACCGAGAAGCAGCACGTTTGACTTCTGAAGCTCAACCCCGTCGTTATCGCCGTCGTTCAGGAAAACGCGCTTATAGTGGTTGTAAACCGAAATGGAAAGAACCTTTTTCGCTTCGTCCTGTCCGATAATATACTCGTCGAGATAAGCCTTTATCTGTTCGGGAGTCATAAGCTCGTCTGACTTCGAGAGAAATTTCTCTTTCGGCTGACGCGCATTTTTCGCAATACCTTTCTGCAGTTTGATATCGCCGCTTTCCACGAGCATATTGTACGACGTAATAATGCAGTCGCTGCATATAACCGCGCCCTCGTTGTTTCCGTAGAGCATACGCGCCTGCGTTTCATTTTTACCGCAGAATGAACAAACCATCATATAAAACTAATCCTCCGAAGATTTTTCTTCCGCGGCGCTTACTTTTCCTCGCGGGAATTGTAAACCTTATCGATAAGCCCGTATTCAAGAGCTTCCTCAGCCGTCATAAAGTTATCGCGCTCGGTATCCTTGCAGATGATATCATAATCCTTGCCGGTATTTTCGCTGAGAATACGGTTCAGCCTGTCCTTTGTACGCTGAAGGTAATTCGAGCGAATCATAATATCGGTAACCTGACCGGAAATTCCTCCGCCCGCGATAAGCGGCTGATGAATCATAATTTCGCTGTTTGGCAGAGCGATTCTCTTGCCCTTTGTGCCGGACGAGAGCAGAAACGCTCCCATCGAAGCGGCAAGTCCCATACAAATGGTGGAAACGTCGCACTTGATATACTGCATAGTGTCGTAAATCGCCATTCCATCGGACACGGAACCGCCGGGGCTGTTGATATACAGGAAGATATCCTTGTCGGGGTCCTGTCCCTCAAGATAAAGGAGCTGCGCCACAACAACGCTTGCCGTCGCGGAATTAACCTCGTCGTGCAAAAGAATGATTCTGTCGTTGAGCAGTCTGGAGAAGATATCATAAGAGCGTTCTCCGCGGCTGCTTTGCTCTACAACATAAGGAATATAAGCCATTTAACAAGCTCCTTTCGGGACAAATCCAAAATTATTCTTTAACTTCCTCGATAACAGCGCTGTCCTTAACGAGGTCGAGCGCCTTTTCGATTTTGATGTCAGCAGCGAGCATATCTTCGGGGATAGACTTCTTAACCTGCTCGACTTCCATCTTATACTGCTCTGCGAGGTCTGCGTACTCCTTGTCGAGGTCAGCCTGAGAAGCCTCGAGATTTTCAAGCTGTGCAATCTTTTCGAGAGCAAGACGAAGCTCAACCTGACGCTTGGCAGGCTCTTTGAAGTTAGCTCTGAACTGCGCCATATTCATACCCGTGTACTTGAGGTAATCCTTGATATCGATGCGGGTTCTGGAAACCCATTCGCGAGCGATATCGTCGATTCTGCGCTCGTACATAACTTCGGGAATTTCCGCCTTCATCTTGGCGATAACCTCGTCCATAAGAGCGTTGTCGGCGTTGTTCGCAGCCTCTTCAGAATATTGCTTTTCAAGATTTTCGCGGATTTCAGCCTTGAGTTCGTCAACGGTGTCCTTTTCGGAAACGTCCTTAACGAAATCGTCGTCAAGCTCGGGCATTTCCTTTGCCTTAATCTCGTGAACCTTGCACTTGAAAACAGCGGGCTTGCCTTTAAGCTCGTCGGAGTTGTAATCTTCGGGGAAAGTAACGTTTACGTCGAATTCATCGTTAACGTTCTTGCCGATAACCTGCTCCTCGAAGCCGGGGATAAAGGTGTGAGAACCGATTTCAAGCGGGAACTTCTCTCCCTTTCCGCCCTCGAAAGCCACGCCGTCAACAAAGCCCTCAAAATCGATAACAGCGGTATCGCCCTCCTGAACGGCTCTGCCCTCGACGGTAACGATTCTTGCAACTCTCTCGCGCATCTTGTTGATTTCAGCGTCAACAGCCTCGTCTGTTACAGTCTTGACGGTTTTCTTAACGTTTATTCCCTTATAATCGGAAATTTCAACCTCAGGCTTGGCGATAAAGTCAGCCTTGAGCGTAACTCCGTTTTCCTTGCTAACTTCGGTAACTTCCAGATTCTGAACGTCGACAACGTCAAGACCGGTCTTTTCAACAACAGTCTCGATATTTGTATTATAAAGGTAGTTTACGGCGTCCTCATAGAAAACGTTAGCGCCGTAATGGGTTTCGATAACCTTTCTCGGAGCCTTTCCCTTGCGGAAACCGGGAACGCTGATATTTCCCTTCTGACGGTTGTAAACGGCGTTAACAGCCGCTTCAAATTCCTCCGCGCCGAACTTGAATTCAACAGCGTAAGTGTTGGTTGCCGTGTTATTCTGAGATATAATTTCCATTTTGCTTATCCTTCCTTGTTATTAATCGGAGAATTAAGCCATCGCCTCACAATTATCGGCTTCGCCTTTGTCATTCACTCGAACGACAATAATTATGCTGTTCAGCCTTAACTCCCGTAATTTCCTTAGTTCACGCGAACGGGGTCGAAATTAACGCCGTCCGCCGAAACAAGCCTGTAAGTAACGCCGTCGCGCTCGCCGTTCAGCGCGCCGCGGATTGAACTTCCGTGAAGATGCGCGTAAAAGCAGCGTTTAACGCCGTATTTGTGAAGAACCTCCGTAAGGTAGACGTTTTCTTCCGTTCCATAAATAGGCGGATAATGAATAAACGCCGTAAGCTCGCCGCCGAGCCTAACGCCCTCTTTAAGCGAAGCCTCAAGCCGCCCTGCCTCCCTTGCGAGAACCTTCACATCGACTTCATCTTTCTTATTTTCACGAATCCAGCCGCGCGTTCCGCAGATTGAAATTCCCTCCGCGAGATACGCGTTGTTGAACAGGAACGTAATGCTTGTAAAGCCGTTTTCGTTCACAAAATTCGTGATTTTGTTCATCGTTGACCACCACAAATCGTGGTTTCCCTTTACAAGAATTTTCTTCCCGTTAAGCTCCTTGTGGATAAATTCAAGGTCTTTCAGACTGTCCTCAAGCTTCATCGCCCAGCTATGGTCGCCGAGCAGGATAACCGTGTCGTTTTCGGTTATTTTCGAGTTCCAGTTATCTTTCAGCCGTTCGACGTGATTTGTCCAGCCCGCGAAAATATCCATCGGCTTATCGCAGCCGAGCGATAGATGAAGGTCGCCGATTGTGTAAATCATCTGTTCTTAAGAAAATCCAGAACAACGCCGCTCATATTCTGCTTTTCGACGCATTCCGTAAATCTGATCTTCTTGTTCTTCGTCGCAGCGAGAGGCGCGGGGATTTTGGTACCCGTCTTTGCTTCAAGCTTGTCGATAATATCGAATTCATCGCCCTGAGCGTCGCCGCCGACAGCCTCGTAAACCGCCCTTACGAACTTGTAAGGGTTAGCCGTGGACGCGATAATCGTCTTAGTGTCGTCGCCGGTCTTAGCCTTATAGTCCTCGTAAACCTTAACGGCGACTGCTGTGTGAGTATCGAGAAGATAACCCTCGTTCTCAAAAGTCGCGCGGATAGTCGCCTTGGTTTCATCGTCCGAGCAGCAGCCCGCGCAGAACAGCTCGCCGAGCTTATTCTTAACCTCGCCGTTAACCTCGTATCTGCCGTCGGTTTTGAGCTTGCCGAACCAATCGTTTATGAGCGCGTCGTTTTCGTCCGTGAGGTGATAGAGCATTCTCTCAAGGTTTGAAGAAATGAGAATATCCATCGACGGAGAAACGGTCGTATAGAACTTTCTGTTTCTGTCGTAAACGCCCGTGTTTATGAAATCGGTGAGGACGTTGTTGCTGTTGGAAGCGCAGATCAGCTTGTTTACAGGGATACCCATTCTCTTAGCGTAATAAGCCGCGAGAATATTGCCGAAATTGCCCGTGGGAACAACGATATTCACCTTATCGCCGAAATCAATTTCCCCATCTGCGACAAGCTGAACATATGTTGAAACATAATAAACAATCTGCGGCGCAAGTCTGCCCCAGTTTATGGAGTTCGCGCTTGACAGTAGAATATTTCTCTCCGCGAGCGTCTTTTCGATATCCTTATCGGTGAAAATTGCCTTAACGCCATTCTGGCAATCGTCGAAGTTGCCCTTAACCGCGCATACGTTGACATTTTCGCCTTCCTGCGTGGTCATCTGGCGCTTCTGCATAGGCGAAACGCCGTCCTCGGGATAAAACACGCTGATAGAAGTGCCGCAAACGTCCTTGAAGCCCTCGAGAGCAGCCTTTCCTGTATCGCCCGAAGTTGCGACAAGAATAGCGATATGCTTGCCGTCAACGGTCTTTTTCGCGGAAGTTGTGAGAAGATACGGCAAAATCTGAAGAGCCATATCCTTAAACGCGCAGGTAGGGCCGTGCCACAGTTCAAGAATATACTCGCCGTTTTTCAGTTTGCTGATTTCAGCGATATTATCGGTATCGAAATTCTTGCTGTTATAAGCGCTTTCAACGCAGCGGCGAAGCTCTTCCTCGGTAAAATCGGTCAGAAACTTCGAGAAAACCGCAAAAGCGCGCTCGGTGTAAGATTTTCCGCAAAGCGCCTTGATTTCTTCCTCGGTGAACGCGGGGATATTTTCGGGGACGTAAAGTCCGCCCTCGTCGGAAAGTCCCTTTACGATAGCGTGCGCGCTCGACTCTTTAAGCGAAGAATTTCTTGTGCTCGCATAGTTCATGGTCTGTCGTCCTTTCAGTTTACGGTATAAATTCCATCGGCGGAGAAAGCGTCCTCGTAGATTTTCACGCTTACAATTCTCGGAAGCTCGCCCCGCGTAAATTCAACCTCTGCAATATCATACCTCGGCTGTAAATCCGTAGGATTTTCGGAAAGCCAAGCGTCCGCGGTAAGCACGATTTTCTTCTGTTTTGTGAAGTTAACCGCTTCAAGTCCCGAAACCAAGCTGCTGATTTCACGCGCCTTAACCTCGGTGAACACGACAAATCTCTCAAAAGACGAGATAATGTCGATTTCACCGATGCGCTTGTGAAAATTCCTCGCAATGATTTTGTGACCTCGCCGCAGAAGTTCGGCGCAAACAGCGTCCTCGCCGAGCCTTCCCTTATCTGTTTTGTTCATTATTAAAATGCTTTTTCAAAAAGCTCATTCTGTGCGCCGGGCAAACCCCATACTCGTCAATCGCGGCATAATGCGCTTTCGTGCCGTAACCCGCGTGTTTCTCGAAGCCGTATACGGGATAAATCTCGCCAAGCTTTTTCATATATCTGTCGCGCGAAACCTTTGCGAGAATGGAAGCCGCAGCGACAGCCTCGCTTCTTGCGTCGCCGTGCTTGAGATTTTTCACAAGACCGTCAATTTCGGGAAGCACGTCCCCGTCCACGAGAACAATTCCCGCGTTAACCGCAAGCTGTTCATACGCGCGCTTCATCGCAAGCAGCGCCGCCGAAAGGATATCGGTCTGTTCAATTTCCTCGACAGTCGCAATCCCGATACCGTAAGAAACGACTTTTTCGGTAATTTCACCGAAAAGCGCCTCTCGTTTTTTCTCGGAGAGCTTTTTGCTGTCGTTAATCCCGTCAATAGGCTTATTCGGGTCGAGAATAACCGCCGCCGCGTAAACATCGCCCGCGAGAGGACCCCTGCCCGCTTCGTCAATTCCGCAGACAGCGCCGTATTTCCCGCGCAAAAGTCTGTCAAATTCGCGAAGCGAAACCTCGCCGAAATCCTCGGCAAGCTGAGTTTCCTCGCTTTTTCGATGTATACTCATACAAATTCACTCCGAAACAGGCGGCTTGTCGAGAGTAATCCTCCCGATTTTCCCGCCGCGAAATTCGTCAAGCAAGGCCGCCGCGGCGCGTTCCGTATCGGGTTCGCCGCCCGAAACGAGCATTTTTCTCGCGTCTGCAATCTCAACGAGCACGTCGCCCTCGCCGCTTATTCCATAGCGCGCCTTCATAAGCTCGGGATAATCCCGCAAAAGAATTGCGCCGAGCGCTCTTGCGAGAGCCTCGGAATCCATAACCTCGTCCTTGACCGCGCCCGTGAAAGCGAGCCGCTGCGCCACGTCCTTATCCTCGAATTTCGGCCATAAAATCCCCGGCATATCGAGAAGTTCAACGTCCTTGTCGATAGTCACCCACTGTTTTCCGCGGGTAACGCCCGGTCTGTCGCCGACTTTCGTCTTGCGCGAGTTCGCCATTCTGTTGATAAACGAGGATTTTCCGACATTCGGAATACCCACAACCATAAGCCGCATAGCTTTCCCAATCATACCGCGGGCTTTTCTGCGCTCGGTAAGCTCTCTGAGGAGCCTTTTCACGGCAGGCAGAAACTTGTTTACGCCTTTGCCGCTGCGGCATTCGCACACGATAACGCACATTCCCTGCTTCTCATAGAAACGCTTCCACGCTTCCGTCGCCTTTTCATCGGCGGCGTCGCACTTGTTCATTATCATAATGCGCGGTTTTTTCCCGCAAAGCTCGTCGATAATAGGATTTCTGCTGCTTTCGGGAATTCTCGCGTCCGTCACTTCGACAACCGCGTCAACCATTTTCAGGTCGGCTTCGATAAGCCGCCTCGTCTTGGTCATATGTCCCGGAAACCACTGGATATTTCCTGCGTCGATTTGATTATTCACAGCCATTTGAATTGAGAAATCGGCAAAACGCGCAAAAACGCCTTGCCCAAAATCAGATTTTTATTGATAAACCCGACAAGACCGAGGTCGCGGCTGTCGTGGGAAACGTTTCTGTTGTCGCCCATAACGAACACGCAGTTTTCGGGGACGACATAGTCCTCGTCGCTGTTCATCCAGCCGATATACCGCCTTGTCGTAAGCGTTTTGATGTAATCCTCCTGCAAAAGCTCGCCGTTACGATAAACCTCGCCGTTTTCAAAGTTTATTCTTATGGTATCGCCCGCAACGCCGATTACACGCTTAATGATAACCTCTCCGTACATTTTCGTGTTTCCGTTGACAAGCTTGTCAGCCTGAAGCACGACAATATCGCCGAAAGAAGGCTCATAGAAAAAATTCGTTGCAAAAACCCTGTCTTTATCCTGAAGGGTATCGCACATCGAGGTGCCGTCCACGGTTATAATGCGGAAAACGAAAAGATTGAGTACAAGCATAATCGAAACTGCGGCAATGATATTATTCACCCAGCTCAGCGGGTCGGAAAACGGGCGCGGCTTTTCTTCCCCGCCTTTTTTATCGTCCCCGCCGCTTATATCGGAGCTTTCCGCAGGCTCGCCAACAGCGCTGCTATCCATTTCGGGAGCAGCGTCGCTTTCCAACTTTTCAATTTCCTCATCTAAATCGCTCATAGCACACTCACTTTTGCAGCGTTCCCCGAAAATCACTCTAAAATGCGTGTAAAGCGGCAGTAAAGCCGCTTTGGCACATTTTAGTTTCGGGTGACGCCGAATTAAACCTTGGACTTAATCTTAGCAGCCTTGCCGACTCTGTCGCGGAGGTAGTAAAGCTTCGCTCTGCGAACCTTACCGTTTCTGACAACCTCAACGTGGTCAACAGACGGAGAATGTACGGGGAAAACTCTCTCCACGCCGCAGCCGTGAGCCACGCGTCTAACGGTGAAAGTTTCGTTGATGCCGCCGTGCTTCTTCGCGATAACGGTGCCCTCGAACATCTGGATACGGCTCTTGTCGCCTTCCTTGATGCGTACATACACCTTTACGAAATCGCCGATTTCGATTGCGGGTGCTTCTTCCTTCATACTGCTCTGCTCAATGATTTTAAGTGCGTCCATTTTCTTTTCCTCCTGAAATTTTCGGATATTCTTGAAACCGGTGATTCCGGACAAAAGCAAGAGGTCGATTCCTCTTATAACAGCGGACTATCCGTTTTTAATGTTACGGGAGCGATGCTCCGCAGCATTAACACACACCGTCTAACGCGTCCATTCCGCGTTTCTTCGCGAAACGTTAATACCCATATTTGGGCATAGTTATACCGGCGGATACTAAATGCCTTATTATTATAACACTATTGACTAAAAAAATCAAGTGCTTTTTATTAAAATTTACAATTTTTTTCGCATTTTCGCTTAAAACTTTAGCTTCGCTTAAAACTTTAGATTATTGATATATCGCTCGTCGTAATCGGGCAGGATTTTGTCCGTGATATCGACGGAATTTCTTGCAAGAAGCTCGGCGTTTTCGCGCGTTTTTTCACTCACAAGGCAGTTTTCAACGCCGCGCAGAACGGAATTTCTCGCAAAAGCCGCCCGCGAGAAATTCTGCGGTATAGCTCCGAGCGAGATTAGCGCTTTCAGCCCGTCCGCGGAAGAAAACGGCTCTCCGGAAAGATAAATTCCGTTTTCCGCGTGAAAAAGCGAAAGCGCCGCGGCTGTTCTCGCCTTGTCTGACTGAATTGAGCGGATATCGCTCTGAGAGATGAAAAAATCCTCGCCTATGAAGAAAAAATCGCGGTCATACATAATACCGTCCTCGTCGATAACGCCCTCCGAGAGCATAACCGAAGCCGCCATTGCCGCGCCGCACGGGCAAATTCCTATGCAGTCCGCGTCGTCAATCACCTCGTATACGAGCGTTTTTCCGTCGCGCCGAACCGTTTCAACGGCGCCGCTTTCCGCGGGCATACCGCTTTCAAGACCGCTTCCGTCAAACGCTCCCGCAAGCGGAAAAGCCGCGCAGCAGAGCTTTTCGCCGTTCTTTTCGGCAACACAAATTTCGCTCCCGAAATCGGCTGCCGTAAAGTTCGCTTCCGGTATCGTCATAAGCGAAGCCGTAAACCTCCCGCTTACGCCCATTGAAACAAACGGCGGATAGTACAGGAAAACATCGGGGCTGAGGTAAAGCTCTCCCGGCGAAAGCTCCGCCGAAAGGTATTCCGCAACGTGAACCTCCGCGGCAATTCCGACCGATTTTATCGCCGAGGCGGGAATATTGTGTTCGCGGCAGCCCGTGACAATCAAGCGTGAAACCACGTCGAACGCGGATTTCGCGGTAATTTCGGCGCCGAAAAGAACCGACCTCGCATATACCCTGTTCATCGCGGTATCATAATACTCAATTGTAACGGAATTTCGCGTTATATCGCACGCAGCCGCAATTTCCGCGCTGCGTTCCGTTCTCATTCTTTTGTGAAGCGCCGTCGGTTTTTCAAGCATTTTTTCGCTCTCCGTTCGTCATTAATACCCTGTTTGCCATACATATTAGGGCAACACCGCACAATTAGCGGCTTTGCCTTTGCCGTTTCCTCGCTTGCTATTTTTCCGTCATAACGCCCAAAACTCTCTCGAAATACATACAGTATTCCTTCGTTCGTTTTGTTCATTCTGACGAAAAAATCTCGGCGCGATTAAACGACAATAATTATGCGGTGTTACCTTAGAATTTTATCACAATATTTTTCGTTTGTCAATACAATAATCCTATTGAAAAAAACAAGAGTTTATGTTATAATATTAATGTACTGTTGCGTAAAAGCAAAAGCAACACTTCGCGGACGATTATAAAGTCCGTGAAAACGGAGGTCGCTTAAATGAAGCTGAATATCGTTCTCGCCGAGCCGCAGATACCGCAGAACACGGGAAATATCGCGCGGACGTGCGCCGTTACGGGAGCCGCACTGCATATTATAAAACCGATGGGGTTTGAGCCGACCGACAAACAGCTCAAGCGCGCGGGGCTTGATTACTGGCATTATCTGGACATCACATATTACGACGGTTTTGACGATTTTTTCGCGCGGACAAGCGGAAAATACTTCTTTTTCACAACAAAGGCGCAGAACCGTTATTCCGACGTGAGCTATCCGGACGATTGCTTTATCGTATTCGGGCGCGAGGACGCGGGACTTCCCGAAGAGCTTCTGTTTTCGAACAAATCTTCATGCGTGAGAATACCGATGATGCCGACGCTCCGAAGCCTGAATTTATCGAACAGCGTGGCGATAGCGGCTTACGAAATTCTGAGGCAGTGGGATTTTCCTGAGCTTCAGAATAACGGCAGCCTTACAAAGTTTGACTGGTCCGAAGCGGACTGAAATATACATAAACCGAAAGGAAATCACATCTATGAACGAAAAAGTCAGAATTATTACGGACAGCGGCTGCGATATTTCGCGCGAGCTTGAAAAAGAGTGGGAGAAATATCTTGTTATAATGCCGTTTAACGTTGTAATAAACGGAAAAAGCTATGTTGACCGCGCTGAAATTCAGGAGGACGAGTTCTATCAGATTTTGAAGGACAACGAGGAAATCCCGAAGCACTCCCAGATTACGCAGATTGAGTTTGAGGAAGAATACCGCAAGCTGTACAGCGAGGGCGCACGCGAGATTATCGTCGACGTGATAAACGCGGCGGGTTCGCAGACGTTCGCGCAGTCGGTTCTTGCGGCTGAGGCGGTTAAGGAGGACCTTCCCGACCTTAAAATATACAACGTCGACTCAAGAAACTATACGATTGCTTACGGTTTCCCGATAATCGAAGCGTGCAAGAAGCTCGACGACGGACAGTCGGTTGAAAGCGTCGTTGCATACCTCAAGGACTGGGCGCTTCACACGGAGGCGTATGTGCTCGGATTCAGCCTTCGCCATATGAAAAAATCGGGAAGAATATCTGCCGCCGCGGGATTTCTCGGCGAGCTTATGGGTCTGAAGCCGCTTATCGTGCTTCACGACAAAGTGACGGCGGTTGTGAGAAAAGCGCGCGGTGAAAAGGCGATAATCGACGCGGGCGTTGAATACGTTTCCTCGCAAATGATACCGCAGACTCCCTACTGCGTCTGCACGACAACCCGCCCCGAGCTTGACAAGGAAGTAATCGAAAAAATGACGAAAAAGGTCGGCTATCCGCCCGCAATGGTCGCAAAAATCGGAGTTGTCGTTTCCTGCAACGCGGGCCCCGATTTTATCGCCATAATTATAAAAGGTCCGGAGCACGACGACTGATTTCCGTAAACAATCGCGTTTGTAAAGGAGAAAACTTTGGACGCAATCGAATATATCAGAGATATTGTCGATAATTTTGTAAACATCGTTCAGTCAATAAACGTTTTCGATATTCTCGACATTCTCATACTGACGTTTCTTGTGTATTATCTGATAAAGCTTTTGCGTGAAACGCGCGCAATGCAGCTTTTGAAGGGCATTTTCTTCATCATAATCGTATTTATTCTGGTGCAGATATTCAAGCTGAGGGCGATGAGCTTCCTCATCGACAACTTCCTTCAGGTCGGAATTATCGCGATTATGATAGTATTCCAGCCGGAACTCAGGCGTATTCTCGAAAAGGTCGGCGGAACAAAGGTTACGACGTTCGCGCAGTCCGTTGAAAAGAACGCGGGAAACGCCTCGGCTCGCGAACGCGCGATTCTCGGTATCGCGGACGCCTGTTCAAGGCTTCACGACAGCAAAACAGGCGCGCTTATCGTTATTGAAAGAGAAACGAAGCTCGGCGATATCATTGAAAAGGAAACCACGAGCATTATCAACGCAGAGTGTGAACCGGAGCTTTTCTGCAACATATTCTATAACAAAGCTCCTCTTCACGACGGCGCGGTTATCATACGCGACAACAGAATTTACGCGGCGGGGTGCTTTCTGCCGAACACGCAGAAAGACCAGTATCTCACCGCGGAGCTTGGTTCGCGCCACAGAGCTGCCGTTGGTATGAGCGAAAACTCGGACGCGCTTGTAATCGTTGTTTCCGAGGAAACGGGAACGATTTCCGTAGCTTTGGACGGACAGCTTTCCCGCGACCTGACGCGCGACGGACTTATCACAATTCTCAGGAAATATATGCCGGGCGCTTCCTCCGAGAAGAAGAAAAAGCCCCGCAAAAGCGCAAAGCAAGGAGGAAATAAGCAGTGAAAAATGTAATTCTTAATTTCCTCAACGACCTGAAGCGCAACTATAAAACGCTTATTCTGGCATTTTTGCTTTCGTTCACGCTTTGGATTGTGGTTTCCATTCAGGTTTTCCCGACAGTCGAGAAAGAAGTGAACAATATCGCGGTTGAAGCGCATCTTACAGATTATATGATACAGAATAATCTTCAGATTGTAAACGACATCGACCAGACGGTAAACGTCAAAATTCAGGGCAAGCGCTATGATATAAGCAGGCTTGATTCGCAGGATTTTTACGCTGCGGCGGACCTCTCGGAAGTAACCTCTGCGGGAAAATATAACGTTACGCTTGAGGTTTTCGCAAAAACAAACGAGGATTACACTCTGCTTGAGATTGAGCCGAAAACGCTTCTTCTTGAAATAGATAAGATTATCACGAAAGAATTCCCGATAACGGGAACCGCGCCCGATATCAGCTTGCCCGAAGGCTTCTACGCCGATGACGTAACGACCTCGCCCGAAACGATTTCCGTGACAGGCTCGGCTTCAATGCTTGATAAAATCGACAGAATTGAAGCGCGCTCGACGTTCCACGGGGATATTATGGAATCGACGCAGACGAACAGCGAAATCATCATTTACGGCAGCAACGGCACAAAAATCGTGTCCGATAAGCTGAAGCTTTCAACCGAGATTGTCACGGTAAATATTCCGATATTCAAGCAAAAGGAATTGCCGCTGAAGCTTACGATTAATTATCCGTCTGGATTTGACGCGGACTCGCTGAAGTACGAAATCAGCCCCGACAAGATAACGATTGCCGCTCCCGACAACACGATTGACAATCAAAGCGCGCTTGATATCGGCACAATCAACCTGTCCGACATCACCCCGAACAGCAACACCTATCTTCCTATCGTTCTTCCCGACGGCTACAAGAACCTTTCGGGCAATAACAGCGCAAGAATAACTTGGAAAACCGAAAATTACGGTTTGCTCGACTATATTGTAACCTCTGAGAATATCGAAATTAAGGGTACGCCCGACAATTATAACGTATCGCTCACGACAACCGCGCTTACCGTTACCGTCACAGGACCGTCGGACCTGATAACCGGCTTTGCAAGCGGAGATATCACGGCT
This sequence comes from Oscillospiraceae bacterium, assembly GCA_003516865.1. Classification (GTDB taxonomy): domain Bacteria; phylum Bacillota; class Clostridia; order Oscillospirales; family Ruminococcaceae; genus CAG-115. The sequence continues at coordinate 37,475 of DPBR01000099.1, forward strand.
ACGGTAAATCTTATGGGATTGACGCTAAGACCCGGAACTCAGGACGTAACCGCAACAGTTCAGATTAAGGGAAGCGGTCAGAAATGCTGGGTTACAGGCGATTATAAGGTAACGATTTACGCCGTTCAAAAGGACGAGGGCGGATAAAATGGCAATAATAGTATCACAAATCAAAACCGAAATAAACGCGGCAAACGCTGAGAACGCTGTAAAAAAAGCGCTCTCGGCGCTCAGGCTTTATAAGAGCGAGGTTAAAACGGCAAAACTGCACAAAACCTCGGTAGACGCGCGGCACGGCGTATGCTTTGTAAATTCGGTTTACATCGAGCTTCAGAAGCCCGAAAAAGAAGCGCGGCTTGCGGAAAAATTCCCGAATGTGCGCGTTTTCACAAACGAAAAGCTTTCGGTTAATTTCGGGAGTGAAATACCCGACGGAAAAATCTGTATTGCGGGTTTCGGACCTGCGGGAATGTTCTGCGCGCTGACGCTCTGCGAGTTTGGCTACAAGCCGATTGTGTTTGAGCGCGGAGCTTCGATGAACGAAAGAATAAGCGCGGTCGAGGGCTACTGGAAAAACGGCATTCTCGACGAAAAGACAAACGTTCAGTTCGGCGAAGGCGGCGCGGGAACTTTTTCCGACGGCAAGCTGACGACGCGGATTAACGACCCTCTTTGCGCGAGGGTGCTCGAAAAATTTGCGGAATTTGGCGCTCCCGAAGAAATTCTTACCAAAGCGAAGCCGCATATCGGAACGGATAATTTGCGCGAAATTGTCGTAAACCTGCGCGAAAGAATAGTTGAACTTGGCGGTGAAATCCGCTTTCTGTCACCTGTTGAGAACGTTGAAATCAGCGCGGGAAAACTGCGTTCCGTGAGCGTAAACGGCGAGAAGATACCGTGCGGCGCGCTTGTTCTCGCGATAGGTCACTCTGCGCACGATACGTTTGGCGTTCTGCTGAAAAGCGGAATTGAATTACAGCCGAAATCGTTCTCGGTCGGCGCGAGAATTGAGCATCTTCAGTCGGATATCGACGAGGCGCTTTACGGGAAATACGCGGGACACCCTGCCCTGCCGCCCGCCGAATACGCGCTTTCTTTCCGCGATAAAGACCGCGGCGTATACACGTTCTGTATGTGTCCGGGAGGCTTTGTCGTGGCTTCGGCAAGCTCGCGCGGTACAATCGTGACAAACGGAATGAGCAATTTTTCCCGTTCCGGTAAAAACGCAAACAGCGCGGTTCTGGTTTCGGTTTCGCCCGATGACTTCGGAACTTCGCCGCTTTCTGGCGTTGACTTCATCAAAAAGCTTGAGCAGAAAGCGTTTACGCTCGGCGGCGGCTCAGACCGCGCTCCTGCGACGCTCACGCGTGAGTTTATCGGCGGCGGAACGGCATTTTCGCTTGGCAGAGTCGCCCCGACTTATCTTCCGGGAGTTGAACCGGCAAATCTGCGTGAGCTTTTTCCGGAACACATTTCGGATTTTCTTGCGCTTGGAATTAACGCGTTTAACCGCAAGATACGCGGTTTTTCCGACAGCGACAGCGTTCTTACTGCGATTGAATCGCGAACGTCCTCGCCTGTGAGAATACCGCGCGGTGAAAACGGCTGCGCGCTCGGCACGGACGGGCTTTATCCCTGCGGAGAGGGCGCGGGTTACGCGGGCGGGATAATGTCCGCGGCTGTTGACGGAATTAAAACTGCTGTTAAGATTATGGAGCGCTTTAAGTCGTAATTTGCTGCAAATCGCTGCAAAATCCACAGTTTTCACAAAATCAAGACCGAGGTTATTTGCTTCGGTCTTTTTTCGCGGAACGAGATAATTTGTACTGCAAATTATCGCTTTATTTCAAAACCAACTGCAAATCGCTGTAAAACCGGTTTCCACGAAATAATCTGTCCTTAAGGCAACACCGCACAAA
>DPBR01000100.1:0-1013 GCA_003516865.1 Oscillospiraceae bacterium
AATACTTTTTTTGAAAAAATTTATAATAATTTGACTTTTATTCAGATTAAAATCTTCTTATAAGTCCCTCTGCGGCATTTTATGCCATTAACAACATTTTTTGTAAAATATACTTGACATTTTATCAAAAATATGTTACCATTTTTTTGTAGCGAGGTGTAGATATGGCGAAAAATCTTAAAATGAAAGCCGCGCGCGCTTCTCTTGACATATCTCAGGACGAGCTTGCAAAAAAGGTTGGCGTTACGCGGCAAACAATTTCAGCGGTCGAAAACGGCGACTACAACCCCACAATCAACCTGTGCATATCTATTTGCAGGGTGCTTGGGAAAACTCTTGACGAACTTTTTTGGGAGGAATTGAAATGAGTATGAAATCCTTTGATGATTTTTGCGCTAGAATGGTCAACAACGAGCCGCTTTCTCAAAAGCAAATCCTCGACGAACGCCAGAAAGTCATCAGGCAGAAAATCACGCTGAATGCCGCGTTTCTTTTCGTGGGTCTTTCAGTTGTAAACACCTTTATAATGGACCTTGGTTTAAAATGGTGCGAAATGTTCTTGCTGCCGATGACGTGGTTTTACATAATCAGCTATATTTATTGGATAATTGAAAACTACCGCAAAGGCTCGCTCTTTGGGGTTGACGGAACGCGAAGCCTGCGTCAAAGCGGTTCAATAATGCTTTTTATCTGTTTCCCGTCTTCGCTAACCTTTTTCGGCGAGTCTTTTTCGGTGCTCAGAAACGGTATGATTTCAAGTTCGTTTGCATTGTTGATTTACGTTGTTTTAGTTGCAATTTGCGGAATTATTCTTCTCATTCTCGTGAAAAAGTACAGAAAACGCGAAAAAACCAAAGAATAATATACCTTTATAATATATATTGCAAATAAATTCGGTTTTATAAAAAAATTTGCTAATGTGGTTGAAAAAAGAGAGATATTGTGATATAATTAATACAAGTATGTAGAAAAGGAGAAGTGCAAATGGCAACAAAGTATATATTCGTAACAGG
>DPBR01000100.1:1209-1388 GCA_003516865.1 Oscillospiraceae bacterium
ACAAAGTATATATTCGTAACAGGCGGCGTCGTTTCGGGACTCGGAAAGGGCATTACGGCGGCTTCGCTCGGCAGACTGCTCAAAATGCGCGGTTATCGCGTGACTATCCAGAAGTTCGACCCATACCTCAATGTCGACCCCGGCACAATGTCCCCCTATCAGCACGGCGAGGTGTTCGT
>DPBR01000100.1:1601-16040 GCA_003516865.1 Oscillospiraceae bacterium
GCGGAAACCGACCTCGACCTCGGTCACTACGAGCGCTTTATTGACGAGAATTTGTCGGTCAATTCAAACGTAACTACCGGTAAAATCTACTGGACTATTCTTAATAAGGAGCGCCGCGGCGATTATCTCGGCGGTACGGTTCAGGTTATTCCGCACGTCACAAACGAGATAAAAAATCGCGTTTATCGCGCCGCAAACAGCGGAGCAGAGCCTGTTGACGTGGTTATAACCGAAATCGGCGGAACAGTCGGCGATATCGAAAGCACGCCGTTCCTCGAAACGATACGTCAGGTAAGCTACGAAAAGGGACGCGAAAACGTTCTGTACATTCACGTTACGCTGCTTCCCTACATCACCGGCTCGAACGAGCTTAAAACAAAGCCTACCCAACACTCTGTAAAGGAGCTGCTTTCGCTTGGCATTCAGCCGAATATTCTCGTTTTACGCAGCGAAATGGAAGTTCCTGTGGAAATGCGCGAGAAAATCGCAAATTTCTGCAACGTAAGAAAAGAGGACGTTATCCAGAACCTCACCGCTTCCTCGCTTTATGCTGTTCCGCTTATGCTTGAGAAAGAGGGCCTTGCGCACTCGGCGTGCTATCATCTCGGTCTTGAGGACAAGAAACCCGACCTCAAGGAATGGGAAGATATGGTAAAAATGCAGGAAAACGCCACAAAGCCGCTTACAATCGGACTTGTCGGCAAGTACGTTGCGCTTCCCGACGCGTATATTTCGGTTATGGAGTCAATCCGTCACGCAGGCGCGGCAAACGGCTGCAAGGTTGATATAAAGCTGATTAACTCCGAGGAAGTTACCGAAGAAAACGCTCACGAAATGCTCGCGGGACTTGACGGAATTTGCGTTCCTGGCGGTTTCGGAAGCAGAGGTATCGAGGGCAAAATTCAGGCTGTTCACTATGCAAGAATGAATAAAATCCCCTATCTCGGACTTTGCCTCGGTATGCATATGGCTGTAATAGAGTTCGCCAGATACGCGTGCGGTTTGAAAAACGCTAATTCCGGCGAGTTTAATTCCAGCGATTTAAAAGACGAAAACGCAGGCAATTATAGCGAGTCCGCGCATAACGTAATCGACATAATGCCCGACCAGAAGGGCGTTGATATGGGCGGAACAATGCGCCTTGGTCTGTATCCCTGCAAGCTTGAAGAGGGTACGATTTCCCGCAGGGTTTACGCTGACGAGCTTATCTACGAGCGTCATCGCCACCGTTATGAGTTCAACAACGCTTACCGCGAGATTATGGCTGAAAAAGGGCTGAAGTTCGCGGGTCTTTCGCCCGACGGAAAGCTTGTTGAGATTGTCGAGCTTCCGACGGACGTTCACCCGTTCTTTGTGGCGGTTCAGTTCCACCCCGAATTCAAGTCCCGCCCCAACAGACCGCACCCGCTGTTCAACGAATTTATCAGAGTTTCCGATAAGGAAAAAAATTCATAATAAGCGTTTTTCGCGATTGCTCAAAAAACACTCATAAAGGAGAAGATTATGGCTGAAAATTTCTACGATAACCGCGAACTTTCGTGGCTGAAGTTCAATGCGAGAGTTCTCGAAGAAGCGTTTGATGAAACGACTCCGCTGTTTGAAAGACTGAGATTTGTCGGCATTTTCTGCTCAAATCTTGATGAATTCTTTATGATAAGAGTGGGTTCGTGGTACGATAAATTCCTCTACGACCCGAAAGACCGCGAAAATAAGACGAATATGAACGCAAAAGAGCAGCTTGCGGCTATCGCGAAATCGGTAAGCGGGCTTATTCCGATTAAGGACGAGGCGTATTCGCTGATTATGAGCGGGCTTGCAAAGTACGGCGTTGAGCATATCAGCGAAGATATGCTTTCACCACAGGAGGACGCCTATCTCAAAGCGTTTTTCTCGCGCGAAGTGCGTCCGCTGCTGTTCACAGGGCTTGTCGATAAGAAGCATCCTATTCCCTTCCTCAAAAGCGGCGAGGTGTACATCGGCTGCAAAATCCGCAAAAAAACCGAAACGGGCGGAAAATTCACGTTCGGTATTCTGCCTGTTCCCGAAAATCTGCCAAAGGTTGTTTTTCTTCCGAAAAGCAGACGTTTTTTGCTGATTGAGGAGGTTATCAGACGTTACGCAAAGAGTGTTTTCTCAAATTTCGACATTCACTCGCGCTGCATTTTTAGGGTAACGCGAAACGCGGATATTCCTATTAACGAGGGACTTTTCGACCACGACCTTGATTTCCGCGATATTATGGCGAAAATGGTTAAAAAGCGCAAGAAGCTTCACCCAGTAAGAATTGAATTTCAGGGCAATCCCGATGGTGAAACCGTTTCCATTCTCTCAAAGGTTCTCGATGTGAGCGAAAACTTCGTTTTCAAGCAGAATATGCCGCTTTCGCTTGGGTTTATGCCGGTACTCGAAAAGTATCTCGAAAAGCAAAGCGAGCTGTTCTTCAAACCGCTTACGCCTCAGCTTTCGCCTGCAATTCTGAGGAATGTTTCGCTTATCGACCAAATTAAGCACAAGGATATTCTGCTCAGCTATCCTTACGAGAACATAAATCAGTTCATCAGACTGCTTGACGAAGCGGCGGAAAACCCCGACGTATCGTCAATTAAAATCACGCTCTACCGCGTTGCGCGCGACAGTAAGATTATAAACGCGCTCAACAAAGCCGCCGAGAACGGAAAGGACGTTCTGGCTCTCGTTGAGCTGAGAGCGCGCTTTGACGAGGAAAACAACATCGGCTGGTCAAAACAGCTTGAGGACGCGGGAGTTCAGGTTATATACGGACTTGAAGAGCTTAAAGTTCACTCAAAACTGCTTTTGATTACGCTCAGAAGCGGAAACGACGTCACATACATCACGCAGGTCGGCACGGGAAACTACAACGAGCGCACTTCCAAGCTGTACACCGACCTCACGCTTCTCACCGCGGACAAGGCAATCGGCGCGGACGCTTCGGTTGTGTTCAACGCGCTCTGCGAGGAAACCACGGTTGAAAGCACAAACAGGCTTCTTGTCGCGCCAAAGGGCTTGAAAAGCAGGATTGTCGAGTTTATCGACAACGAAATCACCTACGGCAAGGACGGCTATATCGGCATAAAAATCAACTCGCTCACCGACAGGGATTTGATTGAAAAGCTTGCCGAGGCTTCGCGCGCGGGGGTTAAAGTCGAGCTTGTCGTGAGAGGAATTTGCTGTTTGATACCGGGAGTTCCGGGTCAAACCGAAAATATACGCGTTATTTCGATTGTCGGGCGTTTCCTCGAACACAGCAGAATTTACATTTTCGGCAAAGATAACCGCCGCAGAGTGTATATTTCAAGCGCGGACTTTATGACGAGAAACACCGAGCGCCGCGTTGAAGTTGCCGCGCCGGTTCTCGACAGAACGTTAGCCGACAAAGTTTGTCATATCTTCAATATCTGTATGAGTGACAACGTAAAAGCCCGTGAACTAAAGCCAAACGGGCTGTACGAACGCGTTTCCGCCGAAGGCAGCGAGCCGCTTAACGCTCAGGCTTACTTCTACAAGCAAGCCTACGAGCAGGCGCAGACATCGGACGAGGCTGCTTTGCAGAATGAAATTCCCGTTAAGGTTAAAATCAAGCGAATAAAGTAAAAAAGAGCGCGGGTTGAAAAATCCGCGCTTATTTTTATATTAAGTGTAATCCGAGAGCAATTGACCGCAGGCGGCATTAAGCTCCGCGCCAAATTCACGCCGTTTTGTCGCGACAACGCCGTTTTCCTTTAGCGCCGCGCAAAAAGCGGAAATCGTTTCGGGCGAGCTTTTCGTAAAGCCGCAGTCCGTGGAGTTGTAAGGAATGAGGTTGACGTAAAAATCACGCCCGTCAATAACGCGGCAAAGCTCCTCGGCGTGCTCGCGCGTATCGTTCACCCCGCCGAGCATAATATATTCAAGCGTAACGCGCTTTCCGGTCTTTTCCGTGTAATATTCGGCGGCTTTGAGAACCTCGCTTATCGGATATTTTCGGTTAATCGGCATAAGCTCGTTTCTGAGAGTATCGTTCGGCGCGTGAAGGCTGATTGCAAGGCTTGTCGGGCGCGCGCTGTCGGCAAAGCGCATTATTTCGGGAACCAGCCCGCAGGTCGATACCGTAACGTGGCGTTTACCCACGGCAAGCCCCTTGTCCTCGGTCACGATTTCGCAAAAATCCCGCGTTGCCTCGAAATTATCGAACGGCTCGCCTATTCCCATAACCGAAACGCCGTAAATCTCGCAGCCGAACTCGCGTTTTATCGCAAGAACCTGCCCGACAATCTCACCCGCAGTGAGGTTTCGGCGGCGCTTAATCTGACCGCTTCGGCAGAATTTGCAGCCCATACTGCACCCAACCTGCGTTGAAACGCACACGCACGCGCCAAATCGCTGCCGCATAAGCACAGTTTCGCAAAAATTACCGTCGGGAAGCTCCAAAAGCAGCTTTCCCGCGCTCTCGTTTTCAAGCCTGCGAACGGTTTTAAGTTCAACAAAATCAAGCGACGAGAGCTTTTTTGTCACTCTTTCGCAAAAACCCAGCTCCGAAAAATCGCGTATTCCGCGCTTGTAAATCCCGTCGAAAATCATTCCGGCTTTTGCGGAATTTTCACCGTTTTCCCGCAGGAACAAACCGAGCTTTTCCATCGTAAAATCATAAATATTCAAGCTCTCACCCCTTTCGTACAACTAATTGTAGCATATTTTGATAAAAATGTCAAGAAAAATTGAAAAAGTGCTTGACAAAATTATAACGTTGTGATATAATATTAATGTTGAAATTGAGAGATTTCAAACATCTGGGTGTGGCGCAGATTGGTAGCGCGCTACCTTGGGGTGGTAGAGGCCGCAGGTTCAAATCCTGTCACTCAGACCATTGGGGGTTGAGCTTTTGCTCAACCCCCTAGCGTTTTTTTGATTTTCGCGAGTGACAGTATGTCACCGGTGCACAGAAAATCAAAAAATCCGCAGATATACAAACCGCATAGTTAGATAGGCGATTTTTTTGTACGCAATCGGCTAATCAAGCTGACGCAATATTGATTTTGAGCAAAATCTCAACCCCCAGCGTTTTTGCGGTTTTCGCGCAGGCAAAATCCGCACATACAGTAAAAAAATCGCCTCCTATGTATGTCGGAGACGATTTTTATGTACAGAAATCACTTTACATCAGTAAACCACTTATCCAAAAACCGCATTTGCTCGTCCGTGTGAAACCAGTGTTCGCCGCCCTGCATAACAGTAAGCGAAGCGCCTGTTTTCTCCGCAAAGGCGGAAATTGTCGGGAAAGAAGTAAGGTTATCGCGCTCGCCGTACAAAACGCTTGTCGGAACGCGCCAACAAACAGGATTATCCCGCACATAGCAAAGATACTTCCACGAAAGCGTTTCACCGAAATTTGTTGCAATTTCACCGCGCTCGTGAAGCTCCGATTCGGTTACATTCGCCCAATTCATCATATCGCAAATCAACCGTTCCATATCGACAATCGGCGAAATCATAAACGCTTTTCGCACCTGTTTTTCCGTGAGCGAACCCATTGAAAAAAACGCGCCTATGCTGTTTGCAATAAGATAAATTTCATCAAAATGTTTCTTTTGCTCATCGAAAAAGGCGGGAAATTCCGTTTTCGCTTCCCACGGATTTTCCGCGCGATAGTCAAACCCTATAACCTCACATTCGGGAAAAAGCGTCTTGTAATGCTCCGCTTCGGCAGCGTTTCCGCCCTTTCCGTGAACGTAAACCGCAAGTTTTTTCATCTTTTCTCCTTTATTTATCATCGTTTTTATGTATCCAAACGAAAGGAAATTCTCGCTTGAAGGCAAAAAAATACCCCCCAGAAAAAACTAGGGACGAACTTGGGTGCAGCTTCAAGCTACATATGATATCGTAACAAAATAGATTTGTCCCTCACGGGCAAAAAAATCGCCCCTAGAAGAAACTAGGGGCGAAATCGGATCCAGCGTCACGCTGGTGGTTGGGGCAGAGGGATTTGAACCCCCGAATGACGGAGTCAGAGTCCGTTGCCTTACCGCTTGGCGACGCCCCAATATCAACAGTTAATATTTTACCACATTTACATCAATTTGTCAAGTATTTTTTCAAAAAAACTCAAAAAATCTTTGCAAATTTTATTATAATCAAAAATACGAGAATTATTACGCGAAAAAGTTGACAAAAAGTTCTGAATATGGTAAAATAATTACATATATGCATATTGCAAATTATAAAACGCAATGAACAGGAAGTGTTGAAAATGAAAAATATAATTTGCTCGATAATCGCGGCGGCGCTTGCGGCGGTCTGCCTTTCCGCGTGCAGCGACAATTCCGGCATTTACCCCGCGCCAAGTTCCTCCGAAAGCATAGTTTCCGGTTCTTCGACAGCGGAAAATTCTTCGGCGCCGCCTTCTTCAAGCTCCTCGGTAATATCTTCGTCAAGTTCCTCGGAAAAATCGTCCGAAAGCTCCTCGCAAATCCCTGTCGAAACTCCCAAAAAGAGCGACTTGTCGGAAATTACTGGACTTGAGCTTGCTCAGAGAATAAAAGTCGGCTGGAATTTGGGAAATGCCTTCGACGCGTCCGACTGCACTTGGGTTTCGGACGAAATGCTTTACGAGAGCGCTTGGAACGGCGATATGACTGCCGAGCAGCACATCGAAACGCTGAAGCAAGCAGGCTTCAACGCCGTGCGGATTCCAGTTTCATGGCATAATCACGTTTCCGAAAACTACTCGATAAGCGAAAAATGGCTAAGCCGCGTAAACGAGGTTGTCGATTGGTGTTTGGAACGCGATATGTTCGTTATACTCAACATTCATCACGATAATTCAACAAGCTTTATGTTCCCGACAAATCAATATCTCGAACAATCGAAGAACTACATTTCCGCCATATGGCGGCAGCTTGCCTTTCACTTCCGCGATTATGACGAGCGGCTTATATTCGAGATTATGAACGAGCCTCGCCTTATCGGTCATAACAACGAATGGTGGATTGATGAAAACAGCGCCGACTGCAAGGAAGCAATAAGCTGCATTAACGAGATAAATCAAGCGGGCGTGAACACTATAAGAGCGGCGGGCGGCTATAACAAAACCCGATTTATAATGTGTCCCGGATATGACGCGAGCGCTGACGGCGCGCTGAACGCAGGTTTCGTGCTGCCGACAGACCCGATTGATAACAATGGTAAAATCATTGTCACGGTTCACGCGTACACGCCCTATGAATTCGCGCTTCAGGACGGCGGCACGGCGCAGTGGTCGAGCGCTAACGAAAACGACCTGCGAAATATGACCGAGTTTATGGACAGGCTTTACGAAAAGTTCGTGAAAAACGGCACTGCGGTTATTATCGACGAATTCGGCGCCCGCGACAAAAACGGAAACACCGAAGCCCGCGCGGATTTCGCGAAAACGTATGTCGCCGAGGCGAAAAAGCGCGGAATACCCTGCTTCTGGTGGGATAACAACGCCTTTTCGGGAAGCGGCGAGCTTTTCGGCGTGCTGAACCGCAAAACAGGCGCGTGGCAGTATCCGACAATCGCAGACGCGCTCACAAAATAACGTGAACCCCTAACAAAACAAAATCCGCTTACGCTGATAACGCAGGCGGATTTCATTTTTATCAATAACTCAGATTGCTTCGCATAAAATAATCCTCAATGCCGTCCGCAATCGCATTTGCAAGCTTTTCCTGATTTGTGGGATTTGCCATAAGCAGGCACTCCGTATCGTTTGAAACAAACCCCATTTCAACCAGAATACACGGAAAACCATACTCGCGCGTATAACTCCAGTAGCTGTATTTATCGCCGCGAGCGCTGTCCGTGCCGTCGCCGTAAATTCGGTCAAGACACGCGGCAAGCCTGTTTGTAACCGCTTCTGCAAGCGGCTGCGACCACGGCGTGAAGTAATACGCTTCCGTGCCGTGCGCGTCGGGATTGCCTGCGGCGTTGCTGTGAAGCTCGATAAACAAATCAGCGTCATAATATGTCGCCGCGCGCGGTCTTTCGCGGTTCGAGCGGCCGACTTCCTCGTTATTCAGGCGCACAACGGTTGCTCCGCGGCTTTCAAGCTCCGCGACAACCAAATCCGCAACAGCGTAGTTAATCTCCTGCTCCGTCACCTGACCGATTGCGCCCGTATCCCACTTTCCTTCCGGCGTAAGACCGTGACCGGGGCTTATAACAATAGTTTTGCCCGAAAGCGTTGGCGAAGGCACGGGGAACAGAAGCTGCAAGTTCCTGTTATCATCATAAGACGCGGTAACTCCGCTGAAAATGCCATCTTCCCTCAAAGTAAGCCTCATTCTGAACTTCGGGATACCGTCCTGCTCAACGTGTTCCCACTCGCCCGCGCTGAAAAGAGCGCAGTTCACAAAGCTGGGAAGAGCGGTTACAGAAGTTACGTTGTCGAACGTAATAAAGACGTATTTTGCGTCAAAATCGGCAACGCCGAACGGTCCGTCATATCCCTCGACGAACTCCTGCGACGTCGTTACGTTAAAGCTCGTGCGGTAGTCGAGGTTGAGCGTGATAAAGCTGCGTCCGTTTACATTGCCGACAGCCTCAACCGTAAGCGCGTTATAGCCGAGTCCCGTATCCGTGAAAGTCGTCACGTCGTCCTCGCTGTAACGCTTTCCCGATGTCGAAAGATAATAGCCGTCCGAGTAGGATTTTAGGTAATCGAGCGTGTTCGCGGGCATCTGCGAGAACACAGGAGTCGGCACGCTTCCCGTTGTTTCCGCGTCGCGAACGTCCGCGTTTGTCGAAATCACCTTGATATAATCGACATATTCGCCCTCGATATCCTCGACAATCGGGTCAATTCGTCCGACAATCTCTCCCGTGCCTGCGGTAGACTGGTCGGGAATAATATCAACCTTTATTCCGGGCTTCGGCGGGTCGGGCTTCGGCTCAGCCTTAACCGTAATCGAACCGCCCGTCATATACTTCTCAAAGCCCATATAATTGCCGTAGAACGTGATATTTCCAAGGTGCTGTTCCGTCCCGACAATCCCCTTCGGCACAGTGTAATAGCCCACAAACTCCGAATATGACGAGTCCTCGGACATATGCTCGGAAGCCTTTTCCTTGAGATTTACAATCTGTCCGTTTATTGTCGCGGAAACGGACGAACCGCTGTATGCAATCGCTACAACCGCAATTTTCGTTCCTCCGGCAACCGTGATGTCGTTTACATTCTCGATTGACTTGAGAACCTCGACGCGGCGCTCGATGTAATAGTTGATTTTTTTGCCCTTATGCTCGATTGTAAAGCTGTTTCCGCCGACTTTGAGGTCTTTTTGGATAAGGAAGTTTCCGACTTCGTTCAGCTCTATTTTCCTGCCGTCGAAATAAACGTCGAAATTCGCGTCGAACGTACCCATAAACTTAACCGTGGGGTCGTAGGTTACAAAACTCGTGCTCAGCGGCGTAACCATTTCAAGTCCCTCGAAAAGCGTCGCCGTGTTAATCTGCTCGGCATAATACTTTTTAAGCGTCGTCGCAGTGCCGAGAACGTCGTCGCGAAGCGAAGCATAAGAATGAAAAGCGCTTCCCGATATCCCGTCGAAATGCTCGTCAAGAACGGTAAGCTGACGAAGAAGCTGGTCCTCGTTCCAGCCGTCCCTGCTGCCTATTCTCTCGTTGAGATGGCAAATATAACTCTTTGTGCCACTCTTTTTTGCGAGTTCGTTCCACCACGAAACGACTTTCTCAAAATTCAGCGCATAATCCTCCGTCGAGCCGTATGCCTTTATCATAATAAAGTCCGCAAGCCCGCCTTCAACATAGCTTTTCGTATCGGAAAATCCGTCGAAATACGCCTGCGTGGTATCCTCGGTATCCGAGCCGCCCTCCTTTGAAGAAGCGTTCGCCCACATATCCTCAATCATAATCCCCGCAGCGGTCGTGTTGGACGTCTTGCGGATAGCCTCGCTTACGGTGCGGACAATATAGCGGTTCGTTTCGTAGAGCCAGTTCACATAGCCTATTCCCGAACCCGAACGCAGATATTCCGCATACATTTCGGGAGTATTCCGAGTGTAATAATTTGTGAGGAGAATACCCTCGCAGGTATATTTCATCACAAACTTATGCGCCGCCGCAGAGAAGCCCTCTTTCAGCCCGCCGCCGCTTTCCATAACCGTTTCCACGAGATTGTTCACGTCAAGCGATATGTAAACGCTGAGATTTGCGTTGTGCGCCGCGTCAATCATATCGCGGAGAAGTCCCTCGTTTTTGTCGAGTTCAAGGTCGAAATAGTTTCCGTTTTCCGAGGAAGAATACAGCACAACCGCGTTCATTCCAAGCCCGATAAGCTCCGTGCAGAACTCCGAAAGGTCTGTTTCCGCGGTAAAATCGGTTTCGGGCGTAAGGTAAACCGCCCGCATATCGTCCTGAAGATAAACGTGGCTTTCTTCCTCGCGGCGAATAGGCGCGGCGCTTTCCTCGCCGTTTCCCGCGGCAAAAGCCTGTGTCGACAATATGCCCGCGCACAATATCGCGGCTATAATCCCCCGAAACAGTTTTTTCATAATACTTCCCCGTTTTTTATCTTAATTCATCGCCGATTTAAGCGCGTCAATCTCCTTTTCAACCTGTTCGCGCACGGAATAATCCGCGTTGAACACCGAGCCGTAGCTGTAAATTCCTATTCCCCCATAGGAAGAAAGCTCTCTTGACGCAAGGAATTGCCGTTCAAGAATAAACTCGTCTGTAATCCACTCGTCGCGTCCCTCGCCCGCCCATTTGTCCTCAAGACCGAGCTTTGCCGACGTTATACCAACAATCAGCGGGATACCGCCCGAATAAGCGAGATTGTTCCATGTATTCACGCATTCCTCAAAAGGCTCTGCGGAATTTTTGAAGCCATAGTAAATCTGCGGCATTATGTAGTCGATAAATCCGCTCTGCGCGCACCATTTTTTCACGTCCGCGTACATATAATTATAGTTGTTGTAAAGGCTTCCCTGACAGCTCACGCCGAAAATCGCCGAGCTGTTGCCTTTCTTAACCGCGCTGTAAAGCGAAGAAACGAGCCTGTCGCAATTCGCAAGCCTGAAATCCGAAAGCGACGACAAGCCGCTCTGCGAAAACGCCGCGCTGTCGAAATAAGCTTCGGTTGTGGGATAGAAATAGTCGTCGATGTGAACGCCGTCGACATCGTAATTCGCGGTAATTTCACGCGCTCCCGCCGCTATAAGGTCGGTTACTTCCGTATACGCGGGATTAAGGTAATAGTAGCTTCCGACTTGAACGAGCCTTGTTTCTCCGCCCGCCCAATCATAGAGCTTATAGCCGCTCTCGCGCGAAATATCCGACACGGCGCAGCCGCGAAGCGGGTTTATCCACGCTTGAAACGACAGTCCGCGCGCGTGCGCTTCGTCAACCATAACCTCAAGCGGGTCGTATGTACCGCCGAGATACTTTGTTCTCGGAAAATAATCGGAACTGTAATAAGCGTCGCCGTGAGAACGGACGTGAACGTAAACCGTGTTAATTCCAAGCGCCTCGCAGTTGTCGTAGATATCGGCAATTCCGCTTCTGAATGCGCTTTCCGAGCCGCTCGGAATCCCCGCGAGGTCTATGTAGGAAATCCACATTCCCTTAACCTCGCTGTAATTGAGCGCACGGTATGTGTTCGCGCCGTAACTCGGAGCGGGCGCGGGCGTTTCCGATGAAGATGAAGAATAGCTTGTCTGAGTAGATGAAGATGATTGTTGTGAAGAAGAAGATGTAGAAGAACTGCTTTCGGAACTTATTTCGGGCGAATCATACCCTTGCGTTTCCGTTGTAGACGACTTTCCCGGAACGGAAGAACTTGAGTATATCGACGAAGATGATGAATCCCCGCCCGACGAACTGTTGTCAGACAAGCCGGACGACGAACTTCCCGACGACGCGGAATGTGACGTTGACGAGCCGTAGGAAATCACGCCCTCGGACGAGCCGATTGACGCTTTCCCCGCGTCAATCACATTCAGGCTTTCGCTGTCGGTTTTTTCCTGTGCGGAACAGCCGCAAATCCCCAGTGCCGCCGCCGCAATCAAAGCGATTAATTTATTTTTCATTGTTTTTTCCCCAAAAAGTATATATTTCTTCTTATAATTACATTAATTTTACCACATTTTTGTTGTTTTGTCAATACATTATATTAATATACGCCAAAAAAATGCGCGGAAAGCCGGTTTCGGGCAATCCGCGCGTTTTTTATTCTTCCATCTGCTTGCCAAAGTACATAGCAGCCGCCTGAACAAGAGCCGATTGTTCGGCGGTTGCGGCGTCCTTTTCGTTATCGCCGGAGAGCATTATCACAGCGCCGTTTACATCGCCCGAAGCGAGTATCGGCGAGCACACAAGCGCGTAGCGGTCAACGCCCTCGATAGGGTTAAGCCGCTTGTCGTCGCTCTTTCCGAGAACGTATGACTTGCGCTGTTCAATCAAATCCTCAAGCGAGCCTGAAACGCGGCGCTCGATAATCTCCTTTTTCGACATACCCGAAACCGCGATAACGTGGTCGCGGTCGCAGATTACGGCGGGACAGCCGCCAACTTTCGACAGCACGTCTGCATACTGCGAAGCTGTGCTGCTGATTTCACCCACGGGCGAATATTTCTTGAAGATAACCTCGCCCTCCGGGCTTGTATATATTTCAAGCGGGTCGCCTTCACTGAAAACATTGACACGGATAACCTTGTCCTTTTTACAGGGACTTTTTTTGGTGAACGTTTTTGAGATATTAACCGTGCCACAGTTAAAATTTGCGGTAAGACCCTTCTGCGGGTCCAAACGAAGCAAAGCGTCAATATTAGGCTTGAGAGAAATTTCAATTCTGTCCTCAAATACGAGTATTTTCTCAACTATCATCTCCAAATCAGAGCGACTGAGCTTATCTTTTTCGATAATATCTCCGAAAATGTCTATTGCGGTTTTGGCAGTGCGGTTTAAGCGAACGGTTGCGCTCTGCTTTTCGGCGATAAGCTGTATCTGACTTTCAAGCAAATCAACCCGCTTCGCAAGTTCATCGAGCATTTCGCCATACGTTTCCTCATAAAGCGACTCGTTTTCGGGACTGCGCGCTATTTCCTTAACCTTTTGTCTTACAAGAAGCTTCATTTCATTTTTGGCGTCCTCAATTCTCCCGCGTAGAATTTCAACCGTGGATTTTGTCTGAGCGGTTTCGACTTTTTCCTCTTTCAGCGCCTCGTCAAGCTTTGCAATCATCTCCCGTGAGTTGTCGCGCACCATTTTGATATACGATTTCAGAGCCTCGTCAAGCACGTCGCATCTTGTATGATGAGATGTGCAGCCTTTCAGACCGCGTTTGTGATAGCTTCCGCAGGTATAGGCGGGGGCGCGGTTCGGATTGCTTATAGAAAACATCGGAGAGCCGCAGTCGCCGCAAAATATAATGCCCGAATAAACATTCTCGTATTTCTTTATGCCGCGGTAATGGCTTTTTGAGCGGCTTTCAAGCTCCTTGCGAACCGCGCTGAACAGTCTGTAATCAACAATCGGCTCATGATGATTTTCAAAAACGATATGCTCGCTTTCATCAGTCTTGACGTCCGCGCCGTTTATCTTATTCCGCTTGTATTTCGCCTGCCTAAAAGTTCCGATATAAAAGTCGTTGCGAAGGATTTCGGATATCGACACAATGCTCCACTGCGCCTTCGCGCGGCTCTCGACCTCTCCGCCCTCCGCGATATGCCGCTGTTCATCATACATTCTTGGAGTCGGGATATTGCCGTCCGTAAGGAAATTTGCGATTTTCCGATAACCATACCCGTCGGCGTACATCTGAAAAATCTTTCTTACAACCTCCGCACATTCTTCTTCAACAACAATCGCAGGATTTTTTCCGCCCGTCAACCTATAACCATACGGCACGGCGCAAAGCCATTTTCCCTCTTTCTGACGATTTTTTATTACGCTTTTGACCTTCTTGCTCGCGTCGGTAACGGGCATTTCATTAATCAGAAATCGAAACTGTATCTGCATCCACTCATCGCAGGTCGGGTAATCAATATTATCGGCAATTGCAATAATCCGAACTCCGCTGTCGCGCAAATCCTCCAGCTCAACCAAGCCCTTGCTGTTGCGTCTGGAAAATCGGCTGAAATCCTTTACCACAAGTATCTGATGCTCGCCGCGGATAAGCTTTCGGCGCATTATCTGATAGAACTCGCGCTGGTCGAACGTATAGCCCGAACGGTCCCTGTCGGCATAAAACGTAAGCTCCGACTCAGGAAATCTCGCGCGGACATACTCCTCAATAATAGCCTTCTGGTTTTCTATCGACGTATTATCTT
The DNA here is from genome assembly GCA_003516865.1 of Oscillospiraceae bacterium. GTDB lineage: Bacteria > Bacillota > Clostridia > Oscillospirales > Ruminococcaceae > CAG-115. The sequence goes on from DPBR01000100.1 coordinate 15,908, forward strand.
TATCGAGCTCTTCGTCAACCGATATACGGCAGTATCCCGCTATGCTGTATTTTTCCAACGTTATTTTTCACTCCCAAAAATCCGTTTTCTATATTGTATCACAAAAGAGATATAATTTCAACCCCATTCAAGA
>DPBR01000100.1:16256-17993 GCA_003516865.1 Oscillospiraceae bacterium
AAAAAAGCGACTTTCCGCAAGCCGCTCTCGATTATGCCGGTTCGGGAGTATCCCCCGCCGCCCTCTCAGCCTCAATTTCCCGCCGAACCATCTTCATTCGATTAGTTTTAAGGAGAAAAAGCGTTAATTCATACAAATCCTCATCGCCCGATTTCATTATTATAAGCTTGTATTTTTCCGCTCGGAACGGCGCAATCTCGCGTTCAATCTCCTCCGAAACAGGCAAATCGGCTTCATCGGTGGTTTTCCAGACCAAAATCAATTTTTTGTCGTGATTGACGTCCGCCCGCATCTTTAAGCACCTTCTTTCAGAAATAATTCAAGGTTATTTAAGCGTATTATTCCCAAATTTCAGAAAAATATTTAGATGAATTTGCAAGAATATTATAGCATATATTTTTGCATTTGTCAATATTTTATCCTCATATATCAGAATAAAATTATAATAAAAGCATTTTTACCACAGAAAAGTTTTATAAAAAACAGCCGTCAGCCCCGCTGACGGTAAAATAAGCTTATTACGAGTTTAAACGCTCTAATCATTATGGCGCTCTCGGTCAATCAGCTCATAAAGGTCTCTTTATTCTTATCTCAATCATAATATTTATCAGCAGATATAAAATGTTCATTAAATTGCAGTTTTCAGCGCATTTTCTTAACATTAAATGCGCAATTTTTGTCGATAAAATGTGTCGAAAATGTTACATATAATGCGATGTTGGAAGAGTCGGATATATCGGACGAGGCTGTTTAAAAGAGGCAGCGTGATAAAAAGGCTTGTTGACAAAAAATATAATGTGATATTTTGCCTTATACTGTATGCGACAAGCTTGTTATAGGAACGCTGCAAGAGGGGCAACAACGTTGCCTGAAAGAGCAGTTTTGAACCGCCGAATAGGTGGTTCAAAACCTGACATCGAAGATGTCAGTAAGAGCTTTTGGCGCAGCCGAAAGTGGCTCACGCGGAACGCGGGAGACAGCGGTGTCGGCTATGCCGACCACGACGCGCGAAGCGTGGCGTGTCACCGCCTCTTATGCTCTTTGAGTTTTTTTCGCTGCACTCCGATGCGTCAGCATTGGTTGCAGCGTGATGTCGTATTGTTATGCGAAACGTAGGCGCCGAAGCAGGTGCCCGTTCGTATGATTTCGGCATTGACCATTTTGCCTAATTTGGTCAATCAAGGTTACAAATGGCATAACAATGCGACAGAAAAATGCCGAAAATGGGCGGCGTTTTGATTCGCGCGTCACGCGTGACCATTTTGGACATTTTGGCTTTTTTGCTGTAGCAATCCCCTGTTTTCGGTTTGAACGACTGTTTTTATACTTGTCGTTCAATGATATTGACAGCCGTATCAGTTCAAAATCCTAGGAAAAAGTTGTCGGGATTTTAACCGTGATATTCTGCCGAGAAAGGTGTGAAAATTTATTTTTTTCGAGCCTGGGTTCATATCTCGCGTGACAACGCGGCTGATAAATTTGAGAAAACGCGTGATTTTGGGCAGCTAATCTCTTGTTCGAGATAATAATGAGTGTAACAAAAATGTAAAAAAAATGCAACAAAAATGTGCAAATTATGTAATGTTTTTGTGCATCGAAAACCTGTGCGCAAGAAATGCGCAAATATTGCGCAAATTATGTACATTTTTAGCGCATAAAATGCGCGCTTTTTGTTGCATTATGCAGGGCGCTTTGTTCTTGTCAATCAAAATTATAACACCTTCCCCCAAAAGATCA
>DPBR01000017.1:0-739 GCA_003516865.1 Oscillospiraceae bacterium
GTCGCGCCCCGCAAGGGGCGTGTGAGTTGAAATATTTAGGCGCGGCGTATCAGACAGCCGCAGGAGCGTCGCGCCCCGCAAGGGGCGTGTGAGTTGAAATTATTTTGTGATATCTATAAAATTATATCATATCCCGTCGCGCCCCGCAAGGGGCGTGTGAGTTGAAATATTGAAAAAATTAAGAATGTAACCACATAAAAAACCGCCAACGCTGAGCAGAGCGCTGACGGCACCGGACTAGAACTCGGGCGGGAAATCCTCTGCACCGCCCCTGTTCTTCCTTATTATAACACAGCAGAGAAAAAAAGTCAAGCCCTCACAGAGGGAGAAAGTCAAGAGGTAAAAACTTCTAAGAAAAAACCTCGAAGAAATCCGAGGTTTTTTGTTGTAAAGTCGCGCCCCGCAAGGGGCGTGTGAGTTGAAATCTGAAAGCCAAATCTCATAGACAGGACGGCAGAAGTCGTGCCTTGCAAAGGGATGTCTTGATTTGAATATTCCACGAGGAACATTCTTGCGTAGTTGTTTCCTGCAAGGCGCGTGTGAGTTGAAATTCCGCAAACAGCGCTTGAACGTCGTCCGTGAAAAGTCGCGCCCCACAAGGAACGTGTGAGTTGAATTGCTTGACATCGCCGCAGAAATGTGGTATAATAGGGTCGCGCCCCGCAAGGGGCGCGGGAGTTGAAATGTGGAACATTCTAATCAAGGTCACCTATGTGTTCCGTCGCGCCCCGCAAGGGGC
>DPBR01000017.1:885-25447 GCA_003516865.1 Oscillospiraceae bacterium
GTCGCGCCCCGCAAGGGGCGCGTGAGTTGAAATGTGGAACATTCTAATCAAGGTCACCTATGTGTTCCGTCGCGCCCCGCAAGGGGCGTGTGAGTTGATATCAATTATTCAGAAACCATATAATGCTTTATAACCACTTTTATTCGTTAACCCGACCTGCAAATTTTTTGTTTGACTGATTTTTTTTGTAAAAAATAGTTCATATATATTGACAAATGTGTTATTATGTGATATGCTGTTATTATCGGACGTTAATCGAACGTCTGAGGGTAAGGCAACACCGCACAATTAACGGCTAAAGCCTTTTCCGCACGCTTGCTTGCATCTTTTCCGCCATATTGCACAATTCGTCCTAGTAAGGCGCAAGCCTTGCGTCGTCCTCATTGTACAATCTGACGAAAAATCTGACTGCGCAATCGCGCGAAAATAATTATGCGGTGTTGCCTCAATATATGCGAGGTAATTATATGAAAAGAATATTCTATGTGGTTCTGGCGGCGCTTATTGCAGCGTCATTCACGGCTTGCGGAAACGATAAAGGCAATTCTTCGGCTGAAGGCAGCTCGGCTTCTTCGGTGAGCGAAAGCGATTCGGCTGTTTTAAATGAAGATATTGACCAAAACGATGTCGAAAATACCAAAAAAACCTACTCCGACAGGGAAGAAAAGGTTTACGATACGAAGATAATCGACCTTGACGCCGACGGAAAGAACGAGCTTCTTGTGCTTGCTTCAATCGGTAACAACAGGCAGTTTTCCTTGTGGGAGAAAAATGGCGGCGCGATGAACAAAACCTGCGATTTCGGCGCCGGAAAGGTAAAGTGGATTGACAAAATTTCGCTTAACGAAGCCGAAATTTACGGCGAAAAGGTGTTCCTGTTTTCCTTTAAATTCAGCGGCGAGAACAGTATGACCGCAGATGTGCTGTCGGAGATAAAGAAAACCGCGGACGGTTTTGAGGTTGAGCATCTGCTTTCCCACGGCACAATTACATATTCCGATGTTTCCGAACCGTTTACCAAGGAGTTTTACCGCAAGGGCTGGAGCAAGTATGATATAGGTATGGACGGCGATTTCGGCGATATTTCCAAAGATGAATTTGAAATGCTTTACAAGATGTATACCGGAACCGATTATTCCGGAATTTAACCGTTTTTTGCTCGCTTGAAAATTTTACTTGACATTTGCGGTAAAATGTGTTATGATTGAGTTGTAAGACTATTAATCTGACGAAAGAGGTAAAATATATGGAGAGAGTTTGTCCAAAATGCGGTACTCTGGTTGCGAACGACGGCTTGTTTTGCCCTGAGTGCGGAACTAAGCTTGAGAGCGCGGTAGACCTGAACAAGCCGCAGTCAATACCTGTTCAGCCGGCTTCAATTCCCGTTCAGAATCCCGTACCTCCCATTCAGAACAGTGTTCCTGTGCAAAACCAAATCCCGCCTATGGGTTATTCAAACGCGCAGTATCAGCAGAATTTCAACAACGCTCCCGCCGCTGAGCCGACTGAGAAAATGGGCGTAGGCGCGTGGGCCGGCACGATTATACTTACGACTTGGTTTGGTTTTATCAGCTTTATTGTCACAGCGGTTTGGGCTTTCGGCGGCAGCACTCCTCAGCCAAAGAAAAACTACTGCAAGGCGCTTTTCATTTTTGATATTATCGGAATTATTCTCGGTGTAATCGCACTTGTTGTGTTTATGTGCGTAATCGGGTGGAATATCGATGCGTTTATGGAGTGGATAACCGACTTTGGCGATTCAATGGAAAGAAATTTTATATATCGGTAAAGTAACTCTTTTTGCGCTTTCGGCATAAAATGCGGCAGGGTAAAAAATACAGCCGCGCCGAAGGTGGCAAAGAGCAGCTTTACGGCGTCTTTACCCTAAGAATAGCCGAAGGCGGCGGTTTAAGTCCGCGGCGGCTGTTTCAGATACCCAAAACGCGGACGGCTTTCGGGCTGTCCGCGTATTTCTTTTTACTGTTATGAATTGCGTGAACGCAGGAAAAGCAGCGTTCGTACAAAACAAAGCGGAGCAAACGCCCCGCTTTTTTCTGTTATTACTCAAAAGAGTCCTCCTCGTTTCTCGCGTTGAACAGCTCGACAAGCTTCTCCATCTCCTCTTCCGTGAGCGAAATGCCCTTGCTCATACGAGTGTGGTCGGGCGACCAGTCACGGATATCGAACTTAGGCTCGCGGTCGTTCCAGCTCACCATATTCAGCTCGCGCGTCCAGCCTCTCGCAGTTTCGGAGATAACGCCAAGCTCCTTCGTAATTTCAAATGTAATTTCAGCCATCTTGCTTACTTCCTTTCTTGTCTTTTTTTGCTTTTTTTATCTTTGTGTTATCGGCGGGAACAATCCCGTCGTAAACGGCGTAATATTTTGTCGGAACGAACTTGTTTATGTGAAGTTTTCCGAAAAACCAGCCCTTGAATTCAATCTTCTCGAAAATCTCGCTGAGATAAGTATTAACGCGGTTTCGCTCTGTGCTTGCCGTGAGAAACTCGCGCATTTTTGACGGCGGCTCGTATGTAACTACAAAATCAACCTTATTTCCCGCTTTTTCGAGATTTTCTTTGCCCGCGGCAAGCTCCTCGTCGCTCGGAACTTCTCTCCGCCACCAGTTCGAGCCTTCCGTAAGCTCATAAATATCGTCTGTCTGACCGCCGCCGAACGCGAAAACGGTTTTTTCAGCGATTGTGAAAACTTCACCGCGCATAAGCTGACGAAGCCTTCCGCTTATCTGACGCGTTTTTCCGCCGCACCATTCGGTAATTTCGTATTGTTCAAGCAGGTCGTAATTTTCGTGAGAACCCTCGACAAACAGCACGTTATATGGAAGCTTTCCGATTTTCTTCAGCAGCTTCTTTTCCTTGGGGCTGCCGTCCCAGATAAACCCGAAATCCCCGCAGATTATAAGCGCGTCGTTTTTTCTGAGCTTTCTCAGCATCGGGTTCTTAAACCGCGAAAAATCCGCGTGAGTATCGCCCGTAATAAAAATCATCTGTACACCTCATTTCAATTTTCGGGAAAATATTACAATAATCTTACAAAATAAAAAAACACTTTACAGAATTGTTCTAATATGTTATAATATCTTTGGGTGAATTTCTCCCTTATTATATTTTAACCTAAAAAAGGTGGTTTGTCTATATGCGAAAGCTAAAAATTTTCACAATAATTTTTACATTATTTCTCCAAATTTCATTATTAAGCACAAGTTTAACCGCTTTTGCCGCTTTTTCGCCGTCTTTCGTTATTCACAGCGAGGGCGTTTATATGGTTAATCTTGATACGGGAATTGAAATCGTGTCGAAAAACGCCGACAAGCGGCTTGTTCCCGCGTCAACGGCGAAGATAATGACTGCGCTTGTGACACTTGAACGCGTGAAAAATCTCGAGGACAAGGTTCAGTGCCCCTATGAATGCTTCAACGAGTTCTGGGAGGGAAATCCGAACTTCTATGGCGCTTCCGACGCCGCGATTGAGCCGCGTCAGGACAACCTTACCTACAAGGATTGCCTGTATGCGCTTATGCTTGCTTCCGCGTGCGAGGGCGCGAACGTGCTTGCTTATAACGTTGGGCAGGGGAGTATCCCAAATTTTGTCGCGATGATGAACCAGACCGCCGAGAAAATCGGCTGCAAGAACACGCATTTCACCAATCCTCACGGACTTTACGAGGAAGAACAGTACACCACAGCCTATGATTTGTATTTAATCACCAAGTATGCGCTTGATAATTACCCGATGTTCGGGAAAATCTGCTCAACTTACGAATACGAAATGCCAGCGAACGAGTATAATCCCGACGGTTATACAAAGGTTTCGACAAATCAGCTTTTGAGCACGTCAAGCGAGTATTACTGCGAGGGCGTTAAGGGCGTTAAAACGGGAAGCATCGACTATTATTACCACAAGAAAAACGGCGAGTGGGACACGGAAAACGGTGAAAAAGGCTCGCGCGCGCTTGTTTCGATTGCGGAGCGCGGCGGTTACAGCTATATTATCGTTACGCTCGGAGCGCCTTTTTATGATGAAAACGGCGAAACGACAAGCTGGAACTTCGCGGACCACTATAATCTCTACGAGTGGGCATTCAGCGAATTTGAATACTCTCAGGTTATAGGGAAAAACGAGCAGATAATGCAGGTCGAAGTGCTGAAAGGACAGGACGCGGACTCGGTTGGCGTTGTCACGACAAAGGATTACTTCACGCTTATGCCGAAATCCCTCGACAAAAGCTCAATTCAGCGCGTTAAACCCACGCTTGAAGCTATGACTGCGCCGATTTCCGCGGGAACGGTTGTCGGCGAGCTTGAACTCAGGCTGAACGGCGAAACTCTCACGAAAATTCCGCTTGCGGTTGAAACCGACATTAATCTCGATTTTGGCGCCGAGCTTCAGGAAAAGCTTATGACAATCGTGACTTCGCCGTGGTTTATTGCGGGAGTGAGCGTGTTTTTCGCGCTGCTAATCGCGCTGATTGTGATGATTAATATTGAGAAAAAGAAGAGAAAGCGCGCCCGCGAACGCAGAAATATCCATATGGCGCCGCGCTATAACGACAAAAACAACAGAAAAAGATGATGAACGTTAATTTTATCGCGTTCGGAAAGCTTAAAGAGCGTTTTTTCCGCGAAGCCTGCGAGGAGTACCAAAAGCGGCTTTCAGCTTTTGCGAAAGTTTCGGTTAAGGAGCTTGAGCCTGCGTTTTTGCCGCAAAATCCCTCGACAACGCAAATTGAAGCGGCTCTGGAAGTCGAAGCGGGGAAGCTGCGGGCGGTCTGCAAAAGCGGCTTTACAATCGCGCTTTGCGTTGAGGGGAAGGAGCTTTCGAGCGAGGAGCTTTCGAAAAAGCTCGAAAATCTCGCGGGAGGCGGCTCGTCAACGCTGAATTTTGTCGTGGGAAGCTCGTTTGGGCTGTCCGAGAATTTCAAGCGAGAGTGCGGTTTTCGGCTTTCGATGTCGCCGATGACTTTTCCGCACGAGCTTGCCAGAGTTATGCTGTTCGAGCAGGTTTACAGGGCGTTTTCCATTTCAAACAACTCGAAGTATCATAAATAAACAAACCGCGCAGTTTTGAAGCTGCGCGGTATTTTGTTACTTTTCGATTGCGGGGGTCCAGTATTCCCGATTGTACATATCCGTGAAGCGATAAGCGATTTTCACGCGCCCACTTCCAACGTCAACGTTTGTTATCTTCATATCATTGCTTACGGTCATCTGCTCGCCGAGATAATACGAGTCCCTGTACTGCATATCGTAGGTGTAGAAATCACAGATAAAATCAAGCTTATCACCCGTCTGAAGCTCCGTTAGGCTCTTTGCGGCGGTTTCGGTTTCGCCGTTTGCATAATTCGCGTCAGCGCCCGCGATATAGGCGTTTTTGCCCTCGAAAACGAGGATTAGATTAACGCGCGAACCGTTCAGCATAGCGGGAACGTATCCCATATCGGTGTAGCTTCCGTCCGCGTTTTTGACGGTGTCGGTGTGATAATACGCGACAGGCTGACCGTTTATGGCGAGCCAGTTTCTTTCATCGTCCGCGATGAGGTCGCCGTTATCGTCGAACGAGAACGTGTTGTCAATTCCGAGGTCAACAAAGCCCTCGCCGTCGTCGTAGAACATATTCTTGTCAAGCGCGTGAACCATTTCCCACTGCGTTTCGGGAAGAGACATTGTGTATTTGCCGTTTTTCTGTTCCCAGACGAGATTTGATGCGTCAAAATAGTTGTCCGCGAGGTAATTCGAAACTGAATTTTCATCGATATCCCGCATAAAATCGGTGTTTGAGCCGTCAAGACCGTCGATTGACGAGCGCCCGCCGAGAAAGCTTGACAGCAGGCTGCCGATAATGTCGGAATTGCCCGAAGAGCCGGACGAACCGCCGAAGCCGAATATCGAGCTTATCGGCGAGGACGAGCCGCCCGCGGCAATCTGACCGCTTGTTTCAAGGCTTGCAAACTTGCGTATGCACTCGGAGTATTCCGATGATAGTCCGATATCCGCGTAAGCGCTGCACGCCTTGTCAACGTAAGACGTGCGCTTGTACGGGAAGTAGATTGAAACGCCGTAAGCGTTCGTCATATTCGACGATGTGCGGTTGTACTTAACCGCTTCTCTGAGGGCGTTTCCGAGCGCCTTGCCCTCTGACGTGTTCATATTCTCGGCAAGGTTTACAAGGTCGACCTGGTCGATTTTAGAGCTTTGCGCGAACTCTCTCGTATTATAACGCGCGTCGGAAACCTCTTTATAGTCGTTGTTGTTGATTTTTGCGGTAACGGAACGCGAGAAATCCGCTAGCTTTTCGGGAACGGTGTTCGAGAACTCCGCAAGGTCGATAACGGACAGCGTTGTCTTTTGTCCCGAACACTTTCTTCCGCATTCCGAAACGAAATCGTCAACGATATTCTTGCCGATATCAAGCGTTTTCATCGAAGTATTTTCCGCGAATTTCGAGAGCCATTTCGTGTAATACCAGCCTATTCCCGGCTCGGTTTCTTCGGAAGCGATGAGATAATCCGCGTAATCGTCGAGCATAAGAGCGGTTTCCGCGGTCGCCATAAGGCAGGCGTCAAAGCCGATGAAATCAAACGTTGCGCCGCTGTTTTTCAGAGCTTTGTTTATGCCCGCAAGGTTCATCGAGCCTTTTCCGGAGTACTTTTCGTCATAGCCGTAGCCGCTTACCGAGCCGCCGCCGTGGTCCCAGAGAATAAGCTCTCGGCGGTTTGCGGGGAAATTCGCCGTGCAGTACTTGATGAACGAAGAAAGCGTAGACGGCTCGGTCATTGCCTTTGAACCGTCGTCGGAAACAAGCGTTTGGATTTTGCCGCCCTTAATCCGATAAATCTGGTTAACCGAGGAGCTTACGCCGTTTTTCCACTTTTTACAGCCGCCCGTGTACACGATAACGTTGAAATTATCGCCGAAATCCGAGCTTGCTGCGCGCATTTCCTCCATATCTGCGGAAGCCATTCCGTACTTAGACTCAAGGTCGGTTCCGCACATATAAACCATTACGGTAACATCGTCGCCGTTCGAGCCGACAATCGAGGTTCTTTTCGCGCGGGAGCCCGCCGCAACGCTGTAATTCACGCTTCCGCCGTAATTATCGCTGTAAGTCCCGCCGCCGATATCCGAAACGCTTGTGTTTCCGCCGCCTGTAACGTTATCAAGAATATTGTCCGCGCCGCAGCTTTTGAAAAGGAAAATCGCAATCAGAACTATAACAATAAGTCCGCTGCTTCCGCCGACTGCCGCGCGCTTTGCCGTACTTCCGGAGGAGCGCGGCGAGGAGTAATCGCCCGAACCGACTTTTCCCGTGCCAAGTCCGCTTCCGCGTCTTTGAACGCCGCGGCTTTCTCCGCCGACGTTCTTTTCGCGGGAGTGAGGTCTGTTGTTTCTGTCCATTTTTTTCCTCCATAATCATAATTCCGCATTTATTATATCCCTTTTTCCTCTTTTTGTCAAGGATTGCCGCCGATGGATTAAAGGCTTATGGGAATATTTTTCCAACTCTGCTATTGACAATCGCCGTAAACTATGTTATATTATAAATGTAACTATGTTATGCGATTATGGCATAATGATGAAAGAGCAGGTTGCACAAATGAACATTTTACATCTGAAATACGCGTCCGAAATCGCGAAAACGGGTTCGCTCAACAAGGCTGCCGAAAATCTTTATATGGGTCAGCCGAATCTCAGCCGCGCGATAAAGGAGCTTGAAGCAAATCTCGGAATAACGATTTTCGAGCGTTCGGCAAAAGGTATGACTGTAACTCCAGACGGTGAGAAATTTATCGGCTATGCGAATAAAATTCTTGCGCAGATTGACGAGGTTGAGGCGATTTACAAAAACGGAACGGCGGTTTCTCAGAATTTCTCGATTTCCGTTCCGAGGGCGAGTTATATAGCGGAGGCTTTTGTAAGCTTCTCGAAAAAAATTAAACAGGACGAGCCGTTTGACCTTGTTTACAAGGAAACGAACTCTCAGCGCGCGGTTAAAAACATTCTTGAAGCCGACTATAATCTCGGAATTATACGTTATGCGGAGAATTACGACTCTCATTTTAAGCAGCTTTTCGCACAGAAGGGACTTGTCGGCGAGCTTGTCGCGGAGTTTAACTATGTGTTGATTATGAGCAAAGAGCACCCCCTTGCCAAAAAGGAGGAAATCCGCTTCAAGGATTTGAGCGCTTATACCGAAATTGCTCACGCAGACCCGTTTGTGCCGTCCGTTCCGCTTGCAACGGTGAGGAAAGAGGAGCTTCCCGACGATATTGACAAGCGGATTTTCGTTTTCGAGCGGGGAAGTCAGTTTGAACTTCTGAGCGAGAATACGAATACATTTATGTGGGTATCCGACCTCCCGCAGAAAACGCTCGACAGGTTCGGTCTGGTTCAGAGGCGCTGTCCCGACAACACGCGTCTTTATAAGGATATACTTATTCACAGAAAGGATTACAAACTTACAAAGCTTGATAATCTTTTCATAACCGAACTCACGGAATCAAAACGAAAAAACATAAAATAAATTTTCCGCCGTCCAAAAAACGGCGGATTTTTTGTCTTGAAATACGATTTTTCGCTTGATATCATATCTAATCGCTCGAATAAGTAGAGTTAACGCAAAACCACAAAATGTGAATTTTCTCGACAAAATACTGCACAAAAACGACATTAAAAGTTATGAACAAACTGTAACATTGCACGAAATTTTTGATTTTTTTAAAAAAATTGAAAAAATCGTGTCCAAAAAAAGGGTGTTTTTGGAATGTATATAAGTGAAGGGAAAATTATTCCTTCAATCTAAAGAAAAGGAGGTGTAAATATGAAGTTAAAAAAGATTCTTGCCGCTTTACTTTTGGTGGCGATGGTATTCTCCTGCGTCGGCGTAACGGCGTGTGCGGAAACAACGGCGGAAACCGCTCCGAACTCCGCGATAAGCGTAAACGACGCCGTGGCTCCTCAGTACCTGTACGATTACAACGAGTGGATTAGACTTGATATTACCGGCACTTACGCAGAATATTCCGCAGGCTGTTTTGCCGGTACCGGTATTGAAAAAATCCAGATAGGTCTTACTCTTGAGAAATTCTGGGGATTGTTTATCTGGACGAGAAAGGTTGATACCATTAACAAAACCTTCTACTGCTCCGGCAGCAATCAGTCAATTAGTTATGATTTGGCTAAAAGCGGTCTTGACACAGGTACTTACCGTTCGGTAGCCGATTTCACGGTTACGCTCAAGGACGGACGCGTCGAGAAATTCACGCGGTACAGCGCCGAAGTCAAGGTGCCTTAACGGCAAAAGGTTGGTAATTTGGTTGGCGGCAGCTCCCGCAGTCTTTGGATAATACATAATTGCCATTATCGGGTGGCTTTCGTTTCGGAACATTTTCTCTCATTGCGGGATAGCTGCCAAGCGGGGTTTTTAGGAAATTCCAAGGTGATTTATGATGGGTTTTACAGGCAGAAAACAGATTTTTTACAAAAATAAACCATTACGCAGCAATACTATTGCAGAAATTAAATGAAAATCTTGCCCCGTCGGATATGGCGGGGCAAAATTTTTTTCAAAACCTCTTGACAAAGTGTAAACGACGTGTTATAATACCTGTAACAGCACAGATAATACAGTTAATACGAATAATGCAGATTTTACAGAGAGGAGGATAATTGTGCTGAATATAAGGCTTGAGGGAAAGCGGCCGATTTACGAGCAGCTTTATAACGGAGTTGTGAGGCTTATATCGGCGGGAGAGCTTTCTGCAGATGATAAATTGCCGGCGGTGCGCGAGGTTGCGAAACAGTTCGGGATTAATCCGAATACTGTTCAGAAAGCGTACGCGCTGCTTGAACAGGCGGGATTGATTTACTCGATGCCCGCAAAGGGAAGTTATGTTTCGGGGGAAAAAGCGGCTGCCGACGCGGTAAAAACAGAGGCTTTGAAGCGAACCGAGCGTGAACTGCGGTTCGCGTGCCGCGCGGGGGTTGGTATAGACGAGATAAAATCGCTTGCGGAGGGTATCTGGAGCGAAGAAAGGAACGGTGATACAGATGATTGACGTAAGGGACGCGGTAATGCAGTTTGACGGAAAAAACGCGCTTGACGGGATTACTTTATCAATACCAGAAGGCTGCGCCTATGGGCTTTTAGGCTCAAACGGAGCGGGAAAATCCACGCTTCTGCGCGTGCTTTCCGGAATTTACAGGCTTAATTCAGGCGATGTGAAGATTGACGGCGAGGAGATTTACGACAACGCCGCGCTTAAAGAACGCGTTTTCTTCATAAACGATGAAACAATTCAGTATAACAATATGACTCTTCTCGATATGAAGAATTATTACAAGAGCTTTTACAGAAGCTTTTCCGAGGAGCTTTGGCAGAAGCTTAACGCAACGCTTAATCTCCCGCAGAACAAGCGGCTTAACACGTTCTCGAAGGGAATGAAGCGGCAGGCTGTCGTAATCTGCGGAATTGCGTGCAGGACGCCGTATCTTTTCCTTGACGAGGCGTTTGACGGGCTTGACCCGACGATGAGAATTATCGTAAAGCAAATGCTGATTGACGCGATGATGGATACGGGACTTACGGTTATCTTCAGCTCGCACAATCTCGGCGAAATTGACGAATTTTGCGACAGAGTGGGGCTTCTGCACGCAGGAAAGGTTGTTTTTGACCGCGAACTCGACAGCGTAAAGGGATGCGTGTTCAAAATCCAGACCGCGTTTGACGCGCCTATTACGCGCGAGCAGCTTTCGGGAGTCGATATACTGCATATGGAAGCGAACGGAAGCGTTACGCACCTGATTGCGCGCGGAGACCGCGAAAAGGTTCGCGAGGCTGTTATGAAGCTCTCGCCGAAGATTTATGACGAGGTTCCGCTTTCTCTCGAAGAGATATTTATTTACGAAATGGAGGTGCTTGGATATGACGGCAGCAAGCTCGGCTAAAACAAACGGCGTTTTCTTCAAATTCCTGCCGTATTACCGCAACAAACTGAAGGTTCTCAGACCGCAGATGATTATGATGGGAATTTTCGCGCTTCTGAGCTATCCTTTCGCGGGATTGATGTTAAACCTTGAAACTAGCGCCGAGATAAGGAAAGAACAGCTTAGCTTAAGCGGTCAGGGGAGTTCGGCTATTGAATTTACAAGAATTAACGAACAAATCGAGGTTCTGACTTCGCTTGCGAGGATGAGCCTTGTAATCGGCGGTCTTTGCCTTTTGGGAATGTTTGTTTTCACTTTCATATCAACTCACGGCGCGTTCCGCCGTTTATACAACAAAACTGCGGCTGATATGGATTATACGCTTCCCGTAAGCGGAAATACGCGCTTTTTTGCGGATATTGCGGCGATTTTCACGACCTGTATTGTCCCGCATCTGATTTCTATACTGATAGGACTGCCTTTGGTTTGTTCGTTATTCTCGAAAATGCGCGTTCTTACCCCGCATTATCCCGCGGCGTTTATTAACACTTTTAGCACGTTTGCGGTGCAGTCGATGTTCGCGGGGCTGTTCTCCTGCATAATGCTTATCGGACTGAGCCTGCTTGTAATGTCGTGCTGCGGAAAGAGGGCGGAGTCGGCGATTTTCCCGATTATGATAAACCTCGCAATACCCTTAATTCACGCTCTCGTGGTGCTGATTTGCCAGCAGAGCGTTTACGGCGGCTATTTCGGCTCGGCGGATTATACGTCGGTTTGCGCGACTTCTCCCGTGGGAATGGCTGTGGAATCGTTCTATGACGGGATTACGTTCGCTTTCAGTATTTATAATATAGGCAATGTGCCGGACGGGCTGACTCTGCCGCTGTTCAGCGCGAAAAATCTTATTCCCGCGATTTTGCTTACGATTGCGTTCTTTGCGGGAGCGTATTTCCTGCTGAAATTCCGCAGAAACGAGCGCGTTGGAATGCCTTACGTCTACAAGTCTATGGGCTTTGTTCTGCCGGGAATTGTGGTTCTGGCGATGTCGCTTCCGATGTGGAATATGGTTTACTCGCCTTATGCAGCAAATAACTATGAAAATATTGAAAAAAGCGGCGTTTTGGGCTGGGTTGTCGGTATTCTGATTTCAACCTTTATCGTCTATGTGATTATGGAGCTTATCAGCGGAACGGCGTTCAGAAAGTTCTGGCTTACCGTGGTAAAATGGGTGGGAACAACGGCTGCCTGCGCGGCGATAACGGCGGTTTTTGCGTTCTCGAACGGCTTTGGCGCGGCAAATTACGTTCCTGCGGCAAACGATATTTCCCAAGCTACTATAACGGTGAATTATTATGAGAAATATAAAGAATTTAGAATTGCCGGCACAAACGAACAAGATATCATCGAAATGATAACCGAGGTTCACAAGCGCGTTCCTAAGTATAAAACCGAAGCTGTAAAGTCCGCGAACCTTCATCTGTACTATCAGATGAAAAACGGCGAAAACGTTCAGCGTTCGTATGAAATCACCGAGGACGAGTTCAATTCGTATATGGAATTTTTGATAACTCCCGAAACGTGGTATGAGTCTATGTGCGGAAATTCCGTGTATGAAGAGCGCGCCGATGAATACGCAAGGTCCGTGTATTATCTCAAGAACGGGAACGAAATCAACCTTATCCCGAAAGACAAGAGCGGTTATTTCCTGAGGAATATTCTCAGCGAGGTTCGTAAGGACGCCGAGGGAATGAATTACGAAAAGTACAGCCGAATAGGCGATTATGAAAGGGAGAGAGTATCGTTCTATTATGACGACGGCGTTGTAACCATCGACTTGTATCCGTATATGACGAACACAATTAAGTATCTGTCGGAGCATTTTGAAGAAAATTTCGCATACTCCGTTCAACATGAAGCCGTATAAATCTCAATAACGCACCACTATTCCGGCAGATTTGCCCCCTGTTTCACCTCAGGGGGCAAAACTTTTGCGCAAATGGTTGAAATATCGGGAAAAAGGTGGTATAATAAATGTAAACATATATTATACGTCAAAATGTCCTTGCGCAGTTAAAGGAGCGATATTATGAAGACGATAGGATTAGTAGGCGGAATGAGCTGGGAAAGCACGGTTACATACTATAAAATCATAAACGAGTGCGTAAAGGAAAGGCTTGGCGGGCTTCATTCGGCGAAAATCCTGCTTTACAGCGTTGATTTCGCGGAGATTGAGCGCTGTCAGGCGGCGGGCGAGTGGGATAAAAGCGCGCATATTCTCTCGGACGCGGCGATGCGGCTTGAATCTGCGGGAGCGGATTTTATCGTAATCTGCACGAATACGATGCACAAGGTCGCGCCGCAGATTGAGGAGAATATTCACATTCCCATTCTTCACATAGCCGACGCGACAGCGGACGAGCTTTTACGCTGTAATATCAAAAAAACCGCGCTTCTCGGAACAAAGTACACTATGACGCAGGATTTTTACAAATCGCGGCTCATTGCGCGCGGAATTGACGTCATAGTTCCCGATGAACGCGGAATTGAAACGGTAAACCGCGTTATTTACGATGAACTTTGCCTTGGGATTATCTCGGAGAAATCCCGCGCGGAATACGCTGAAATTATCGCAAATCTAAAGGAAAGAGGCGCGGAAGCGGTTATTCTCGGCTGTACCGAAATCGGTCTGCTGCTACGTCCTGAGGACTCGGTTCTGCCGGTTTTCGACACGACTGTTATACATGGCAGAGCGGCTGCTCTGAAAAGTCTTTGAGAGCGGTTTGCGGAAAAAAGACAAAGCGAGGTGCGTTATGAAAAAGCGGTATTTGGCGGTTAATATCCTGTTTTTCGCCGCGATAATGGCGGCTGACGCTGCGTATGCGCTTACAAACGAGATTGCCGTAAAAGCTGCGGCAAGCCTTTTGTTTACTGCGGAGTGCGCGTTTAACACGGTCGTCTGCGCGAGAAAAAAAGCGGGAATGAAGTTTCCGATTTTGCTTCTTTCGGCTGTGGCGCTGGCATGCGCGGCGGATATTACGCTGAATTTCAAATTCATTGTGGGAATGTTATTGTTCGGAATAGGACACATTCTGTATTTTATCTCATATTGCGTCCGCGAAAAGTTTTCGCCGAGGGATTTTATTCCCGCCGCTGTGAGTATCGCGGGGCTGCTCGCTATAATTCTGTTCGCTCCGATTTTGGATTTTGGCGAAGATACGTTTATGCAGACCGCCGTTTGCGTTTACGCGGCCATAATTTCGGTTATGGTCGGGAAATCGCTTTCCGACGCCTTTCACAGACGAACTTCTCTCAATATCCTGATTGCAGCGGGAAGCGTTCTCTTCTGGATTTCGGATTTCGCGCTGATGTTCAGCAAATTCGGAAAAGTTCCGTTTGCGGGACTTGTCTGCCTTTTCACATATTATCCCGCGCAGTTTGTTCTCGCGCTGTCGCCGCTTGTATATGCTCTCGTATATGAGAAATCCGCCGAAAAAAGCCCGCTTGGGTGATTTTCTTGAAAAATAACGCCAACACATAAAAACCGCCTCGGAAAGCTGTTCCGAAGCGGTTTTGTTTATTCGTGAAATAGGATTAAACCTTGAGTTTCTCAACCATTTCAAGCATAAGCTTCGACTGGGAAGAAAGCTCTTCGCAGGAAGCCGCGGACTGCTGCGCCGTGGAGGAATTGTTCTGGATAACCTCGCTGATGTCGTTAATTCCGCCGGTAGCCTGTTCGAGGTCGCCCGCCTGCGCGGTTGCGTCGTCTGCGATTTCCTTGACAAGCTCTGCCGCCTGCTTTGACTTTTCGGTTACGCTGTTGATAGCGGAAGCGGCTTCGTGAGCGATTTCAATTGATTTTGCGACCGCTTTGAGCGTGCTGTCGATGATAGCCTTTGTGGAGTTCGCGGAAGCGGCGGATTTCGCGGCGAGGTTTCCGACTTCCGTTGCAACAACGGCAAATCCCTTGCCCGCAGCGCCCGCTCTCGCCGCCTCGATTGAAGCGTTAAGCGCGAGAATATTCGTCTGGAACGCGATATCTTCGATTGCTTTGATAACCTTCGCGATATCGCCCGATTTCTTTTCAACAACGTCCATCGCTGTAATCAGATTTTCCATTTCAACGGTCTGCTGCTGCATTATATTCGAGCAGTCAAGACTGATTTCAGAAGCGGAACGCGCGTTTCCTGCGGTTTTGTTGACGTTGTCGCTGATGCCGGAAATGGTTGAAGAAAGCTGGTCGATTGTCGCGGACTGGCGCTGAGTACCCTCCGCGAGCGCCTGAGTTCCGCCCGACATCTGCTCTGCACCGAGCGCGACGTTTTGGGAGGAGGTTGTAACGTTTGAGATAATTTCGCCGAGATTTGCGTGAATTTGTTCAAATGCGTCTTTGATTGAGATGAAATCGCCCTTGTAATTAAGCGCGGGCTGTTTCGTGAAATCGCCGTGCGCCATCGTATCAAGCATGTCTACAATATCGCGTATGTAGGAATTGAGCGTCTGTTTCGACTCGATAAGCGCGTTTGCGAGGAGTCCGACTTCATCGTTGTTGTATTTGAAGTTTCGGTTCGGCTTGTTGAGGTCGATGTTCTTAATATCGCGGCATTCTTCAATGAGCGCTTGGACTGGGCGCTTGAAGTCCTTTTTCATAATTTTAACAATGATTAAAGCCGATATCGCCGCAAGAACAACACCTATCAGGCAGGTCAAGGAAATGTTTCGCATAAGGGTTGCATTGTAGCTTTCTGCAGAAAATCCTGCGAAATATGAGCCTATAATTTTGCCGTTTGCGTCTTTCATCGGCTCATAGTGAACGAAATGGGGTTTGCCGTTGATATTTGTAAGATTTTGATAAGCGTTTCCGTTTTTGACGGTTTCCCAGATTGCCGCGCTCATTTTCTGACCGGTAATGCGCTTTCCGGTGCTGTCAACAATGGTCGTGTTATAGCGGACGTCTTCGAGAAAGAGCGAAACTTCGCAGTCTGTCTTAATCTTGAGTTTGTCGACAAAGCTTGTTTTGTCGAGATTTGTTCCGACAAGGAAAGAATAGCCGCCCAAATCATCTGTAAGATAAGTCGCCAAAAGGTTTCCCGACGCTGAAAAAAGACCCGTCGCTGGCTTGAAATCAGCGGGAACTTTGGCATTGTTCGACGTCCAGACAACTTTTCCGTCCGCGACAATGCAAAGGAAATCCTCGTCGTCGCGCTTGTCGTTATCCCACCACTTCGTCATCTGCTCGGTATCGTTTGTTGAACCGTGCGCGATAACCGTTTTGCTGAGATATTTCAGCGAGTTTATTTCGATTTCAACCTCGCTTTCAACTGTATCCGAGCCGCTTTTTACAAGCGTAAATGTAACGTCTTTCAAATTAAAAGCATACATAAACGCGGTGATGGTTACGGAAAACGCAACTGTAATCGCAAGAAGAATTATGCTGATAACCGTGACTTTTGTGCCAAGACTGTGCTGTTTTTTAAACATAACACATACCTCCGATAAAATATAATGTATATATTTTACCATATTTTGAATATTTTTTCAATATTAAAACGTTTTATGTACTAACTTTTATGGCAAAATCGGCGTTTTGTATAATATTTGCGGCGCTATTTTTGCAGAAATAACCAAGCGGCGGATTAATGAAAATGTCGAAAAAAATAAACAAAAATGTATGCGTAAAATTGTTGAAATCGTATACGCATCGCTTAGCATTGGGCTTTGGAAGAACAAATATGTGCAAAAAAACAAAAAATGCTCTTGAAATCAAAGCCAAAATGTGTTATTATTATAGGGATATAATTATAAACATACTTTGCGTATGGGAACGGAGAAGAAAATGCCAAAAAGACAGGACATAAACAAGATACTTATTATCGGTTCCGGCCCTATCATCATAGGACAGGCGTGCGAATTCGACTATTCGGGAACGCAGGCGTGCAAGGCGCTCAAAAAGCTGGGATATGAAATCGTGCTGGTAAACTCGAACCCCGCGACGATTATGACAGACCCCGATGTCGCAGATATCACATATATTGAGCCGCTGAACGTTGACAGACTTACGCAGATAATCGAGAAAGAGCGTCCGGACGCACTTTTGCCGAACCTCGGCGGTCAGTCGGGGCTTAACCTCTGCTCCGAGCTTGACGAAGCGGGCGTTCTCGAAAAATACAATGTTAAGGTAATCGGCGTGCAGATTGACGCAATCAAGCGCGGCGAGGACAGAATTGAATTTAAGCACACAATGGAAAAGCTCGGCATTGAAATGGCGAGAAGCGAGGTTGCATATTCCGTTGAAGAAGCGGTTGCAATCGCGGAAAAGCTGAAATATCCCGTTGTTCTCCGTCCTGCATACACGATGGGCGGCGCAGGCGGCGGAATGGTTTATAATGTCGAGGAGCTGAAAGTCGTCTGCGCGAGAGGACTTCAGGCGAGTCTTGTCGGACAGGTTCTCGTAGAGGAGTGCATAAGCGGCTGGGAAGAGCTGGAGCTTGAGGTTGTCCGCGACGCGAAGAACAATATCATCACGGTTTGCTTTATCGAGAATATCGACCCCGTGGGCGTTCACACAGGCGATTCGTTCTGCTCGGCGCCTATGCTCACCATTCCGGAGGACGTTCAGAAGCGCCTTGAGAAGATGTCTTACAGCATTGTCGAGGCAATCGAGGTTATCGGCGGGTGCAACTGCCAGTTTGCGCGCGACCCCGAAACCGGACGCGTTGTCGTAATCGAAATTAATCCGAGAACATCGCGTTCTTCAGCGCTTGCTTCAAAGGCGACGGGATTCCCGATTGCGCTTGTTTCGGCTATGCTCGCGTGCGGTCTTACGCTTGATGAAATCCCCTGCGGCAAGTACGGAACGCTTGATAAATACAAGCCCGACGGCGATTATGTCGTTATAAAGTACGCGCGCTGGGCGTTTGAGAAGTTCAAGGGCGCCGAGGATAAGCTCGGAACGCAGATGAAGGCTGTCGGCGAGGTTATGAGTATCGGCAAGACCTACAAGGAAGCGTTCCAGAAGGCAATCCGCAGCCTTGAAACGGGAAGATACGGACTTGGTTTCGCGCGCGATTACAACAAGCTTTCAAAGGACGAGCTTCTAGCGAAGCTGCGTTATCCGACAAGCGAGCGGCAGTTCGTTATTTACGAAGCGCTGAGAAAAGGCGCGACAATTGACGAGATTTATAATCTTACTAAGATAAAGAAATGGTTTTTGGAGCAGATGAAGGAGCTTGTCGAGGAAGAAAACGCGCTGCTTGAACACAAAGGCGCCGTTCCCGATGAGAACACGCTGCGCAGGGCAAAGCAGGACGGCTTCTCCGACCGCTATCTGAGCCGGCTTCTTGGCGTTACCGAGGAGGACGTGAGAAACACGCGCCTTGGCTTCGGTATCCGCGAGGCTTGGGAGGAAGTTCACGTCAGCGGCACGGAAAATTCCGCTTATTATTACTCGACTTACAACCTCAAAGAGGACAAAAGCCCGTCAAATTCCGACAAGCCGAAGATTATGATTCTCGGCGGCGGTCCGAACAGAATAGGTCAGGGCATCGAGTTCGATTATTGCTGCGTTCATGCGGCGCTGGCGCTGAAAAAGCTCGGATTTGAGTCGATTATCGTAAACTGCAACCCCGAAACCGTTTCCACGGACTATGATACCTCTGACAAGCTTTATTTCGAGCCGCTTACGCTTGAGGACGTTCTCTCCATTCACGAGAAAGAGAAGCCTGTCGGCGTTATAGCGCAGTTCGGCGGTCAGACTCCGCTCAATCTTGCGGGCGATTTGAAGAAGTATGGCGTGAATATCCTCGGAACTTCTCCCGAAACCATCGACGAGGCAGAGGACAGAGATTTGTTCCGCGCGATGATGGAGAAACTCGGTATTCCGATGCCCGAAAGCGGAATGGCTGTGAATGTTGACGAAGCGCTTGAAATCGCGAACAGAATAGGTTATCCCGTTATGGTTCGCCCGTCCTACGTTCTCGGCGGACGCGGAATGGAAGTTGTTCACGATGATGAGATGATGCGCGTTTATATGTCGGCGGCAGTCGGCGTAACTCCCGACAGACCTATTCTCATCGACCGCTTCCTCAACCACGCGACAGAGTGCGAAGCGGACGCGATTTCGGACGGCGAACACTGCTTTGTTCCTGCGGTTATGGAGCATATCGAGCTTGCGGGCGTTCATTCGGGCGACTCTGCGTGTATTCTTCCCGCGAAGAACCTCACGAAGAAGCAGGTTGACACAATCCGCGATTACACGAAGCGTATCGCCGTTGAAATGGGCGTTCGCGGTCTTATGAATATGCAGTACGCAATCGAGGGCGACACGGTTTATGTTCTCGAGGCTAACCCGCGCGCGTCGAGAACCGTTCCGCTGGTATCGAAAGTCTGCGGAATAAATATGGTTCGGATTGCCACGGATATAATCACGCTTCCGCTTACGGGCAGACCTTCTCCCGTGCCTGCGCTGCGCGAAAGGGTTGTTAACCATTACGGTGTGAAAGAAGCGGTCGTTCCGTTCAATATGTTCCCGGAGGTTGACCCCGTTCTCGGTCCGGAAATGCGCTCTACCGGCGAGGTTCTCGGTATTTCGCCGTCGTTCGGAGAGGCATATTACAAGGCTCAGGAGGCAACGCGCACATCGCTTCCGTCCGAGGGTACGGTTCTGCTCTCGGTATGCGACCGCGATAAGCCAGAGCTTGTTGAAACGGCAAAAGCGTTCTATTCGCTCGGATTTAAGATTATCGCAACGGGCAAGAGCTTTGAGATGATTAAGGAAGCGGGAATCCCCGTTGAGCGTATATTCAAGATGTACGAGGGCAGACCGAATATCGCAGACCAGGTTGCAAACGGCGAAATTCAGCTTATAATCAACACTCCCGCGGGCAAGGACGCTGTAACCGACGACAGCTACATCAGAAAGGCTGCGATTAAGCACCGCGTTCCGTATATCACGACAATGGCGGCTGCAAAAGCAAGCGCCGAGGGTATCCGTGCAGTCAAGGAGAATACTCATTTCGGCGTGAAGTCGCTCCAAGCGCATCACGCGGATATTTCCGAGTTATAAAAAGCATATTCCCCGCTTGTCGAAAGGTGAGCGGGGAATTTTTGTTAAATCTTGACAAACGGCGGGAAAAGGTGTAGGATATTTATAGAAAAGTATCTGCGTAAGGGTTGTTGTAATGAAAAAGAGCGGTAAAATTGGGGGGAGCGGTTCTTGCGGCGGCGCATATGCTTACGCTTACCGCTTGCAATAGCGGTACATCGCCGAGTGAAACTTCGGGTAATTTCGGCAATTTGGCTTCTTCGTCAAGCGAAACTCCGTTGGAACAGCCGAACGGCATTGGCGCGGAAGACGACGCGATAGGGGAAACGCCCGCGTCCGATTTTGAATTTGAATTTGACTCGAAAACCTTCGGTATGTCTGTTTAAAAAATACATAGGCAATGAGGAAAACGTGATTATTCCGCGTTCCGCGAAAGGCTTTAACGTCACGAAAATATGCTGTACCGCGTTTATGAACTGCGACGTTGCAAGCGTTACGCGCTTCCCGATACGATAAAGAAAATAGAAATGGGCGCTTTTTTGCTTGTATTAAACTTAATAGCATAACAATTCCCGACGGAGTTAAGGGAATAGAAAAGTACGCGTTCGAGGGCTGTTCCGCGGAGATTTACTACAAGGGCAATATCTACACCGAAGAAAACTATGGCGAAATTTACAAAATGTTTGAATAAAAAATCACCGTCCGAGCGAAAAACTCGGACGGTTTTGCGTATTTTACCTGATTATCTCAAATCAGCTCTTCATCTTGAAAGAGAGGCAGTCTGTGCACTGAACAACGGTGGGGTTTGCTTCGTGAGTGCCGACTTCAATCTTGTCGAGCGAGCAGAAATCCTCGCAGCAGCAGTGATGTTCGCAGTTGTGGATAGTACAGCCAATGTGCTTGTTTGCGTATTCGGTTCCCATAATAAAATCTCCTTGAGTGAAGTTTTCGCGGTTTTTGCCGCAAAACTATTTTGAGTTCTGAGAAGATTTTTATTCTTGACAAAAAATTCCGATAAAAAACTTCGCCGCAAAAGCAGCGAAGCCGTTTTTATTCCGAAAGATAAGATTTTACAAGCACCTGTAAAAGCTCGTCGCGGTCGATGTGACGGATAAGCCCTCTCGCGTTGTTGAACGTGGTGATGTATGTAGGGTCCTCGGAAAGGATATATCCAACGAGCTGATTTATCGGATTATATCCCTTCTGCTTCAGCGCGTCGTAAACGGTCATAAGGATTTCCTTCATCTCATTTTCCCTGTCCTCGTGAACCGAAAATGCAATCGTTTTGTCCTGCATATTTATCATTCCTTCCCTAAATTTATTATCTTACACAACTATTATACACTTTTTCCGCGAAAAAAACAACCACATTTATTAAATTCAAACCCGCCTTTGCCTAAAATCTCCGATTATAACAAATTTATTTGACATTCTTTGGTGAAAATAAACAAAAAACACTCTGCAAAATCTACATATTTATAAAATTTGATAAAACACTTGTATATCTTGTATAAATATGTTATAATAAGAAAAGGAGTTCTGCGCGTAACTGTGCGGAATGAGAATTTTTTCTACGAGGGGAGTATTTTGTATGGCAGTCGGCGACGGCGGTTTCAGCACCCAGATGGGCGGTTTCAACAAAAATGAGGTTAACGAGTACATAAGCAATCTTCGAAAGAAGATGAACGAGCTTGAAGCGGAAATGAAGGAAAACGACAGCAAGGTTAAGGCTGCCGTTAAAATTGCAGACGAGGCTGAAAGCAGAATTCAGAATCTTGAAAAGACAAAGAATGAGAAAATTTCCGAACTTGAACAGCAGATTAAGTCCGACCGTAAAAAGACCGAGGATTTGCTTAATCAGATAGACGATTTGAAGAGAAAGGTTAAAAATCAGGGCGCGGGTTCTTCGGGCGCTTCTTCCGCAGAGGCGCAGAAGCAGGCTTCCGAGGTTATCGAAAAGGCGAACAAAACCGCCCGCGAAACGGTTGACGCTGCGAATAAAACCGCGCGCGAGGTTGTTGAAAAGGCAAAGCATACCGCGAATGAAATTGTCGCAAACGCTCAGAACGCTTCTGCGGCGAGCGGCGTTTCGTCGGTTAATCTCGACGGATTTATGAGCGAGCTTCGCGGCTTCCTCGACAGCGTAAACAGCGGCTGCAAGTCCATTTTCGACAAGGCGCAGGAAATTTCTTCGCAAAGCCCTGCTGAGCCGAAAGCTGTTGATATTCCCGATTTTTCGGGCTTTGAAGCGCCCAAGGCGGCTGCCCCCGAAGCGGAAATTCCCGCGGCGGCTCCCGCGTTCGGCAAGCCTGAGCCTATAAACGATATTTCCTTTGACGATATCGAAAAAATCGGTTCCGATGACGCCGAGCCGAATGCTTTTGACGACGATATGATGAGCGGTTTCGGCAGTCTTGACGAGCCTGTTTCCGAGGTTAAGGAGAACGATACTTCTCACCACAGCAAGGCTTCATTTGATATGGACTTCGACAAGGAACTTATCGCGCAGACCGTTCCCAGCAGCAGCCTAAACGCAAACGAGGTTGACGAGGATCTTCTCGCGGCTGTACGCAGGGAAGAGGAGAAGTTTGCCGTTCAGCCTACCAACGGCAGAGAAGACTTCGATATGAACAATATGAGTATGGACGACGATAACGCTGACGACGACGGCGCCGAGGCTATGAGAAGAATGCTCGCAGAGGCTGAAGCGGCGTTTGGCGGCGGAAGCTCGCTTGAATATGACGCGGATAATCAGCAGGACGACGAGCCTGCGCCCGCGGCAAGCTCCGACAATCCTTGGGAAGATTTGCAGAAGCAGCTTGAGGCGATGGAACAGAGCGGTAATTTCGGCGAAAGCGAGCCTGAAAGCGCTGCGGAAGAGCCTGCCGCGCAGCCGTCCGCGATTGACGACCCGCAGGTTCCCACAACCGACGACTCGTCTATCTGGGATTTCAGCAGCAGTTCCGGTTCTTCGTCAGACGATGATGATATGAGTTCGGATATTTTCGCGAATTTCTGATTGATTTACAACAAGGAGCCGAAGGCAATTTCGGCTCTTTGCTCTGAATTTATGGTGGATTATGATTGAACTTAACACTTCTGAACTGAAAGAAAAGGCGAAAACGCTCAGAGCGGGCGATAAGGTTTTGCTTTCGGGTACGGTTTACACTTCGCGCGATGCCGCTCATAAGAGAATAAGGCAGCTTATAGAGGAGAATAAACCGCTTCCCTATGAGCTTTCGGGCGCTGCGATATATTACGCGGGTCCGACGGGTACAAAGGAAGGTATGGTTATCGGGTCGTGCGGTCCGACAACTTCGGGCAGAATGGACGTTTATTCGCCGATGATGCTTGATATGGGGCTTTCCGCGATGATAGGCAAGGGAGAGCGCTCCGAAGCGGTCTGCGAGGCAATCAGGCGTAACGGCGCGGTTTATTTCTGTGCAATCGGCGGCGCGGGCGCGCTTGCCTGCAAGTGTATCACGGAATGCGAGGTTATTGCGTTCGAGGATTTGGGCTGCGAGAGCGTAAAGCGGTTGAAATTTGAGAAATTTCCGCTTATAGTTGCGGTAGATTGCGTTGGCGGGGATATTTTCAAGTCCGGAAGAGAACGCTATAAAAGCTGATTTTTCTTAAATTTTGGTGATTTTGTATAGATAAACGGGGCAATATTCATTAAAACGCTGTTTTTTGGCAGGAAAACAAAATAAACTGTTGACAAATTTTGCGGAATGTGATAAAATAAGGGGAGTGAAATCCACACGTTTTGGGAGGAGCTATGGAGGATTATTCCAAGTTGAGCGATAAAGAGCTTTTGCGGGATAATTCGTCCGACAGCGGTAAAATTGCCGAGCTTGTTTCCCGTTATATGAAAAGCGTGTTTTCTCTCGCAAAAAAGTATTCCCGTTTCGCCGATTACGAGGAACTTGTGTCGGACGGTATGCAGGGGCTGCTTTCGGCTATCAGGAATTATAACGATGAAAAAGGCGAGTTTTCGTCATTTGCGGCGGTTTGTATTAATAACAGACTGAAAAATACCGTGAAAAAGTCGTCTAACCGCAGGAAAAATCTCGTTGATGAGGACGAGCTGCGTGAAATTCCGGACAGTTCGCCGACGCCGGAAGAACGGGTTATCGAGAGAGAAAACAGCGAAGATGTCCGAAACAGCCTGAAAGCGGAGCTTTCCCCGCTTGAGCTGCGGTGTATTGAGTGCGCGGCTATGGGAATGTCTTATGATGAAATCGCAAAAAGGCTGAATGTGGACAAAAAGTCCGTTGATAATGCACTTTCAAGGGCGAGAGCCAAGGTGCGTAAAATTATGGGCGGTAGTTTGTGAAAAAGCTGCTTTGGCTTTGGCTGTGCGGCTTCTATATGTCCCGATAGCATAAATGTTAATGCGTTGCGGCGACGGTTGTTCAAGCTGTCCGATGCAAAGATACGGGTGCAAGACCTGTCGGGCAAATCAATATTTTTTTAAGGGGTATACTTATGTACACTGACAAGACACTGAAATGCAAGGATTGCGGAGCTGACTTTGTTTTCACCGCGGGCGAACAGGAGTTCTACGCTGAAAAGGGCTT
>DPBR01000017.1:25678-25827 GCA_003516865.1 Oscillospiraceae bacterium
AGAACGAGCCGCAGAGATGCAAGGCTTGCCGCGACGCGAAGAAGAACGCAAGCAGAGGTCAGAGACAGTTCTTCGAGGCAACCTGCGCTGTATGCGGCGGAGTTGCAAGAGTTCCTTTCGAGCCGAAGGGCGACAGACCTGTTCTGTGC
>DPBR01000071.1 GCA_003516865.1 Oscillospiraceae bacterium
ATAGCTTGAATGAGTCATCGCGCGGCGAAGATACTCGCGTTTTCCGAATTTATAGCCGATTTTCTCTTCAAGCTCCGCCAAATCAGCCATTTTCAAGCTCCTCTCCTATATTCAGAGAAGCGATTGCCTTTGTCATTTCGTCAACCGCGTTGCGCTCGACAAACATTTTCGCCTGTCTGAACGCGCCGAAAAACGCCTTTGCGTCGGACGAACCGTGCGCCTTGAACACGGGCTTTGCCGTGCCGAGAAGCGGCGAACCGCCGATTTCCTTGTAGTCAACCTGCTTCAGAAAATCCGCAAGCTTCGACTTAACGCAAAGCGCGCCGATTTTTGTCTTGATATTCGCGAAGAAAATGGATTTAAGCGCGTCTTTCATAAGCGCGCCCATTCCCTCGCACGCCTTTAGGTACACGTTTCCCGTAAATCCGTCCGTTACGAGAACGTCAACCGCTCCGAGCGGAACTTCTCTCGCTTCAACGTAGCCGACAAAATTAACCGGCGCTTTTTCGAGAAGCTTTTTTGTTTCGTGTTCAAGCTCTCTGCCCTTTTCCGCCTCGGCGCCGATGTTCAGAAGCCCCACGCGCGGATTTTCGATACCGTAGTTTATCTTCATAAAGCAGCTTCCGAGGATTGCGAACTGCAAAAGCATTTCGGGGCGGCAATCGAGGTTTGCTCCGCCGTCGATAACAGCGTATTTCGTTCCTCCAAGGCACGGCATAAGCGGCAGAAGCGCCGTTCTTTTAACGCCCTTGATGCGCTTTTCGATAAGCGTTCCGCCGACAACGATTGCCGCGGTGCTGCCCGCGCTGATTGCCGCGTCAGCCTTTCCCTCGGCGAGCATATAAAACGCTCTGCCCATAGAAGTATTGCTCTTTTCCTTGACAACGGATTTCGGTGAATCCTCCGTTGTTATAACGCCCTCGGCGCTCTCAAAGGTAATTCCGTTTTCGTTGATATCGAGCGCTTTCATTCTCGATTCAAGCACGGAAACATCTCCCGTTACGATAACCTCTATTCCGAGGTCGCGCACTGCCCACGCAGCGCCTTTAAGTACTTCGTCGGGAGCGTTGTCGCCGCCGAAACCGTCGATTACAATTCTCATCTTGTGCTCCTCTCGCCGTTTCAATTTTCGTTATTGTACATTTCAAGCGCCTTTTCAAGGTCACAAAGCGACCGTTTTGCAAGCGCCGCGTATTTTTCGCGCTTATCTCTGATATTCTCGCTAAGCGCGGGTAAAATTCCCATATTTGCGCCCATAGGCTGAAATTCCGAAAAACTCTCGTTGCCCGAACCGCAGACGTAAGCCGTGAGCGCGCCGAGCATCGTCGTCGCGGGAAGCTTCAGCGGTTCTTTGCCCGAAAGCCTGTCCGCGAGCGCTCTTCCCGCGATAATCCCTGAAGCGGCGCTCTCGACGTAGCCCTCGACGCCCGTAATCTGACCGCCGAAAAACACGTTATCCGAGCCGCGCAGCATATAATTCCCGTCAAGGTACGCGCGCGAACATATATACGAATTTCTGTGCATTACGCCATAGCGCACAAATTCTGCGTTTTCAAGCCCCGGAATAAGCGAAAACACGCGCTTCTGCTCGCCGAATTTCAGGTTCGTCTGAAACCCGACAAGATTGAACATCGTACCCTCGGAGTTCTCTTTTCTGAGCTGAACCGCGGCATAAGGCCGCCTGCCGGTACGCGGGTCCGTAAGCCCCACAGGCTTCATACAGCCGTATCTCACGCTGTCGATACCGCGCTTCGCCAGCACCTCCACGGGCATACAGCCCTCGTAAACATCGGGATTTTTGTCAAATTCGTGAAGCGGAGCCGTTTCCGCGTTCACAAGCGCGTTGTAGAACGTTTCATACTCCTCGCGCGACATCGGGCAGTTCGCATAATCCGCGCCGCCCTTGTCGTAGCGCGACTGATAGAAAGCAATCGAAAAATCAACGCTCTCCGCGGTCACGATAGGCGCCGCCGCGTCATAAAACGACAATCTCCCGCCGCATTTTTCATAAATCTTATCCGCAAGCGCGCCGCTTGTGAGCGGTCCCGTGCAGATAACCGCGTTTTTTTCGGGAATTTCGGTGATTTCGCCGCTCAAAACCGTGATTTTCGGGTGATTTTTCACTATCCTTGTTATCTCGTCCGAGAAATCCTTTCGATTAACCGCAAGCGCGCCGCCCGCAGGAACGGCGGTTTTCTCCGCCGCAGGAACGATAATCGAGCCCAGTCGTCGCATTTCTTCTTTCAGCAGACCGCACGCGCTGTCCACTCTCGCGGATTTAAGCGAATTTGAGCAGACAAGCTCCGCAAAACCCTCGTATTTGTGCGCGGGTGAGTATTTCACGGGCTTCATCTCGCATAGCTCAACCTCAAACCCGCGTTCCGCAAGCTGCCAAGCCGCTTCGCAGCCCGCAAGCCCCGCTCCTATAACCTTAACTTTCATCGTTTTCCTTTGCCTTGTCGAGCGGCCGCTCATAGCCGCAGCCGTCTTTCGCGCAGTAGATTTTGCCCATTCTGCCCGTTTTCTTGAACAGAGAAGCGCCGCACTGCGGACATTTTTCCTCAAGCGGAATATCCCAAGTCATAAAATTGCAGTCCTTGTAGTTCTCGCAGCCATAGAAAGGCTTGCCCTTTTTCGATTTCTTGAGAAGCATTTTCCTGCCGCATTTCGGGCAAGTTCCCTTTGTTTCCGTTACGATTTTTTTCGTGAATTTGCACTCCGGAAATCCCGAACAGCCGAGAAATTTTCCGTAAGGACCGATTTTTATTACCATCGGCTTGCCGCATTCATCGCACACGATATCGGTCGGCTCGTCGGGTATTCTGACGTGTTTTCCGTCCATATCCTTTTCAGCCTGCGTAAGGCTCTTGTCGAAATCCTTGTAGAACTTGCGGAGCGTGTCAACCCAATCCTTGCTTCCGTTTTCGATATCGTCAAGGCTGCTCTCCATTTTTGCAGTAAACTTCACGTCAACGATATTGTTGAACTTATCTTTAAGCAGATTTGTGATAACCTCGCCGAGAGCCGTGGGTTTAAGCTGATTTCCCGACTCGCGCTCGACATAATGCCTGTCGAGAATTGTCGAGATGGTCGGCGCGTATGTGGACGGTCTGCCTATACCGTTTTCTTCGAGCGCCTTTATAAGCGAAGCCTCGTTGTAGCGCGCGGGAGGCTGCGTGAAGTGCTGATTGCCCGAAACGTCGGCTGCGACAAGCTTTTCGCCTTTTTCGATTTTCGGGAGCGCGCCGCCCTGCTCGTCTGAGTCGTTTCTCTCCTCGTAAAGCTTTGTGAAGCCCTCGAATTTCACGGAATAGCCGCTCGCCTTGAACAAACAGCCGTTCGCCTCGATATCAACCGAAACCGTGTCAAGCACCGCGTTTGCCATCTGGCTTGCGGTAAAGCGCTCCCAAATCAGCTTGTAGAGTTTGTACTGGTCGTTCGAGAGCGAACTTCTCACCTTATCGGGAGTAAGCTCGATATTTGACGGACGAATGGCTTCGTGAGCGTCCTG
>DPBR01000070.1 GCA_003516865.1 Oscillospiraceae bacterium
AGTTCGGCGGCGACGACCAGTGGGCGAATATGCTCGGCGGCACGGAGCTTATCCGCAAAAAGCTCGGCAAGGACGCTCACGCAATGACGATTACTCTGCTCTTAAACTCCGAGGGCAAAAAAATGGGCAAGACCGAAAAGGGCGCGGTTTGGCTTGACGCGGAGAAAACATCGCCCTATGAGTTCTTCCAGTACTGGAGAAACGTTGCGGACGCGGACGTGCTGAAATGCCTTAAAATGCTGACGTTCCTGCCGATTGAGGAAATTCAGGCAATGGAAGGCTGGGAAGGCTCTCAGCTCAACAAGGCGAAGGAAATTCTCGCGTTTGAGCTTACAAAGCTTGTTCACGGCGAGGAAGAAGCGAAAAAAGCGCTCGAGGGCGCGAAATCGCTCTTTGGCGGCGCGGGAAACACCGATAATATGCCCACCGCGAGCGTTGAAGCCGCCGACGGCAAAATCGGAATACTCGACCTGCTTGTTTCGGCGAAGCTTGCTCCGTCAAAGCGCGAAGCGAGAAATCTTGTCGCAGGAAAGGGTATCGCGGTTGACGACAGGACAATCGAGGACGCAAACGAGGTTATCGACATTACAAACGAGATTATCCTCCGCAAGGGAAAGAAAGTTTTCGTCAAGATAAAGAAAGCATAAGTTCGCCTCTAAAAAAGATACGCCCCCAAAAGTAAGACGCTTTTGGGGGCGTTTCGCACTATCGCTTCAAAAATATTACATCTTCATTCCGTCCATTGACATTGACTTTTCCGCCGCTTCGGGCTTATTGGCGAGCGCTGTGGGAGTGTTGTTCTCAAACAGGTCGTTAAAGCTGATTCTCTCGTTGACGTTTTCTTTTCTTTCAATCGCGTTTATTGAAGTCTTGCGCGCGATTGCGTCATATTTTTCCAAGAACGGAAGCTCTTTTTCCTTATCGGTCAGCACTTCATCGTATTTATCCATTGCGGTTTCAAGCTCGCGCATCTCGTTCTTGACGCCGTTATAATTTGAATAATATCTCTCCGCTATGCCCTGATTTAACATTACATGAGTATCGTCGTTGATCATTACAAGGGAGAAATCCGGATTTTCCGACGGCAGATAGTACTTTGCAAAGGCTTCGCAGGCGTTATCTCCCAGATTTTTCGGAGTATCATTCACCAAGGATGAAAGAGCGCTGACCTCATAGCCTACCTTCTTATCGTCCAAATAATCGGCGACAGTCCTCATATCATCGGAGTTATTGTAAAAGTAGCTTAATATTCCCTTTGCTTTTCCTGAGCAGTAAGCGAACTTTCCCTCGGGCTTGTCGGCTGTTAAAGCGTCTGTTTTTTCGCTGAGATACATATCGCTGCTCATATACTCCAGATAGGCTTCTAAGCAGCCCTGAAGTTTGATAAACGGCTGGATTTTGCCTGACGTGAAGCTGAAAACAGCTCCCGCGCGATCGGTAACTTTTTGCGCTTCTCCGTTTGTGGGAGCAATTTTGTTTTCTTTAAGCGTAGCATACGACTGGCTGAAATCCATTGCCATCTTTCCCAAGGCGTATTGTTTGATAAAGTTATCTGTAAATTCCCGGTGATTGCTTGGATCAAGGCGCGTTATAGGCTGCTTGATAAGTGTGTCATAGCTGTTCGCGCATACCTTTTCTATATTCTGAACTCTGTCAAGGAGGTATCTGTTGTATGCATCTCTTGTAACATCGTTCTTTTCAACCTGAGATTTTTTTGCAAATTCATCGTAGCTCATTACCTTGACTTCGGAAATAAATTCCTTGCCTATTCTGCTGCGGAGATTCGCTCCGTCGGCGGATTTATCGGTCAATTCTTCATAGGTGTAACCCTTTGACATACCGTACATAATCGCAAGGCTTGCGCGTGAAGAACTGCTATCCATACCCTGCAGGGCTTTTTGCTCAACGCCGTTATAATCGGTATATGTCAGATCGCTCAGGATTCCTTCGTTGATTTTTTCGAGTCTGTTCTTGTCATAGGCATTATACGCGCCTGAGAAGAAATCTAAATCCAACTTGGACATATTGTCGCTGTGACGTGCCAAAGCGTTTCTGATTTGTGCTACCTCGGCGCTTCTCCTTGCGGCGGAAACGGTCTTTGCGTTGGCGGGATCAATCTGATAATCTCTCTGCGCCTCGTTTGCCACCTTGACCTTATCCTTGAGAGTAACGACAAAGCCGAAAAGCTGCTTTAAAATCGTCCAAAAAGAACGTGTTTCGGTGTTCATGGACATATCGGTCTTTACCGGAACGATAGGTCCGTTTGTAAAGCCGCCGTGACCGTCTGGAACAAACTTGCATACATCCAGCTTTGCGCCCTCCATTGCCTTTGCCGCAATTGCACACTTTGTGTCTGCGTTCTTCTTGATTTCATTGAACCGGAAGTTGAGAGTCGGCGTTTTAATTTCTTCGTTCCAGTTGACCGCCTTTCCGTCCACCAGAATGCCCATAGCTGGGTCTATGCCTGCCTTTTCAAGGGTTTTCAGCTCGTCGTCGGTGTAAAGCGCCTTGACCATACGGTCGATGTTTGTTTCGCCCCATTCGGTTTCGGTCGGAGAAAGATCGTTGCTCTTCTGCTTTTCCACAAAGCTCTCTGCGGTAAGATCCACAATAGGATTCTTGTCGAAAACAAGGTTTGCGGTTGTAACGTTTGGAGTTATATCCATATTTGCGTAGTTTTCGATTTTTGTAAAGCCTCTTACCGAATTTTCAAAGGCTTCCTTTTCCGCAGGACCCATTTTCTTGTATATGTCCTTAATGGAAGCAAGGTCCCGTTCTTCTTCGGGGGTTGCCTTCTTAAATGCGTCGCTTTTTTCGCCCTTGGCTATCTTAAGAATTTCCTCGGCGTTACCGTTTACAATCTCAAGAATATCCGTCATTGGCTGAGTCTGATTTACTCTTTTTTTGCCGTCGAAGCCTGTAAAAATATTCCTATCGGAGAAGGTACTCATCAGCACGTTTAACGTGTTTAACCTATCCTCCTGAGGAACATCGCCGTAGTGCAGATCGACGCATTTATTCGCAATAACCTTTTTCATGTCGCCGCTGATGTTTCTGTCGGACGCTTTAACTAAACCCCTGAACTCTCTGCTAACCTCCGCCGGAATTTCAAAATTCTCCTTAAGCTCGCTCATGCAAGCCTTGATTTCCTGAATCTGACCGTCCTTTACGCATTTTTCAAATTCCGGGAAAATGAAATGCCTTACGGCGATACCCATTGCTTTCTGAACAGGGTCTGCCATATTCTCAATAATCTTATCGAAACGGTTCATTGAGTTGATAAGCTGGAAATAGTTGCCGTTTCTTCCGACAAGATCGCTGGTTTTAAAGTCGTTGATTCTGTACGAATACAGGTTTCTGTTAGTATAGTAACGTTCTTTTACCTGTTCGTTCCAGCTTTTCTTTGAAAGCTTTTCAGCTTCATCGCCGTGTATAAAGCCGAGAGCTTCTCTGATAAATTCGTCGATATTTTTAACCTTTTTCTTTGCCATTT
The DNA here is from genome assembly GCA_003516865.1 of Oscillospiraceae bacterium. Taxonomy (GTDB): domain Bacteria; phylum Bacillota; class Clostridia; order Oscillospirales; family Ruminococcaceae; genus CAG-115. The sequence goes on from DPBR01000070.1 coordinate 3,494, forward strand.
TTATGCCCTCCGTATGTTAGTGTTTGTTAATGTTTTCTGTCTGTTTATACGCAGGGAGAGGAAAAATGTTACAGATATTGTTACAGATATTTTGAAGGTCATCTCTAAAAACCGGTTTGAAAGGGAAATTGCGGGCGCGCCGAAGCGGTCGGATTGTGCTATACGCATTTCACTCAAACAAGGTTTTTAGAGGTTGCCTTGAAACAACAACATCTCCCGTTCCGCAAGGGGATTACAACGAAATTTATCAATAATCCACGCCTCTGACCGCTCTTATAAGCTCCCGAAGCGCAATTTCGCGCTCGTCGTCGGGAAGTTTGCCGCCGGTTCTGTTTCTGAATTTAGCCGAAACGCTCCACGAACGCGCGTAAATATCGTTCTCATCAGAGAACTTTATGGAGTACGCTTCACAGGTTTTCTCCTCATCTCTGAAGAAATAATTCAGAAAAACGTGGTCTGTTCTGCCGCTTTTGAGCAAAAGGCTAATCGTCTGCCTTTCGTCGAAGCTCCGCGTCAATTTGCCGTTATCGAGATAGCGCGCTCCCGAAAGAGCTGCGGTTTTCCCGTCCTCGGAGGAAGTCATTCCCCTGCCGTTTTCGGTTTCGGAGAACATCGGAATAAGCGAGGGACGCTCAGCCGCATAATCCGCGAAAATATCGAGCAGCGTTGTTTTCGGGGAAACGCCGAGTTCATACGCATTTTCAATCATCGAAAGCGGTTTTTCCGCCGAGGTTATCCCCTCCGTGAACTGCAAATCCGTGAGAAATTCGGCGTTTTCCGCGCAGCACACAGGCATATTCAGGCTGCATTTCAGGTCATAATAGAGCGTGTTGAGAGCGCCGTAAACGGTTTCTTCGGAAAAACCGCCGCCGAGAACAAGCAGCTTTGTTTCGCTCATATAGATTTTTTTGCCGTCGATAACGGAAATATCGTCGATTGCCGCAGCAAGCGTTTTTCCCGTACCGACAACCTTAATCACGTTTTCCTGCGAAGCGTCGATTGTATTCCCGCCCGAACCTCCGCTTGAAAAAAGCAGCGCCGAAACGCGGTATTCGCCGTCGTAATCAACCGCGCAAGCCTGAATTATAGCACGGTTTCCGAGGTCTGTCGGGTCGGCGCATCCCGAAAAAAGAGCAGCGGCAAGCACTGCCGCGCAAAGCAAAATTCTTCTCATATATGAAGCCTTTCAACCCACAGAACGGTTTTCTTTCCGTTGAATGGCGGCGCGTTTCACCGTCATAATCACGTTCCAAGCGGAGAGCAGCATAAGCCCGCTTCTGAACGCCGCGCAAAGTCCCCAGACCGCCGCGGAAATGCCGTCAAGCCGCTTGAAAAGAGCGATATCCGACAGCGAAGCCGCCGCGATAAACGGGTATTCCGTAAGCGGGTACATTTCGCGGAGTATCAGATAATTCACCGCGCAGATTGCCGATGAAGCGAGCGTCGAAATCAGCGCAAACCAAAGCACGACGTTTCCCGCGCATTTCGGCTTGTCGTCGCGGTTGACATAGGGCAAAAGCGCCGCGAAAACGAGATATTCACCGCCGTTTGAGAAGCAGCGCAAAACGTCCCCAAAGAACGTGCCGAAACTGCCCTCGTTCCAAAGCGGCGTGATTTTCGCATACGGAATATCGGCAAGAAAAACCGCAGCCGTGATAATCGCCGCCGCAATCAGAAACAGCACTCCGGACCGCGCGAGCGCTTCAACGCCCATATAAGCCGCATAAACCGTGAAAACAAGCCCCGCCGCAAACACAGTCCAAGACGCTCCGCCGCCGACGAGATTTTTGAACGCAAAATTCGTTCCGTGAATAAGGGATTTCGCCGCCGCGCCCATGAGAAGAATTGCCGCGAAAATCGCCGAAATCCAGCCCCACGCCCTGTTTTTCGTATACAAATAGCGGTGAAAATTGTCCTTTCCGAACGCGAAATAAATCAGCGGCGAAGCGAGCGCAAGCCGCGCAATTTCCGTAACAGCAATCACCGCGAGCGCTTCTGCGGCGCCGTTTGGAGCGGGAGGCGGCGCAATCGCGTCCATGGTTATCCGCGAGAGAAACATTATACAAAAGAGCTGCTGCGCGCTTATTTTGGGGAAATTTCTCGTCATAACGATTCGTCCCCGCGCCTTTTGCCGTGAACATTAAGCTCCGTTATTACCGCAAACGGAAGCGCAAGCTCCGACAAATATTCCTCCTGAGGCAGCGTTCCGCTTGTCGGCACGACAACTTCGGGGATTTCGGGTATTTTATCCATATTTTCTCCTCATTTCCGAGTTTATTTCTTGACATTTGCGCCGTTAAGCGACTGAACCGTCACATCGCTGTCCGCCATCTTCTTCCAATCGGAACGCACGAGCATATCCCTGAGCGCTTTCGGCGTGAACGGGGAAATCGGTGCCATATAAGGTATACCGTAAGTTGAAAGCGAGCACATCTTTATCACGACCGCGCCCGCCGCGAGAAGCAGACCGAACAGCCCGAAAAATCCTCCCGCGATGATATACATAAAGCGCAGAATAACGATTTTTTCGTACATTGTCGGAACGACGAAGCTGCAAAGTCCCGAAAGCGCCACGATAAGCACCATCGGCGCTCCGACAAGCCCCGCAGAAACCGTGATATCGCCGATTACAAGCCCTCCGACAACGCCGATTGCGTGACCGATAGGGCGCGGCAGGCGAATACCCGCTTCGCGCAGAATTTCGTACATAAAGTGAATGAAAAGGCACTCGACCATAAGCGAAAACGGCGCTGTCTGCTCGGCGGCGGCGAGGTTCAGGATAAGCGACGACGGCAGCATTTCGGGATTATACGAGGCAATCGCGACGTATGCTCCGGGGAGAAAAAGCGTGATTAGATAGGCGCAGAGCCGCACAGTTCTGATGAAAAACGCGTAAAAAGGCTTCTGCGTGTAATCGTCAAGGGTCTGAAAACTCTCGATAAACAAGTGCGGAACGACAAGCGCGAACGGCGTTCCGTCAACGAGAATACCTATTCTGCCCTCGTAAAGCTTCGCGGCGAACACGTCTGGGCGTTCGCAGGTTGCACATTCCGAGAAAAACCAGCCGCCGTCCCCCTCAAGATACGGTTGAATATAACCGCTTTCGAGAATGGTATTCAGCTTCACGGATTTGAGGCGTTTCTTCACGTTTTTGAGGAGTTTCGGCGAAACCTTGTCCGAAATATAGCATATACAGATATCTGTATTGCTTCGGTCGCCGAGCGGCGAAAGCTCGAAAACAAGCGTTGGGGATTTAATTCTGCGGCGGATAAGCGCCATATTCGTCCTGATAACCTCGACAAAGCCCTCCCGCGAACCGCGGACGTTCAGGTCCGAGGACGGCTCGTCGATACCGCGCGATTTGTACCCCTGAACGCCTATTCCGATTGCCCTCGCGCAGCCGTCTACAAGAATTATGGCAAATCCGGACTGAAGCTTCAGCGTAAGGTCGCCGAGATTTTTTATGTCAAGCTGCTCTGCGGCGATAAGAAAAACGTCGAAAAAGCTCGACATAAGCGCGTCCGGCGAGAGAATACGGCTGTTTTCCTCGCTGTTGAGCTTCGGGTAAACAAGCTGAGCGAGCGTGTCCGTTGAAGCCATTCCCTCACAGGTGACAACGGCGATTTTGTTTCCGCAGACAAAGCCATTTTTGATGATGACGTCAGAAGAATTTTCGGTGAATTTCAGCAAATTCGCGAGATTTTCGTCAAGCGAACGGCTTATGGGCGTATTTTCGGCGGGAATTTTCTGTTCTTCCATTTCTGCTCCTCCGGATTTTTTTCAACATTATTTTCTCACATAGCCGACAAATTATGCAGACAAATGAATTATCTGTTGACAAAAAGCGCAGAATGTGGTAAAATATATTTTGATATGTCAATAATCCAAAGAGGCGGTGAAGTGATGAAAATTAACTGGAACAAAAAATACACCACGATTGCAATTTACAGCCTGATTGTACTCGCTGCGGCGGTGCTTTTCGTGGTGTTTGTGTTTAAGTTCGACTCTATTTCGACGGGATTTTCGTGGATAGGCGCTGTTGCCGCTCCCGTGGTATGCGGCGTTGTAATCGCGTATATCCTAAACCCGCTTATGATGCTGCTTGAAAACAAGCTTTTCGGCAGGCTGAAAAACGCGGGTGAAAGCGCCGAAAAAGCGTCCGAAAAAAGCGGCGATGAAAGCATAATCAAAAAAATCGAAAAGCGCGCGGTAACTGCGAAGCGCAAAAAAACGCTTGCGAGAGTGCTTTCGCTGATTTTGACCTACATTATCCTTTTTGCGGTGCTTGTGGGAATATCAATTGCGGTTGTGCCGAGCGTTGCAAAAAGCGTAATCGACCTCGCGGAGCAGCTTCCCAACTATCTCAATCAGGCGGAAACGTTCCTCGACGACTTTTTCAAGGATAACCCGCAGATTTCGGATTTTCTGTTCAAGGAATTTACGAACATTTCGGACGCTGTTAAGAAATTCGCCGCCGACCTCGACCCGAACCTTATCAACAACGTCGGAAGCGGGCTTTGGAATTTCGCGATGGCGCTGCTCACGGGACTGAAAAACGTGCTTCTGGGCTTGATTATCGCGATATATCTGCTGTTCAGCAAGGAAAGGCTGCTCGCGCAGTGCAAGAAGATATTCTTCGCGTTTATTAAAAACGAGCGCTGCGAGCGGCTGTTCGCGGGACTGAGCAAAAGCAACAACATCTTCAAAAAATATATCATCTCAAATCTGCTTGACGCGATGATTATTTTCGTATGTATGGTAATCGGAATGTTTGCGATGGGAATGCCGTATCAGATGCTGATTTCGGCAATCTGCGCGGTTACGAACCTCATTCCGTTCTTCGGGCCGTTTATCGGCGCAATTCCGAGCGGAATACTCATTCTGCTTGTCGACCCGTCGAAGGTAATCTGGTTTGCGCTGTTTGTTCTGATATTGCAGCAGTGCGACGGAAACGTGATAAAGCCGTTCCTGTTCGGCGAAACGATGGGACTTCCGGCAATCTGGGTTCTCGTGTCAATAATAGTCGGCGGCGGTTTGTTCGGAATACCGGGAATGTTGCTCGGAGCGCCTGTTTTCGCGGTAATCTACCTGCTTTTCGCAGAATTTGTCGCAGGCAAGCTGAAGAAGAAAAATCTCCCCGCCGAAACGGAGAAATATTTCTCAAGCGCGGGCGAATTTGCCGAGAAGTATATCGACGACCCGCCGGACGGACTTGTCGAGAACTTTTCGATAACGGAAAAGCCGCTCGCGCAAACCGATGATAAATCTTCCGAAAGCGATTCGGGAAGCGAAGAAGCGCCGAAATTCAAGCTCCGCAAAAACCAAAAAAAATAATCAAATCCGCCGATTTTGCTCGGCGGATTATTATTATCTGTCATCTTTCGGTCAAATCTCAGCTACAACCTCAACTTCGACAAGCGCGCCCTTCGGGATTTGCAGACCGCCTACGCAGGAACGCGCGGGCTTCTCAGTGAAATATTCCGCGTAAACCGCGTTAAAAGCGGCAAAATCCGCGATATCCTTGAGGTAGCAGTTCGTCTTGACAACCTGCTGAAGCGAGCTTCCCGCCGCCTCCAGAACCGCTTTGAGGTTCTCGCAGACGCGCTTTGTCTGCTCTTCGATTCCGCCCTCGACAAGATTTCCCGTCGCGGGGTCAATCGGGATTTGACCGGAACTGTATACGAGATTTCCCGTGATTTTCGCCTGAACGTAAGGACCGATAGCCGCAGGAGCGTTATCCGTGTGAATTGTTTTCATGAAAAATACCTCATTTCCGATTATTTTATGTAGTCAACAAGCTTATATCCCGCTTCAATAAGCGCCTGTCTGATTTCCTCAAGATGCTCGGAGTTGCGCGTTTCAAGCTGAATACGCAGGAAGCAGCCGTTAATGTCGGGATTTTCGTCCGCGCGCTCGTGACGAACGGTCGTGACGTTTCCGCCGTGCTTTGCGATAATCTCGGATACGCCGAGAAGCTGTCCGGGCTTATCGAGAAGTTCGATATTGAGCATACCCGAACGTCCGCTCTTGACAAGACCGCGCCTGATAACGCGGTTGAGAATGGTAACGTCTATATTACCGCCCGAAACGACGCAAACAACCTTTTTGCCCTTAACGGGAACCTTGTTGAACATAACCGCCGCAACCGAAACCGCGCCCGCGCCTTCCGCAATCAGCTTCTGCTGCTCGATAAGCGCGAGGATTGCGCCGGAAATCTCGTCCTCGGAAACGGTTACAATCTCGTCGACATACTTGCGGCAAAGCTCGAAAGTGTTCTTTCCCGGCTCTTTTACGGCGATACCGTCCGCAAGCGTGGAAACGCTCTCAAGGCGCTCGATTTTGTTGTCGTGAATTGAGTTGAACATCGAGGGAGCGCCCGCTGCCTGAACGCCGTAAACCTTGATTTTCGGGTTAAGCTGCTTTATCGCGAACGCAACGCCCGAAATAAGTCCGCCGCCGCCGATAGGCACGACAACCGCGTCAACTTCGGGTAAATCGTCGAGAATTTCAAGTCCGATTGTACCCTGACCCGCG
>DPBR01000093.1 GCA_003516865.1 Oscillospiraceae bacterium
GACCTTAAGCCGCCGGAGGCACTCCGCGCGAAGCGTCACCCCGCGGGAGGCATCGGAGTGAAGCGGACAAAACGCTGTGGAGTATTACAAAACGTGATATTATATCGTAGAAATACAAATTGTATTAATTTTGCTCAATCTCAACAGATTTATCCGCCGAAAAATTTTTCCACAAATTGTCAACAAGCCGACTTTTCGTGCGAGGTTAACAAATTGTTGAGAAAAACGGCGAAATCCCCAAGATATAGTTTGTTGGGGCTATGCATTATCTATATATGGATAATATGCACAAATTTTTGTTTGTTTTATGCTAATTGTAATATGAACTTTTGTAGAAATTGCACAAAATTATGAACAAAAATTTATCTCCTATTCCAAAGAAAAGTTTCGTTAAGCCCCTTGAAATATTGTTGAGTTTAGTTTATAATATGATTGTGGGGAAAAGTGGTGTAAAATTTCACTGTTTTGGGGAAAATTTCATAACATTCCAGCATTAATCCACTTATTCACAAACGGGGAAAATAAAGAATTCTACGAAAATTCCGCCTGAGGAGGGTGGAAAATTGCCTGAAAATGGTCAGAAATCGCAAAAATAAGCGAAAAATGTCCGATAAGGCGAAAAAATGCGCTTTTCAAGGGGATTGAAGCGGCGGAAAGGGGGAAATAGAGATGTGCGGCGAGTTTGAACACACGGTTGACGCAAAGGGAAGAATGAACTTTCCCGCAAAGCTCCGTGATGAGTTCGGCGAGCATTTCTATATTTCCAAAAGCTTCAATGAAAAGTGCCTTACCGTTTATACGAAAGAAAGCTGGGAGGCGCTCCGCGAAAGCCTTAAAGGGCAGCCTTCCAAAATCGCGCTCCCGATTGAGAGATTTATTTTCGGAAGCGCCTGCGAGGCTGAACCCGATAAACAGGGCAGAATCGCAATCGCGCCCGCGCTTCGCGCTTATGCGGGCATCACGGCGGAGGTTGTTGTTGTGGGAATGAGCGACCGCGCCGAAATCTGGGATAAGGCTGCTTGGGAGGAGTATAATAATAACATTCTTCCCGAAGATATCGCCGCTATGGCTCAGGAGCTGAGAATTTAATGGAGTTTTCGCATATTTCCGTTCTATTGAAGGAAACCGTGGACGGCGCTTTTGGGGAAAAGTCGGGCGTCTACGCTGACCTTACAACGGGCGGCGGCGGTCACTCATACGAGCTTGCAAAACGGCTCGACGGGGAAAACGGCGGCAGGCTTATCTGCTTCGACCAAGACCCTGAGGCTCTTGAAGCCGCTCAAAAACGTCTTGCGGGGCTTCCCGTGACGTTCGTTCGGGATAATTTCAGAAATATCTCGGCGGCGCTGGACAGGCTCGGAATTGACAGGCTTGACGGAATTATCGCCGACCTTGGCGTTTCTTCGCATCAGCTTGACGAAGCTTCGCGAGGCTTTTCTTACAGGGCGGACGCTCCTCTCGATATGAGAATGAGCGGCGAGGGTCTTTCCGCTAGGGACGTCGTGAACGAGTATGATTTCGACGCGCTCAAACGTATTCTCTATGAGTACGGCGAGGAGAAATTCGCTCCGAAAATCGCGGCGGCTATCGTTGCGGCGCGTGAAAAAGCTCCCGTTGAAACCACCGGCGAGCTTGCCGATATCATCAAAAACAGCGTTCCCGCCGCTTACAGACGGGAGAAAAATCCTTGCAGAAAAAGTTTTCAGGCAATCAGAATCGAGGTTAACGACGAGCTTTCCGCTCTCGACGAGGCGCTTAGCGACGGCTTTAAGCGGCTGAAAATCGGCGGGAAAATGTCCGTTATCACGTTCCATTCGCTTGAGGACAGAATAGTCAAGGAGCGTTTTCGGGAATTCTGCACGGGCTGTACCTGCCCGCCTGAGTTTCCGGTGTGCGTCTGCGGGAAAAAACCGCGCGCGGAACATATTACAAAAAAGCCGATTACGGCGGGGGAATCCGAGCTTTCCGACAATCCGCGCTCACGAAGCGCAAAGCTCAGGATTATAAAGAAAATTATGGATTGATTTTCCGTGGCTGCGGCTTCGGAGTTGAAGGGGATGGAACAAATGGCTTATACCGATATTCCGATTGACAACACAAACCTTGCGTATGATTTGTCGAGGTTCGATAAATCCGAAAAGGAACAGCGCGCCGAGGAGGCTCCCAAGAGCAGAATGCACCTCGCTCCAGCGGTTTCGGTATCGAAAAGCGGCTCAAAGCTTAAGGTTGCCGCCGCCGCTCTCGCGCTTTTCGGAGCGTTTTGCGCGGTCAATTGCTCCAACACCCGAAAGGACGACGCTTTGCGCCTTGTTGAACAGCAGCAGACGGAGCTGAAAAGCGCTATGGACGATAACGCGCTTCTCAAAAGCAGGCTCGACGGCAAGGTAAACACTGCTTATATCGAAAAATACGCGGCGGAAACTCTCGGAATGGTTAAGGTTTCCGCGTCGCAGAAGAAATATATCAGCGTTAACACCGAAAGTCTTGTCGAAGTCGGCGGCGACGAAAGGGACGGCGTTGTCGATTCGGTCAAGTCGTGGTTCGGCGGTATCGTGGAATACATCGGCTTATAACGGCATATTATAGAGATGAACAAGCTCTTGCCGTTTTTGTGGCAGTTGTTTTAATGTGCGTTCTGGGGGCTTGCTGATGATATAGGCAAGCCCCGTTTCGGTTTATGGGAGATTTTGGAGGTCTTGGTTTGGCTCAGAGTAATAAGAACAATCAGAGCGGCTTCTATAACGCTATGAGAAAAGGCTATTTGTTCTTCAAGAAAAAAGACGATGAGGAACTCACGAAAAAGCCTGTTCTGGGTTATCGCGGACGTCAGCTTATTATCCTGCTGGCGGTTATCGCGTTTGCGTTTTTTGTGGGGTATCATCTGCTTAAATTCACCGTTCTTGACGGCGATAAGTGGCGTATGCTCGCGTATAATCAGCAGACAAGCGAACTCACCATTATGGCGAACCGCGGCACTATCTATGACGCGAACGGCACCGTTCTCGCGCAAAGCTCCACCGTCTGGAATATCGTAATCGCGCCGCAGCCTATCTATATGGCTGAACAGGAGCGCTCGAAGAAATTTCAGGAGAAGCAGCAGAAGTGGCTTGCGGACAATAATCCCGAAAAAGAGCCGCTCGGCGAATATAAGCCCCTCAAAAATCTCATCGCGGAGAAGCTTTCGGCGCTTCTCGGCGTTAAGCAGGACGGTATGCTCAAAGCCTGCGAGGATATCGAGAGCTATTACTACATAGTAAAGCGCAAGGTCGATAAGCCCGTTGTCGCGGAAATCCAGAAGTTTATGCTCGACAACGATATCCCCGCGAACTGCATTGTTATGGAGGAAACGAGCAAGCGCAATTATCCGAACGGCACGCTCGCGGCGAATGTTATCGGTTTCACGAACTTTGACGGCAATGGCGTTTACGGGCTTGAGGCTTATTATGACGAATATCTGCGCGGAACGGACGGAAAGGCGTTTTACACAACCGACGGTCTTGGTCAGGGCGTTCAGTACGCAAACGACAACTACTTCTCCGCTGTTGACGGTTACAGCCTTGTTCTTACGATTGACGAGGTTATGCAGCACTACCTTGAGAAAAATCTCGAAGCGACCGTTTCACAGCACTCCGTTATCAACCGCGCCTGCGGCATTATTATGAACTGTAAAACAGGCGGAATTGTCGCTATGGCGACTTCCCCGTCCTACGACCTCAACAATCCCTCCGAGCTTACGAGCGTTTACGACCTCCAAAAGCTTGCTGACGCAAAGGAAAAGGGCGCTTCCGAGGAAGAACTCGATGCGCTTGAAGCAACGCTCCGCGAGGGTCAGTGGAAAAATAAGGCTGTTACGGAGCTTTATTATCCCGGCTCGGTTTTCAAATCGGTAAGCTGCGCGGCGGGGCTTGATACCGAGTCTATCAGCATGGAGTCGGAGTTTACCTGCACAGGCTCGATGAACGTTGCGGGAACGGATATCGACTGCTGGTACTGGTACGGCGGCGGTCACGGAACGCTCACGCTTCAGCAGGCGCTTACAAAGTCCTGCAACCCCAGCTTTATGCAAATCGGTGCGGCGCTCGGCGCAGACAATTTCAGCAATTATTTCGAGAGCTTCGGCTTTACGGAGCCAACGGGCATCGACCTCCCAGGAGAAGCGCAGAGCCTTTATATTCCGCGCTCCAGAATGGGTCCCGTTGAGCTTGCGACCTCCGCTTTCGGTCAGACGAACAAAATCACGCCCATTCAGATGTGCACGGCGTACTGCGCGCTCGTAAACGGCGGTTATCTCGTAACTCCGCACGTTGTCGACAAGATTATCGACAGCAGCGGAAACGTTGTCGAAACCAAGGAAACCGAAATCAAGCGCCAGGTTATCTCAAAGGAAACTTCTCAGCAGATGTGTCAGCTTCTCGAAACCGTCGTTTCGGATAACGGCGGCACAAACGCTTATATTCAGGGCTATCGTATCGGCGGAAAGTCGGGTACCGCGGAAAAAATCGACGAATACAACGCGGAACTCGCCACAAACCCCGACGCGAAAATGACCTATATCTCAACGTTTGCGGCGTGCGTGCCGATGGACGACCCGCAGTACGTTATGCTTGTTATGGTTGATACGCCCACGGGTCCCGAATATTACGGCTCGGCGGTTGCCGCGCCTATCGTTTCGCTCGTGTTCAGCGAGGGTCTTGAGCATCTCGGCATCTACCCGACCTATACCGCCGAGGAACAGGCGAAAATGGACAGCACAGTGCCTTATGTCGTTGGATATCTCTCGATGAAGGCGGAGAGCCTTGTGAAATCCGCGAACTTCAACGTGAAGATTGTCGGAGATGATTCTGGCGAGGCTGTCGTAACAAATCAGGTGCCTTATTCGGGAATAAGTATACCGAAAGGCTCGACGATTATACTCTATTTCAACGACATCGACCCCGAATATGCGACCGTTCCGAAAGTTATCGGAATGAGCGCAGACAAGGCGAACGAGGTTATGACAAACGCGGGCTTCAACATCAAGATTTCGGGCGGCGCGGCTTACAACGCGGACGCAAAGGCGACTATGCAGAGCTTCGCCGAGGGCGCTTATCTGCCCAAGGGAAGCGTGATTGAGGTCACGTTCAGCGTAAGTATTCAGGACGGATAACAGTCAAAGGTGAGATTATGACTTTAGGCAGGCTTTTTTTGGGTGTCGCGGATATTCCCGCCGAGCTTCGCGATAAAACGGTATCCGGCGTTACGTCCGATAGCCGCGAGGTTTCGGAAAATTTCGTTTTCGTGTGCGTCAAGGGGAAAACGTTCGACGGTCACTCGGCGGCGCAAAAAGCGGTTTTAAGCGGCGCGGCGGCTGTCGTTACGCAGGATTTGCTTGATATTGACGGTGAAATCAACGTGGAAAATACCCGTGAAATTTATCCCGAACTTCTCGCGAATTTTTACGGAAACCCCGAAAAAACGCTTAAAATCTGCGCTGTCACGGGAACGAACGGAAAAACCACGACCGTTGGTATCTGCGCGGGAATTATGCGCGCGCTCGGTCACAAAACCGGCACCGTCGGCACGCTCGGAATTGACGCGGGAAACGGACTTGTGTATTCGCACGACGGTCCGCCGACTGTTCCCGAACCGAGAAAACTCGCGAAGATTTTCGCCGAAATGGTGAAAAACGGCGTTGAATATTGCTTTGTCGAGGCTTCAAGTCAGGCTCTCGCGCAGCACCGCTTTCCGAAAAACTGCTTTCGCGCGGCGGCTTTCACGAATCTCACGCGCGACCACCTCGACTATCACGGCACTATGGAGAATTATTTCGCGGCGAAACGCTCGCTTTTCGATAACAGCGGCGCCGCCGTTGTGAACATTGACGATGATTACGGGAAGAAAATCGCGGAATATTGCCGCTCGAAAAATATCCCGCTTATGACGGTTTCCGCGGACGGAAAAGCCGATTTTTACGCGGAACTAGCGAAGTGCTTTCCGCACGGCTCGCAGTTCGTTTTAACGGACGAAGCCGCCGAAAAAAGCTATCCCGCGCGCTTTTCGCTCACGGGTGAATACAACATTCTGAACGCGCTTCTGGCTTGCGTTTTGTGCAAAAGTTTGGGTTTTCCGCTCGGCGATATTGTGGCTGCGCTTGGGAAAATCGAGGGCGTTGCGGGGCGGCTCGAAACGCTCTACAACGGCGAATTTACCGTTATCCGCGACTACGCGCACACCGAGGACGGGCTTTTGAAGCTTCTCGGCACGCTGCGACCGCTCACGAAAAATCGGCTTATCTGCGTTTTCGGCGCGGCAGGGGAGCGTGACGCGGGAAAACGCCCCGATATGGGCAGGGCGGCGGCGGAATTTTCG
>DPBR01000082.1:0-2859 GCA_003516865.1 Oscillospiraceae bacterium
TTCAAGCTATTCCGGCGGCAAAAACAACGGTTCAAACGAGCGGCTTGAGTTTCTGGGGGACAGCGTGCTTCAGATTACGGTTTCGCAGTATCTTTTCACAAATATGACGACTGTTCCCGAAGGCGGACTCACAAAGCTGCGCGCGTCTATCGTATGCGAAAATTCGCTCTATAATTTCGCGAACAGAATAGAGCTTGGAAAATACATTCTTCTCGGAAAAGGCGAGGAAATGACGGGCGGAAGAACCCGCCGTTCAATCCTTGCGGACGCTTTCGAGGCGATGATTGCCGCGGTTTATCTCGACGGCGGAATGGACGCGGCGATGGCGATGATAATGCGGTTTGTGCCGTCAATCGAGGCTCTGAAATCGGGAAAAGTCAAGCTCGGCGATTATAAGACCGTGCTTCAAGAGATTATCCAGAAAAATCCCGAAGAAAAGATATCCTACGAGGTTATCGAGAGCAGCGGAGAACAGCACAAAAAGCACTTCACGGCGCAGGTTTTGCTGAACGGTCAGGTTATCGGCAAGGGAAGCGGGCTTTCCAAAAAGGAAGCCGAACAGGAAGCCGCAAAAGAGGCTGTGAGCCTTATGGGCTACGACGTCGGATAAGCGATGAAAAGGACGAATATCAGCATTTTTGTGCCGCATCTCGGCTGTCCGCACCGCTGTTCGTTCTGCGACCAGAGGAGTATTTCGGGACAGCGGAAAACGCCTTCGCCGGAGGAAGTTTATGCGCTTCTTGAAGAACAGGCGCCGCGGCTTAGCGAAAAGGGAATGACGGCGCAGATTGCGTTTTTCGGCGGGAGCTTTACGGCAATTCCGCGGGAATATATGACGGCGCTGCTGAAAGCCGCGAAATCAGCGGCAGAGCGGTTTCCCGTGTATACGGGACTGCGCTGTTCAACGCGTCCCGACTGCATTGACAGGGAAATTCTCGCGCTGCTGAAAGATTACGGAATGACGGCAATCGAGCTTGGCGCGCAGTCGATGAGCGATGACGTTCTGAGGCTGAACGAGCGCGGTCACACCGCCGATGACGTCCGAAAAGCCGCGTTTCTGATACGCGAAAACGGCTTTGAACTCGGACTTCAGATGATGACGGGGCTTTTGGGTGATACTCCCGAAAAATCGCTTTATACAGCCGATGAATTTGTGAAATTACAGCCGAAAACCGTGCGGATTTACCCGACCGTAATCCTGAAAAACACAAGGCTCGGCGAACTGTTCGCGAGCGGCGAATATAGGAGTTTTTCGTTCGAGGAAACGGTTGAGCTTTGCACGAAGCTGCTGCGTAAATTTACGGAAAACGATATCCGCGTGATTAGAATGGGACTTCACGCAAGCCGCGACGTTGAGCGGGAGATGCTTGGCGGAGTTTATCACGCGAGTTTTTGCGAGATTGTCGAAAGCAGGGTATTCCGCAACGAGCTTTTTGAGCGGCTGAAAACGCTTCCCAAGGGCGATTACACGGTTTACACCGACGGGAAAAATCTAAGCAAGGTTATCGGGCAAAAGCGCGGCAATATTCTTTGGCTTGCGGAACGCGGGTATGATGTAAAAGTTAAGGTTAAATCGGGAAAATATCTCGAAATTGAGGATAATTAATGTTTTTTAAGACGCTGACAATACAAGGCTTCAAGTCCTTTGCAGATAAAACCGTGCTTCAGTTCGACGCGAAAACAACCGCCGTCGTTGGAAGCAACGGCAACGGAAAAAGCAATATTTCCGACGCTTTGCGCTGGGTTATGGGCGAGCAGGGTGCGAAAACGCTGCGCGGCGAGAAGATGGAGGACGTTATCTTCCACGGAACAACCGAGCGCAAGCCTATGGGTTTTGCGAAGGTTACGCTGCTTATCGACAACGGCGACAGAGCGCTCGGAATAGACGCGAACGAGGTTGAAATCTCGCGCAAGCTTTACCGCACGGGCGAGAGCGAATACCTTATAAACGGCAAAAAATCGCGTCTGAGGGATATCCAGGAGCTGCTTATGGGAACGGGTCTGGGGCGCGACGGATATTCGATTGTCGGACAGGGGCGCGTTGCCGAAATCGTCAATGCGCGCGGTTCGGAGCGCCGTGAAATCTTCGAGGAAGCGGCGGGAGTTTCGCTGTTTCTGCACAAGAAAGCGGACGCGGAAAAGCAGCTTGCCGCGGCGGAGGAGAATATCGTCCGTCAGCGCGACCTAATCCGCGTTGACGAGGAACGGCTTCCCGTGCTGAAAAAGCAGTCGGAGAAGGCGGCTCTCGCAAGCGAGCTTATGGCGCAGAAAAAAGAGCTTGAAATCTCGGTTTCCGCCGCTCGTTTAAAGGAAAAACGCGAAAGCTTAATCAAGATTGATGATGATTTGCTGCTTAACAGAGCGCAGTATGAGAATTTTGAGCGCGATATCGAAAATGCGGATAACGAAATTGAGCGGCTCGGCGATGACAAGCTCGCCGCAAACGCGCGTTTGTCGCGTATCAGAGCGGGTATTCAGAACGCGAACGACGAGCTTTCTGATAAAAGAGCGGAGATTTCGGTTGCCGAAAACGACCTGAAGCACAACGCCGAGCGCCGCGCCGAGCTTACGGAACAGCTTGAAAAAGCGGAGCAAAACAGCCGCGCTTTTGACGAGAGAATTGAGGAAATCAAGGCGCAGATTGAGGGAAAAATCGCAGAAGCCAAGGATTTTGACGAGCAGATTAAGGCGCGTGAACAAGAGCTTTCCGAGATATCCGAGAGAAGCTCGGAGCGCGGCGCGGAGTATTCCGCGATTGAAAGCGCCATGGCAAAGGCTTACGGCAGAAAAACCGAGCTTTCGCTTATGAAAACGCAGTCCGAGCGCGCCTGCACTGAAGCCGCGGAGCAGAAAACCGAG
>DPBR01000082.1:3064-8037 GCA_003516865.1 Oscillospiraceae bacterium
GCGTTTCCGACAGCGAAAAGACGATGAACGCTTATAAAACCGAGCTTGAGGGCGCGGAAAAGCGGCTTTGCGAGATTGCGGACGAAAAGCAGACCGCCGCAAACAGGCTTGCGGGTACGGAGCGGCTTTCCGAGGGCAAGAGAAAGCGCCTTGACGAGGCCAGAAAAGCTTTTGAGGACGCTCAGAGAGCGCTCGGTGAAAAGCAGCAGCGCCACAAGGTGCTTTCCGATATCGAAAAGAGCCGCGAGGGCTATTCCAGAGCGGTTAAAGAGGTTATCGGAGCGAGTGAGCAGGGGCGGCTTGCGGGTATTCACGGAACGGTCGCGGACGTGGTTTCCGTGCCGAAAAAATACGTTACCGCGATTGAAACCGCGCTCGGTTCTGTTATGCAGAATATTATCGTTGACAACGAAGAAACGGCAACCCGCTGCATTCGTTTTCTCAAGGAAACAAATTCGGGCAGAGCGACGTTTTACCCTCTCACCTCGATGAAAGGCAGAACGCTCAACGAGCCGCGGCTGGTTTCGGAAGAGGGATTTGAGGGAATTGCCTCGGAGCTTGTTTCGTTTGACGGTGAATATGCGAATATAATCAACTATCTTCTCGGTCTGACGGCGGTTGTGGACGATATCGACGCGGCGACCGTTATCGGAAAGAAATACGGCTATAAATTCAGGATTGTCACCCTCGACGGTCAGGTCGTCAATTCCGGCGGCTCGTTCACGGGAGGTTCGAGAATATCGGGTTCTGGCATTATTTCGCGTAAACAGGAGCTTGACGCGCTGCTTTCGGATATCGAAAAGCTGCGCGATACCGTAAAAACGCGCTCGGAGGAATTTGAACGCTACCGCGCGGAATACGCGAAGTTTTCAATCGAAGCCGAGGGTATGCAGGACAAAATCCGTTCGCTCGAGCAGGACGAAATCCGCGGAACTGCGGAGAAATCGCGGCTTACGGGGCTTATCGAGCAGCTTGTTTCGCAGAGCGCAACGGCAAGACAGACTCTGAACCGCTTTGAAGCGCAAATCGCCCAGCAGCGCGATATAATCGCAAACGCGGAGAAGGAAATCGGCGTTCTTGACGGCGAAATTGCGGAGCTTGAAAAAAAGCACGCGGAGCAAACGGGCGAGCGCACTAAAGCGGAAAACAAGCTGAAAGCGATTTCCGATGGGATAAACGCGCTTAATCTTGAAAAAATGGCGGCGCAAAAGGACGCGGACGCGCTCTCAGCGCAGATTAAGAGCATAAACGACGACCGCAGAACGCTGCTTGAAAACAGCGGCGGCTATAAATCGGCGATGGAAGCGCTGGATAATTCCGACCGCGAAATCCGCGAGAAAATCGTCCGTCTTAATCTCGAAATTGAGAAATCAAGCGCAAGTCTTACCGAACAGAACGATGAGATTGAAAGCGTGTCGGGGAGCATAACGGAGCTTGACGGGAAGATTACAGAGCTTCGCCGCGATATCGACGAGGCTAACAAGAACAAGCAGAAGTTTTCGAGCGAGCTTGCGCGCCTTGAAGAACGCCGCGGCACGCTTCAGAAAGAGTACGATAAAATCGTGTCGCTGCTTATGGACAGCTATGAGATGACGGTTTCGCAGGCTGAACGCGAGGCGAAAATTCCCGAAAATCTGCTTGTGGCGGAAAACGACCTCGCGGAGCTTAACAAGCGGATTTCTTCGCTCGGAATTGTAAATATGGCGTCAATCGAGGAGTACGAAACCGTGTCGAAGCGGTATGAATTTCAATCGGCGCAGCTTCGCGATATCGAAAACGCAAAGCACGGTCTTGAAAAGCTTATCGAGCAGCTTACGGGCGACATAAAAACGCGTTTTCTCGCGAGTTTCGAGGACATAAACAAGCATTTCAAGGAGATTTTCGTGCAGATTTTCGGCGCGGGCTCGCACGCGGAGCTGGAGCTTACAAATCCTGAGGATTTGCTTAATTCCGGCATCGAAATCAAAGCTGCTCCTCCGGGAAAGGTAATCAAAAATCTGATTTCGCTTTCGGGCGGCGAGCAGACGATGGTTGCAATCACGATTTATTTCGCAATCCTGATGCACAGACCGACGCCGTTCTGTATGCTTGACGAGGTTGACGCGGCGCTTGACGATATAAACGTTGAGAAATATATCCGCTATCTCAACCAGTTCAGCAAGAGCACGCAGCTTATGGTTATAACGCACAGAAGAGGCACAATCGAGGGCTGTTCGGTGCTTTACGGCGTGTTTATGCAGGAAAAGGGAGTTTCGCGGCTGCTTCGTCAGGAGCTTTCCGAGGAACTTTCGGACGAACTGAACGATATTATTGATTAACGAGGGTTTTATGGGATTATTTAACAGAAAGAAAAAGAACGAAGAACCGCAGGTTTCGGAAAAAACGTCGTCGCTTCTCGAAAAATTGCAGGACGTTTCGCCGATTTTCACGGACCACGAGTCGGATATTCAGTTTCAGGAAGAATACGAGGCTCAGCAGCGCGAGCTTGCCGCGAATAAGCTTCGCGAGGGCTTGAAGAAAACGCGCGACGGAATTGCCGACAAGGTTCAGCAGCTTCTCAATTCGTTCACGAAAATCGACGAGGATTTCTTCGACGAGCTTGAAGAAACTCTCATTCTGTCGGATATCGGCGCGGAAACAAGCGCGGAAATCTGCGACAAGCTTCGCGCGGAAGTGAAGAAAACCGGCACAACCGAGCCTTCCGACGTGAAAAAAATGCTCAAGGACATTATCTCCGAGATTTTGTCGGGCGGAAACGAACTTAATCTCAGCACAAAGCCGTCCGTTATAATGGTAATCGGCGTAAACGGCGCGGGAAAAACCACGACAATCGGTAAAATGGCGGCGAATTTCAAGAACGCGGGAAAAAAGGTCATCGTTGCGGCGGCGGATACATTCAGAGCTGCGGCAATCGACCAGCTTAACGTGTGGACGGAGCGCGCGGGCGTCGATATCATCAAGCACAGCGAGGGCGCGGACCCTGCGGCGGTTGTGTTTGACGCGCTTTCGGCGGCTAAGGCGAGGGGCGCGGATATCGTGCTTTGCGATACCGCGGGAAGGCTTCACAACAAGAAAAATCTTATGGAGGAGCTGAAGAAAATCGCGCGCGTAATCACGAGAGAATGTCCCGAGGCGAGCGTTGAAACGCTTCTCGTTCTCGATGCGACAACGGGACAGAATGCCGTAAATCAGGCGCGGCTGTTCAACGAAACCGCGGATATCACGGGAATTGTGCTGACGAAGCTTGACGGAACTGCAAAGGGCGGAATTATCATTCCTATTAAAAATGAGCTTAATCTTCCCGTGAAGCTTGTCGGAGTCGGCGAAAAAATCGACGATTTGCAGCCGTTTATTCCCGAAGAATACGTCAATACGCTGTTTGAGTGATTGACAAACGGATTTTTTTGTGATATAATCAATTTACCGTGAGATTGAAAATGTTTTGGCGGGCGCTTAGCCTGCCGTTATGAAAGGAATATTCTATGACAACGAAAAATTCATCTGACGAACACCCGCGAAGTAGACTTGTAATCGCTTCAAACAACGCGGGTAAAATCCGTGAATTTAAGGAGCTTCTCGAACCGTTCGGATTCGAGGTTGTTTCGATGCGCGACGCGGGTTTTACTGACGAAATTGTCGAGGACGGCGAAACGTTCGAGGAAAACGCACATATTAAGGCAAAGGCTGTTTTCGAGGCGCTCGGAGAGCCTGTTATCGCGGACGACAGCGGACTTGAGATTGACTTTCTGAACGGCGCGCCGGGCGTTTATTCCGCGCGTTACGCGGGCGAGAACGCGTCTGCGAAAGAGCTTTGCGAGAAGGTTCTCGAAGAGATGCACGGCGTTCCCGACGAACTCAGAAAAGCGCGTTTTGTCTGCACGATACATTTCATTTTCGCCGATGACGACGAGTATTCCGTGAGAGGCGAAGTCGAGGGTGTAATCGGAACAAAGCCTGTCGGAAAGAACGGTTTTGGCTACGACCCGATTTTTATGCTATCGGAGGACGAGAGTATGGCGACGATTTCGGCTGAGGAGAAGAATAAAATCAGCCACCGCGCCGAGGCTTTCAGAAAGCTTGCGGAGATATTAAAGGAGAAATTCAATGCTAAACAGTAAACAGCGCGCAAATCTGCGCTCACAGGCAAGCGCGCTCGATCCGGTGTTCTATGTCGGAAAATCGGGAATTTCTGACGAACTTGTAAATCAGCTTGAAAACGTGCTTAACGCGCGCGAGCTGATTAAAATAGGAGTACAGGAGTCCTGCGACTATTCCGCGCGGGAGGCTGCCGATATTATCGCGCCGAAGCTCGGAGCTGAGGTTGTGGCGGTTATCGGGAGAAAATTCGTGCTGTTCAGGGTGAGCAAAGACCCGAAGAAAAGGAAGATTAGCTTTGATTAAGACGGGAATTTTCGGCGGAGCGTTCAATCCGCCGCACAGCGGTCACGTCAATCTCGCAAAAGAGGCGATTGAGCAGCTTAAACTGCGGAAATTGCTGATAATTCCAACGTTTGAAAGCCCTCACAAGGCAACGAAGCTCGCGCCTTTCGAGGACAGAGCGGAGATGTGCAGGAGGGCGTTTTCGGGGATTTCGGACAAGTGCGAGGTCGAAATCTGCGATATCGAGCGGGAGCTTGGCGGCGTGAGCTACACGATAAACACGCTCAGAGCGCTGAAAAAGCGATATGACGACGCGCGTTTCTTTCTGATAATCGGCGGGGATATGCTGTTTTCGTTCACGGAATGGTATAAATACGAGTCGATATTAAAGGAGTGCGAGGTGTGCGCGGCGGCACGCGGCGGGGATAATTTCGCCGATATGCTTGAATACGCGACCGAAATCGGTCATATCAAGGTTCTTCCAACCGATATCGTTGACGTAAGCTCAACGGAAATCCGCGAAAAAATCGCGCGCGGCGAGGACGTTTCCGCTTGGATGAACGAGGACGTGCGCGGGTATGTCGAAGAAAAAG
>DPBR01000082.1:8231-8433 GCA_003516865.1 Oscillospiraceae bacterium
GCAAAAGGGCTGTATAAATAAAGCAGAGGAATGTTGATTTGAGCAGATACGAAGAATTTGACGAATACGAAAGGCTTCTTGAAGCGAGATTGTCGAAAAAGCGCTTTAAGCACAGTATGAACGTTGCCGAGGAGTGCTTTAAGCTTGCGGAGCGTTATGGTGCGGACAAGAAGCGGTGCTATCTTGCGGGACTTCTTCACGA
>DPBR01000082.1:8642-11393 GCA_003516865.1 Oscillospiraceae bacterium
TGCGGGACTTCTTCACGATATAATGAAAGAGGATTTGCCCGACAGACAAAAGCAGTATATGCTTGAAAGCGGGCTTAGTCCCGACCCTGCGGAAGTTGCCGTAAAAGCGCTCTGGCACGGCGTTGCGGGGGGATATTACGTCCGCGAAAGGCTCGGAATAGACGACGACGAGATTATCGGCGCGATACGCTATCACACGGTTGGCTGCGCGAGAATGACGCTGCTTGAAAAAATCGTCTATCTCGGCGATATGATATCCGAGGAGCGCGATTACAAGGGCGTTGAGAAAATGCGCGAATACTGCTATTCCGATATCAATCTTGCGATGTCGATAGCGCTGATTTATCAGATGCAGAGCGTTGCGGGAAAATGCGCGCCGCTGCCCGTATCAACGTTTGAGGCGTATAATTATTACCTCAAATACAATAAAAACAAGGAGAGCTTATGAAAGATATTGAAGAACTTGAAGCTGCCGTAAAGGCGCTCTCGTCAAAGAAAGCGGAGAAGATAACCGCGCTTAAAATCAAGGATATCACATCTCTTGCGAATTATTTTGTAATCGCTTCGGGAACGTCCTCAACGCAGGTTAAGGCGCTCGCGGACGAGGTTGAATATCAGCTCGGACAAAAGGGCGTGAAGCCGCACGGAATCGACGGTTCGCCGAACAGCAACTGGATTGCGCTCGATTATATCGATGTGGTCGTGCATATTTTCCACGAGGAAGCGCGCGAATTTTATCAGCTTGAGCATCTCTGGGCTGACGGAGAGTCTGTCGATATCTCGGAATGGGATAAGTGAGAGTTGTTCGACTTGCTGAAAATGCTTGGTTGAATTTGTTATAAATAACCAAAAATCAAATTTGTTTAGGAAAATATGAAATATATCTTGACAAATTGATTGAAATGTTGTATACTAAGAAAGTACTGTAATTTACGGAGTATAGCCTGTGCCGTATGGCAAGGGGAGGGAAATATAGATGGCGGAAATTCGTCTTGGCAAAAATGAATCGCTTGATACTGCTTTGAAGCGTTTCAAGCGTTCATGCGCAAGGGACGGCGTTCTTGCTGAAGTTCGTAAAAGAGAGCATTACGAAAAGCCTTCGGTAAAACGTAAGAAGAAGTCCGAAGCTGCTCGCAAGCGCAAGTATTGATTAGAACAAATGTTGAAGCGGGCATTTTATGTCCGCTTTAATACTTTTACGGGTGATTTGATGCTGTTCAAACCGACGTTCCACATAAAGAATGTTTTGAGTATAAATAAGGAATTTCTTGAGAAAAACGGCGTTTCGGCGCTGATTCTCGATATGGACAACACGCTTTCGATGCACGGAAATCCCGCAGCGGAAGAGGGCGTTTCCGAGTGGCTTGACGAGATGAGGGCGCTTGGGATAAAGATGCGCGTTGTGTCGAACAACACGACGGGGCGCGTTGCGCCTCTTGCGGCGAAGCTGGGGCTTCCGTTCACGGCAAACGGCGCGAAACCGCTTACTTTCGGGATTACGCGCGCAATGAAGGCGATGGCTGCGGACAAAACCGAAACGCTTGTTGTCGGCGACCAGATTTTCACGGATATTATGGCGGGAAATCTGAAAGGCGTGCGGACTGTGCTTGTAGAGCCGTTTCATCTTGAAAAAACGTGGACGTTCAGGCTGAAAAGAAAGCTTGAGAGTCTGGTTTTCAAGAGAGATTACACGAATTTGGAGCTGAAGTGATGATTACATTTGGTCCGGGAGGAAACTCCCTGAGCTGGGGAAAACGGAAATTTCCCGACGATTTGGCGGAATATCTCGGCGGTTTCGGGCTGAACGGCTATGAAATCGAGTGCGGACGCGGCGTGAGGATAGCAGAGAGTACGCTCGCGCGGCTGCCCGGAATTGCCCATGAAAACGGGATATACGTCACGCTTCACGCTCCGTATTTTATCTCGCTTTCGTCAACCGAGGAGGAAAAAAGACTGAAGAGCGTTGGGTATATTCTCGAATCGGCAAAGGCGGCAAAGGCTGTCGGGGCGCGGAAAATCGTGGTTCACAGCGGTTCGTGCTCGAAAATGACGAGAGCCGAGGCGCTTTTTCTCGCGAAAGATACGCTGAAAAAGGCGCAGGCGGCGCTTGATGAAAACGGGCTGTCCGATGTTATAATCTGTCCCGAAACTATGGGAAAAATCAATCAGCTCGGCACTCTGGACGAGGTTCTGGAGCTTTGCGCGGTGGACGAGAGGTTTCTGCCGACGGTTGATTTCGGGCATCTTAACGCACGAACGCTCGGCGGTATTCGCGGACGCGACGATTACGCGAAAATGCTTGATGATATCGAAAACGCGCTCGGATTTGAGCGTTTATCGAAAATGCACGTTCATTTCAGCAAAATCGAGTACACAAACGGCGGAGAAAAGAAGCATCTCACGTTTGCGGACAAGACGTTCGGTCCGGACTACGAGCCGCTTTTCGAGGAAATAAAGCTGCGTTCGCTCGAACCGTCCGTTATCTGCGAGAGCGACGGAACGCAGGCTGAGGACGCAGCCGAAATGAAGCGTTTTTACGAAAGTTTGTAAAGGTGGTAAAATATGAAAATTCTCGTTATGAACGGTCCGAATCTTAATCTTCTCGGCGAGCGCGAGCCGGGGATTTACGGCAATGACACGCTTGCTTCAATAAACGAAGAGCTTCTTGCCGAGGGAAAAAGGCTCGGTCACGAACTTTCGTTTTTTCAGAGCAACAGCGAGGGCGGGATTATCGACAAAATTCACTCCGCG
>DPBR01000088.1 GCA_003516865.1 Oscillospiraceae bacterium
GATATTAAGCCTTCTCAGCAGACCGCCCGAAAGCTTTTTCGGGTAAAATTTCGTGAAATCTTCAAGACCTACAAAGCTAATCGCGTCGTCAACGCACTTTTTGCGTTCATCGGCGTCCTTGATGTACAGACCGCAGAAAAAGTCGATGTTTTCTCTGACGGTGAGCTGCTCGAAAACCGCAACGTTCTGCATAATAACGCCGATATCTTTCTTGATGCCATAGCTGTCGGGTTTCATTTGCTTTCCGAATATTTCAATGTTTCCCTTGTCGTATTCAAGCAGCGAGAGCAGGCAGTTTATAGTCGTGGTTTTTCCCGAACCGTTCGGTCCGAGAAGCCCGAAAACCTCGCCTTCTTGTATTTCAAGGCTGAAGTGGTCGAGAGCGATAAGCTCCTTATAGCGTTTTACAAGATTTTCAATTTTTACGGCGACAGCCATATCAAAATTCCCCTTTCGTGTGATTGTGATTTCATTATATCATTAAAATGCGGCTTTGGTAAGTGAAGTAAGTAATATTTTTAATGTGACAAATGTCATATTTTT
This sequence comes from Oscillospiraceae bacterium, assembly GCA_003516865.1. Classification (GTDB taxonomy): domain Bacteria; phylum Bacillota; class Clostridia; order Oscillospirales; family Ruminococcaceae; genus CAG-115. The sequence goes on from DPBR01000088.1 coordinate 544, forward strand.
CAAAAATTTCTTGTAAAGTTCTTCAAAATATGATAGAATTAAGGAAGTATATGTTTGAGGAGGCGGTATTCTGAAGCTTTTATGTGACGCGGCGGCGATTTTTTTGTGCTCGCTTCTGATTATGCCGCGGTTTTCCGAAAGCGCGGCTTTTGTCGGCGCGGTTTTGTCCGCGGTTGCGGCGGGCTGTCTGCAATTCTCGCTTGCAAAAAAGCTCGCTTATATACCCGAAATCGCTTATGCTGCGGCTTGTATGTTTTTTCCGCAGTTTATAGTCGGAATACCGCTTGTTTTTTACGGAACGGTCGAACACGAGCGTTATATTTCATCGGCGGCTTGCGTTTTTGCGGCGGCGGTTTGCTTTATAAGCGGCGCGGCTCCTGCGGGACAGCTTTCCGCGCTTATTGCGGCGGCGTTGCTTGCGGTTGTTCTCGCGCTGCGGACAAGGCGGCTTTTGCGGCTCGAAAGCGAGATATTAAAGACGCGCGACAGCGACGCGGAGCTTCTGATAGCGCTGAAGAAGAAAAATCGTGCTATTCTCGAAAAGCAGGACTCGGAAGTGAGCGTTGCGACGCTGCGCGAGAGGAACAGAATTGCGCGTGAAATTCACGATAACGTCGGGCATTTGCTTTCGCGGTCGCTTTTGCAGATGGGCGCGCTGCTTGCGATTACCGACAAGGAGAAGCAGCCCGTTCAGTACGCTGCCGCAGAGAGCGTGAAATCAACGCTTAACAGCGCTATGAACAGCATCAGAGAGAGCGTTCACGGGCTTCGCGACGACTCGCTTGACCTGAAAAGGTCGGTTGTAGAAGCCGTTTCCGAGATGCGCGGGAGCTATAAGGTTCACCTTGAAACCGATTTTTCCGAGGATATTCCCGCGGCGGTTAAGCTTTGCTTTATCGCGATTGTGAAAGAGGCGATGTCGAATATAATCAAGCACAGCGCCGCAGACGAGGTTAGCGTTATTATAAGAGAACACCCCGCGCTTTATCAGCTCTGCATTTCCGACAACGGAAAAGGCGGAAAAATCGGAAACGAGGGAATGGGTCTTGCGAATATGCGCGACAGGGTTGAGAGTCTGCACGGAATTATGAGAATTGACGCGGAAAACGGGTTTAAGATATTTATTTCGATAAGAAAGGAAGGGTTGTCGTGAAGATTTTGATTGTCGATGACGACAGCATTGTTGCGCTTTCTCTCAAAACAATTCTGGAGGCGAAAGGGCTTGAAATATGCGCGCTCGGAAACAGCGGCGCTCAGGCGATTGAGCTTTACCGCGAGCATAAGCCCGACGTTCTGCTTATGGATATCAGAATGGAGGGAATGACGGGGCTTGAAGCGGGAGAGAAAATTCTTGCAGAGGACAAGAACGCGAAAATTCTGTTTCTTACGACATTTTCCGACGATGAATATATTCTCAAAGCAATAAAAATCGGCGCAAAGGGCTATATTCTGAAGCAGGATTTCGAGAGCATCGACTCCGCGCTTGCCGCGGTTCTTCGCGGACAGAGCGTTTTTGGCGGTGAAATCGTGAGCAAGCTCCCGGAGCTTATCCGACAAAACATCGGTTTCGACTATGAAGCGGCGGGGCTTAGCCCGAAAGAATGGGAAATCATAACGCTTGTCGCGGACGGTCTTTCAAACAAGGAAATCGCCATGCGGCTGTATTTAAGCGAGGGAACCGTGAGGAATTACATAAGTTCGGTTTTGGAGAAGCTTTCGCTGCGCGACAGAACGCAGCTTGCGGTGTTCTACTACCAGAATTGCAGAAAATAAGCCAAAATTACGCAAAAAAACGCGCCGAAGCTTGGTTTAAGCCGCTTCGGCGCGTTTATTTATTCGGTTATTTGAACCTGTCGAGATGATTATAGCCGCCCTCGCGGATAATCTTTTCGTAATCCTTGAAGCAGGCGTTCAGGTCAACGTATCCGTCAATTCCCGAAACAAGCCCCTTTGAGGAGTACTGCCATATCCCGTAGCCGCCCTTGTAAGACGGCTGAGGAACGTTCCAGTGCGCAACCCAAACCTCGCAGTCAAGCGCTTTCATATCCATATAGCTTTCATACCAGTTGGAATACGAGTAAATCATAGGATAATATCCCGCGTTTTTGATTTCCTTAATAAACACCTGCGCGATTTCGTTTATGGTTTCCTTGTCAAGGTTTGTCTGAGAAACGTCTTCAAGGTCGAGAACAACGGGATATGTAATCTTGTAAGGCGAAATTGTTCTGATGAAGTGCTTTGCTTCGGCTTTCGCTTCTTCCGCGTTCAGCGCGTAGCAGTAGTGATAAACGCCGACGTTAATTCCCGCTTTTGCCGCTTCGACTATGTTATATTCAAACGTCTTGTCTACCTTGTCGTCGGAGAAAGACGCACGAATCATCGCATACTTAACGCCCGAATTTTTCACTTTCTGCCAATCAATCGCTTCCTGCCACGAGGACACATCTATTCCTTTCATACCCGTGCTGTAAAGGTCGGGCTTTGCTGCGCCGTCTTCGCTGCGGTAATCGATAATTCTCGCGCTTTTTGACGCGGAAAGCGTGCTTCCGTCCAGCCTGTAATACTTCACGTTTTTCTCAAAGAACAGCTTTCCGCTGACTTCAAGGCCGCCGATAAGCGAAAAATAACCGTTAAGCGAGGCTGTTCCGTTGATTGTAACGCGCATTGTTCCTTTCAGGAAAACCCTTGCTTCTTCGGTTGTCGAGAAGCTTCCCGTAATGCAGGTGACGGAATTTTTCGCGAAAGTTGTAATTCCGCGGTTTATGAAGCTGCCGCCGTTGTAGATGTACGTTACTCCGCTCAAAATCATCGTACCCTTGCTGTGATTGATTGAGTCGGAGGAAATTCTGATTATTCCTTTTGTTGTGGAAACAACCGTTCCGTAGTTCGCGAAGCCGCCGCCCGCCTTGACCGAGAGCTTTCCCGTAAGGGTAACGCGCGCTTTCGGCTCGACAATCATAGTTCCGCTGATGTTCAGAACCGCGTTTGCGTAGATGCCCAAATCCGCGCCCTCGCATACAACGAGCGTGCTTCCTTTCGGAAATTCGATAATTTTTCCCGACGGAATTTTAACCGCTTCGTCTATGTAGTACTTTGTGTTTTCGGCGGGCTTGTCGCCGACGTTCCATTTGACGTACTTCGTTTTGTCAATCGGCGTATATTCCGACTCGGAGATGTCGATTGTAGGTTCGGGATTATGCGCGCCGTCGGAAACCGAGCTTTCGTTTGACTGAGCGAACGCCGCGGTCACGGACGAAAGCGAAATCATCGCCGCGACAATCAGCGCCGCCGCTTTTTTTAATATCTTCATTTTTTCCCCCTTTAAACTTCCCGTAAGAAAAATCTGCCTACTTATATTCTCTCATATTTTTATCGATTTGTCAAATGTTTTTTTAAAAAAATTCGTGGAAAATTACGGAAATTTCAGTATTTTGCAGAAAAAAACGCAGAAAAATTAAGGCAACACCGCACAATTACCGGCTGACGCCTTTATCATTTACTCGCTTGACATTTTTCCCTCATAATATCCAAAACTCCCTTGAACGCATTAT
>DPBR01000073.1:0-173 GCA_003516865.1 Oscillospiraceae bacterium
CTGCTCCCGAAGCTGCCGAAGAGTCTGCTCCCGAAGCAGTCGAAGAGTCTGCTCCAGAAGCGTTCGAAGAGCCTGCTCCCGAAGCAGTCGAAGAGCCCGCTCCCGAAGCATTCGAAGAGTCTGCTCCCGAAGCTGCCGAAGAGCCTGTTTCAGAAGCGGTCGAAGAGCCTGCT
>DPBR01000073.1:430-6136 GCA_003516865.1 Oscillospiraceae bacterium
CTGCTCCCGAAGCAGTCGAAGAGTCTGCTCCAGAAGCGTTCGAAGAGTCTGCTCCCGAAGCTGCCGAGGAAGCGTCAGAAGCGCTCAATGTCGAGCCTGCTTTTGAGGAAACGCCTGCTGCCGAGCCTGTCGACGACTTTATTCCCGAAGAAATGGGATTTATTGCCGAGAGTGCGCCGGTTATCTCCGAAGAACCCGCCGCTCCCGCAGCGTCCGCCGCCGTTGTTACGGAAAGACTGCCCGTTGATGATTTTGATTTCAGACGTCCGCAAAAGCCGCAGAATACTCCCGCGGAAAATTCCGAGGAGGAAAAGCCCAAGGGCAATCTCGTATACTGCCGCAACTGCGGTCAGGATATGTACGATACCGAAAAATTCTGCAAAAACTGCGGAGCTACATACAAAGGCGCTTATGTTCCGCCCAAAACCGCTCCCTCAAAGAACGGAAGCAAGGCTTCGCCGATGGTATTCGGCAAAATTCCGCTTCCGAAATTCGCGGGAATATGCGCGGCTGTTGTCGGAGTAGCTGCTGCTGCGCTGTTCCTTATTCAGCCGTGGCGCATTAAAAGCAATAACGGCGGAATTGTCGACGACAAAACGCAGAGTTCTTCGTCAACAAGTTCCTCAAATCCCGTTGAAAGCTCTTCCTCGACAAGCTCCGACAATGAAGTTGTCATTCCTTCGACTTCAACGTCCTCGCCGAGTTCAACCGAGGATAGTTCGACAAGCTCCGATGTAAGTTCGTCCTCTTCCGAGAGCGTTTCATCGTCAAGCTCAAGCAGCTCGAAAACGTCCTCAAGCTCGAAATCAAGCTCGAAATCTTCTTCGTCAAAACCCGTCGTAACGCCGGGAGTTACCGACGCGAAGCTGAAATCACTTGAACAGGACCGCAAGAAGATTATGTATGCGGCTGAGCTTATCGGCGGCGAAGTCGGAAAAATGGAAATGCTCTCGCAGAACGTTCTTTACGCGATGAACAACTCCACCAAGAGCAACGAGGAAGCTATCATTGCGTTCTATGAAACCAAGTTCGCGACAAATATGATTAGCAATCTGAAGTCGGGAAAATCGAGCGTTGAGTATGCGGTAAAAACGGCTTCTCCCGCAAACAGTGAGTTCAGTTCGCTTTACGCCTCGCTTAAAACGCTCAAGACGAGATATGATTCCTACTATAACTTCATAACTTCCCCGAAGGGCGGTTATTCGTCTTTCACCAAAAACTGCCAATCCTATTACACAATGGTTACTTCCGCGATGGGAAATCTCACTTTGAATAAGTTCACGGGAAGCTATTCCGCAGCGAACAAAAACAGCGCGTATGCCGATATGGTAAGCTCGGCTGTCGCTGCTGTAAGGAACTGCACGACGCAGCTTTCTCTGCTTCAGGGACAGCTTTCGGGGCTTGGAACGTCGTTTGAGCGCAAGGCGTTCAGCACGGTTTCTTCCGATGTATCCGCTTATGCTTCTGCGGCAAGCTACGCTATGAGAGCGAAGTCCTATATGATTATGCTGAAAGGCGTATCGAGCGACTACACGCCTGCGGCGAACCACATTGACAGCGCTTACGCTATTCTGAACCAGTTTATCAAGAGCTGTTCAAGCCTGCCGAAAACCACTCTTAACAACTTCAGCGCAGATATACGTTCGGCAATCTACAATGCCAACAGCTATGCGAACAGAGCGGCATACGCTCTTTCCTGAGCATAACAAAAAGGCGTGTGTGAAAACATACGCCTTTATTTTGTCTAAACCGCGAAAAAGCCGCGCCTTTTCAGCGCGGCTCTTATCGTTAAACCTGTTTAATGAACCGCGAAAGCAGTTCTTCAAGCGTAATTTCGCGCACGGCGGCTTCTTTCGCGCCTTTTCCCGAAGCGCCGATAATGTAATCCCCGCAGTCTATTGCGGCGGTATCGGGGAGATTTTCAGGCGAAACCGCGCGCAAATCGCGTGTAATACCGACTCCGAGCCGTTTCAGAAACGCTTCTTTCTGCACCCAGAGCCTCAGAAAATCCTCCGTTCCGTGAACCGACCTTTGTTCCTCGTCGGAAAGAACGCGCGCATACAGGCGCTCGTTTACGCGGCGATTTTTTCTCTCGACGTCGGCGCCGATTTCCTCGCCCTCCGAAAACGCCGCGACAATCGCGCCCGCGGTGTGCGATATTGAAAAGAACAGCTCCGAATTTTTGAGATAGGGCTTGCCGTGCGTTCCGAGCGCGAATGAAAGCCGTTTGCGCGGGATACCGGTTCGTTTTTCAAGCTCCGAGAGCATCATAAGCCGCGACAGCAGCGAGTTAGTTTTGTCGCTGTCGCAGGACTTTGCAAGAACGCTTTTTCTTCTCGCCGCGTCAAGGCAGCCGAGAAATCCCGAAATCTCGTTCCACGAAACATTTCCCGTCTTTAACAGTAGAATTTCCATTCAATCACCCCAAATTCAGCTTTATAATTCGCTTTTCAGCATTGCATAAACAAGAAAATCATCAAAAATTTCCGCATTTTCTTTTCTCGGCAAAAGTTCACGGAAAGTCGCTTCTTTGCGCATTTTCAGGCGCTCAACCAACTTTATCGATTTGGCGTTTCTCGCGTTTATCTCGGCGAAAATTCTCCGAGCGCCGAGTTCGTTAAACGCATATTCAAGAAATCCTCGCGCGCTTTCATAAGCATAGCCCTTGCCTTGAAAGCTGCCGTTAAAGGTGTAGCCAAGCTCAAAGCTGCCGCTGCCGCGCGCGGAAAAATAGAGTTTCCCAATAACCTTTTCGCCGAGCACCACCGCGAAAAACTCGTCGCTTTTCGAGAAATTCTCCGCTTCCTTAACGCAAGCCTCTTTGGTAAAGGTTTCGTAAGGCTCAAAATAGGTCACGTCTTTGTCAGTGAGGATTTCCGCCAAATCATCGCTGTCCATTGGGAGAAATTTCCTCACCGAAAGCCGATCCGTTGTAAATAACGCAGACATTTTTCTCCTTACATTTCAACAAGAACTTCGTTCTCGGGTTTCAGATTTTCGGCGGGAATATGGTTTCCGTCAATTTTCGCGCCGTTAACGGTAATCGACTTAACGCCGTGCTGCGAGCCGCTCGGGTTGCTTACGAGGATATTCAGCGTTTTGCCGCGGAACGTCTTTTTAATCGAGAATTCTTTCCAATCGGACGGAATTGACGGGTCGACGGTAAGACCCGTGATATCGGGGACAAGACCGAGAATACCCTCGACTGTGCCTACCATAACGGTTGAAGCCGTTCCCGTGAGCCAGTGAACGTGCGCTCTGCCTGCAAACGGGCTGTCCTTGCCCTCGACAAACTGACCGTAAACGTAAGGTTCAAGCGCGCGTTTTTCCGCGCAGTCGTTATAAGCGGCGGGAGCCGCTTCTTTCCAGTACTTGAAAGCGTTGTTGCCGCGTCCGAGTTTCGCTTCAGCGAGAATTAGCCAGCCCTGCGGCTGCGAGAAGATACCCGCATTCTCCTTTACGCACTTGTTGTAGCAATGCATAAGCGCGCCGTCAAACGCGTGATTTTCATACGGCGGATACATAACCATCGCGCCGTAAGGCGTGTTCAGTTCGCGGTCAACCGAGTCGAGCGCCTTTTCCGCGCGTTCTTTTGAAGCAAATCCCGAAATAACCGCCCAGCTCTGCGGGTTAAGCCACATTGAAGCTTCGGGGTCGGTGTGCTTTCCGATAACGTCGCCGTTTTCGCGGTAGCCTCTTATAAAGCGGTCGCCGTCCCAGCACTCGTCAAGAATTTTACCCATTTTCGCGTTAATTTCGTCGAGATATTTCACATATTCGCCGTCGTTCTTATAAACCGCGTATTCGCGCAGAATTTTTATCGCGTAAACAAGCTGGAATGCAACGAACGTGCTTTCGCCCTTTTTGCCGAGGCGCAGGCAGTCGTTCCAGTCGGCGTGCAGACCTGCGGGCATACCGTGATTTCCGAGATTGTTCATCGAGAAGTCGATTGCACGCTTGAGGTGCTCATAAACCGTGCCTTTTTCGCCGTTATTCGCGAAGAAAATCTCCTCGTCGAGGAATTTCTCATCGCCGCTTTCGCCGATATACTTGTAAATAGTCGGGAACAGCCAGAGCGCGTCGTCCGCGCGATAGGACGGGTGACCGGTTTCGCGGACGTAGCTTTCGTCGTCGGGAGTGTCCTCGTGACCGGCGTTGTGGGTGTACTTGACGAGGGGAAGTCCCGCGCCGTTTGTAACCTGCGCCGAGAGCATAAACTTAATCTGTTCTTTCGCCATTGCGGGCGCGAGGTGAATGACGCCCTGAATATCCTGAACGGTGTCGCGGTAGCCGAAACCGTTTCTCAGACCGCAGTAAACGAGAGAAGCCGCTCTTGACCAGATGAACGTGATGAAGCAGTTGTAGGCGTTCCATACGTTGACCATACTGTTGAACGCAGGGTCGGGCGTGTTAACCTGAAGATTGTCGAGCTTTGAGTGCCAGAAGCTCTTAAGTTCGGCGATTTCATTTTCAACAGCGCCGTTTTTCTCATAATTCGCGATAATTTTCTCGGCTTCCTCGCCGCTTTTCTGACCGAGAACGTAAATAAGCTTCTTTGTTTCGCCGGGCTGAAGCGTAAAATCGCTCTGCAAAGCGCCGCAGGAGTTTCCGCAGTAGTTAAGACTGTTTTTCAGTCCTTCTTCGATACCAACGGGGTTTGCGTAACCTCTGTAAGAGCCGACAAACACCTCGCGGTCGCCGCAGTAGGAAGAAACTTCCGCGCCCGCAAGTCCGAAAAAGCGCTCGATATGCGGGGTCTGAAGCTCGTTCTGCTTCTGAAGCAGATATTTTCCCTTAAAATAGGTATGAGTGATGAAGAGAGTATACTGAAGATTAACCTGGTCCTGCTCGTAGTAGTTCTCGTTGACGAACTCGCAGAATCCCGTAACGGAGAGATTTCTCGGCTTGTCGTCGTTGTTCGTGATTTCGCAAGACCAGACCTCGTAGTCGGCGTTCTGCGGGACATAATATGTCGTTTTCGAGGAGATTTTCTTATATTCCGAAGAAATCACGGAATATCCCGTTCCGTGGCGGCACTCGCTCTTATACTCGGAAAGCGGCTTGCAGACGGGCGCCCAAGAACCGCTCCAGAAGTCGTTTTGGTCGTTGTCCTTGATGTAGATATAGCGTCCGGGCTGGTCACAGTTTACGCTGTTGAAGCGATAGCGAAGTATTCTTCCCTTTGCGCCGCTCTTTACGAATGAATATCCGCCCGCGTTTCCCGAAATAATCGCGCCGTATTCGGGCGAGCCGAGGTAGTTCGCCCAAGGCGCGGGCGTGTCGGGACGTGTGATAACGTATTCGCGGTTTTTGTCGTCAAAATAGCCGTAGTTCATAGAATTAACCTCCTGAAATTATCCCGTTTTTGCAAAAAACTGCTGCAAAATACTGCAAAAAGCCATTTTTTCGCAGAATTTAACTGCAAATTACTGCAAAATCTTGTTTTTCGTTACTTTTATTATACATCATTCAAAATATATTACAAGGGCGGGATTTTACACAAATTTTTTCTCAGTAAATTGTCTAATTTGACGGTAATCAAACGAGCGTAAAATTCTTTGCGGGAAAATTCGGCAAACCGGCATTTTGCCTTGCTCAATTTTGTTAAAGGCTATTGTAATTCTTTGAAAAATATTGTATAATAAGTATGTATTATATTTTGGGCATCACCGCACAATTAACAGCTTGCGCCTTTGCGGGTGAACG
>DPBR01000076.1:0-2592 GCA_003516865.1 Oscillospiraceae bacterium
TGTTTCATTGATACTACTGCCATGGGTTTTTCCTCCTGTTTTTGGTTTTATTCCTCCTGCGCGAAACATTCCTCAAGCGCCGAAACGCACCGCAGAGAAACTGTCGCACAGTGTGTATTTATGCGCGAAACAACCCGCGCACATTTACCGAATTATTATACCATATTTCCCTTGATTTTACAAGCACTTTTTGTTCGTCTATTTAAACAAACTTCCAAAGCTCTTACCCTTGCTTTTTCGGCAATTTGACGGACAATCGCAGGAAACAAGAATTGTATCCTCGCCGATAACCTCGATATCGCACCATTTTATGAACAAATCCTCTTCGCGCCCGAAAAGTCCGAAGAATTTCGACCTCCCGAAAACGATTATGCGGCAGATTTTCGCGGTGCAGCTCTCGAACTCAATGTCGTCGGGATAACCGAGTCTTGCGCCGTTTTTCACGTTTATGATTTCCTTGCATCTCAAATCGTTGAAGCTGTAAACCATTTTCTCACCTCTCGACATTCTATGCTTGTAAATGTCGGAAAAGAATGGTTTTTTCACGCTTTATGCAAGTCCAAGAAGAAATTCCTCCGCGCTTGCCACGCTTCCCTTGTCAAACGAAGAAACGTCCGTGTTATCGGGATTTTCGGGGTAGTCCGTAACCCAGAACGCCTCTAAACCAAGCAATTTTGCGGGGAGAATGTCCTCCTTGACGCTGTTTCCCACGACAACACATTCATCGGGCTTTTTCCCTGCTTTTTCGAGAATTTCGGCAAAATATTTCGGGTTGGGTTTACAGAATGTGCTGTTGTCGTAATTCGTGACAAGCAGGAAGTCGCTTTCATCGAGATTTACCCACTTCAGGCGCGTTTTCATTGCCGAAAGCGGGAAAACCGGATTTGACGATAAAATCAGCTCAAATCCCGCGTTTTTCAGGCGATTTATCATCGGTCTGAGGTCGCGCGCTTCGCGGAGAGCCGCTTTTGCTTCGTCGAACTCGTTCTCATAAAAATCATCGCAAAACGGCTTTGCATCCGGCTTTTCGGGATTTCTTGCACGGAACGTTTCCCAGAAAACCTCGCTGTTAAGCCGAAAACCTTCGTTCTTTATCATCATCGCAGTTCCCGCCCAGATATCGTCAATCGTCTTTTTCGGCTCATAACCGAGCGGCGCGAGCTTTTTCGTCAGCCCCTTAAAATAAAGTTTGATAAAATCATCGTTCACGAACGGCACAAGCGTTCCGTCCATATCAAACAATATCGTGCTTTTCTTCATTTTTTCCCTCCGATTTATTCTTTTCGGCGTTTTTTCTGCGCTCCAGAGCCTCTTTTTTCTTACGAAGCTTTCGTTCGTAGGACGCGATATCCTCGTCGCTCGCCGTAAAAACGGAGCGCGTTATCGTGTAATTATTGTCGGAAATCCGCGCAGCTTTCAGCTTCACGAGATAAATCCCGTGTTCATCGCACTCCGCAAGCGTTCTGCACGCTCTTTTGTTGCTGAAAAGCCATTCGCGCAGCTTCATCTTTTTGTTGCACGCGGGACACAGAAGCTCGTTTACGCGCCTGTCGCGCACGATATTATCGCCGTCCGCGCGGTCGAAATACTCCTTAACAATCGGCACGGCAGCCGCTGTCGAGGACATTTCCGCGTATTCCGCGATACCTTTTACCATATCTAGCTTTTTCAGCACCTCGTAAGTGAGAAAAGCGTCGTTCGCCGCGTCGTGAACCTGCACGTCAATCGGTATTCCAAGCGTTTCCGCAGCCGATGAAAGCGCGCACTGAAGATGCTCCGAAGCGGTCTGACGGTTGAAAATAAGCTGCAAATTGATGTAATTTCTACCGAAAACCTCGTTCTCGCCGTGCGCTCTCAGATTGTCGCAGAATATCCCGATATCGTCAAATCCCCACGTTATCACGCGGAATTCCTCGCCGCACCACTCCGAAAACCGCCGAAACGCTTCCGGAAACGTTTCACAGCCCGAAAGCTCCGCCGCGGTTATTCCCGTGATTTTCTCAACGTAAGGGTTCATTTTCTTGTAAAATTTCGGTTTTACGTTTATTTTCAGCCTGTCGATGAGGTTGAAATTCTCGTCCGTTTTCACAGCGCCGATTTGGATTATCTCGCCGTACAGCACAACGGGCGTTCTCACCGTAAGGCTGCCGTTCATCGCCTGATTCCATTCAAGGTCAAGTATAATATAGTTCATAATTATCAGATTGTAAGCGTTCCGCCGACGTTTTCCCTTCGCCACTCGGCGTATTCCTCATAAGTTCCCGCGCGGTCAAAGCAGCCGTTTTCCGTGATTTCGATTATTCTGTTCGCCGCGGTTTCCAGTATTTCAAGGTCGTGCGTCGCGAAAAGCAGATTTCCCTTGAACTCGGAAAGTCCGTTGTTCACGGCGGTTATGCTTTCGAGGTCAAGATGGTTTGTCGGTCGGTCGAGAATAAGCACGTTGCTCTTGAATAGCATCATTCGCGAGAACATACAGCGCACTTTTTCGCCTCCCGAAAGCACTTTCACGGGCTTGAACACGTCGTCGCCCGAAAACAGCATTCTCCCCAAAAATCCGCGCAGATAGCTCTCGGTTTCGTCCTTTGAATACTG
>DPBR01000076.1:2799-3011 GCA_003516865.1 Oscillospiraceae bacterium
TCGGTTTCGTCCTTTGAATACTGCCGCATCCAGTCGAGAATTGACAGCTCGCAGCCGTTGAAATACGCGCTGTTGTCGTTCGGGAAGTAGGAAACGGTTATCGTGCCGCCCCACTTGAACGTGCCTTCATCGGGCTTGATTTCTTCGGTGAGTATTTTGAAGAGCGTTGTCACGGCGATTTCATTCGCTCCGACAAACGCGATTTTATCGCC
>DPBR01000076.1:3232-3609 GCA_003516865.1 Oscillospiraceae bacterium
CCGACAAACGCGATTTTATCGCCTTTTCCCACGGTAAACGAAACGTTATCGAGAACCTTAACCCCGTCAATCGTCTTTGACAGCCCCGTAACCTGCAAAATGTCCTTTCCCGCCTCGCGTTCCATATCGAAGCCGATGTAAGGGTATTTTCTGGAGCTTGCGGGAAGCTCCTCAACGGTCAGCTTGTCAAGCAGCTTTCTGCGCGACGTCGCCTGCTTTGACTTCGACTTGTTCGCGGAAAAGCGCGCGATAAAGTTCTGAAGCTCCTTGATTTTTTCCTCGGCTTTCTTGTTCTGCTGCTTAATCATACGCTGAATAAGCTGCGAGCTTTCATACCAGAACTCGTAGTTTCCGACGTACATCTTGATTTTGCCGTA
>DPBR01000076.1:3956-4115 GCA_003516865.1 Oscillospiraceae bacterium
AAGGTGGTTCGTCGGCTCGTCCATAAGGATAATATCGGGATTTCCGAAAAGACAGCGCGCCAGAAGCACCTTTACCCTCTCGTTGCCCGAAAGCCCCGACATACTCTGATACAGAAGCTCCTCGGAAAGCCCAAGCCCCTGAATAAGCTTTGAAGCGTC
>DPBR01000040.1 GCA_003516865.1 Oscillospiraceae bacterium
GGGAGCGTTCCCCGCGATTTTGGCGGCTCGATGCCGCCAAAATCGCTCCCCGCAGGGCAATCGCGGAGCAGTCGAACGGAACGCGCGGGCGAAAGCGTGCAAATCGCTTGAAAAAACACTCTCCTTTATTTTACCACAATCGACACATTATTACAAGTATATTTTTGCGTTTTTTTCGCTTGGTGTAAAACGACAAAAATCTCCGCGCGATAAACGGAGATTTTGTGTGTATTAACGGGGAGTTATTCGGGAAGAGCGGAAGAATTTTCGGTGTTATCGCCGTTGTCGGGCGTTTCGGCAAATTCGTCGGGCTTTTCCGAAACCTCGTCGAAATATTCGAGCAGACCGCCGTAAATCGTGAACGCGACTTTCTGCTGATATTCTTTCGTTGAGAGAAGCTGCTCCTCGTCGGGGTTCGAGAGGAAGCCGCATTCTATCATAAGCGAGGGATTTTTGTTGGATTTAAGCAGGAAAAGCTCGTTTCCCGAAAGCTTTATTTCGCGGTCGTTGCCCGGCTGGAGGTCGGCGAAGCGGCGCTGCATAATCTGCGCGAGCGTGCGGTTCGAGGGATTGTTGTTATTGTAGAACATCTGACCGCCGAAATACTGCGGGTCGGTGAAATTATTCTGGTGAATACACAGAAAAACGCTGTCGGGATAGCTTTGGATTATCTTCAGGCGATTGTCCATATCGTTAAGCTTCTGGTTGCGGATACCCTCGATTCCCGCGTCGTAAATCGAGATATCCTCGTCGCGCGTGAGAACGACCTCAAATCCCGACATCTCCAGCATATCGCGCAAATCCAGCACAACGGAAAGATTTACGTCCTTTTCGAGAACGCCGTTCTTCCCGACAGCCCCCGAATCAAACCCGCCGTGACCCGCGTCAAGCACGATTATCGGCTTTGTCGGCGCAGGCGCGGATACGGGCAGCGCGTGTTCGGTTATTCTCGCGCTTACCGCAAGAAGCGCAAAGCAGCCTATCATTGAAAGCGTGAGCTTTAGGGATTTTTTGTTAAGTTTCATCGCGAACGCTCCTTTGTGAGAGTATAATATTCGGTTCTCCGTATTCACGGAGATAATCGCTTGCAGAACGATTTTCCGAGGAATATGAGCCGGCTTTGTCCTTTTTACACCATTTTATTGAGGCTTTTCCGATTTTAGAACGGTTTTTTCGGGAATTGCAAAAACCTCTTGACTTTTTCTCAAAATAAGTTATAATAAAAGTGTATGTTTTTTTCAAGATAGCCCAAAATAATCTGATTGTGAGGAATTACAAATGAAATGGACCGGTTTAAACGAACTTCGCGAGAAGTATCTTTCCTTTTTCGAGAGCAAGGGACACCTCAGACTTCCGAGCTTTCCGCTTGTTCCGCCTGCGGACGATAACTCAATCCTGCTGATAAACGCGGGTATGACGCCGCTTAAAAAGTACTTTCAGGGTATCGAGGAGCCGCCGCGCCACCGCGTTACAACCTGCCAGAAGTGCATAAGAACGCCCGATATCGAGAATGTCGGAAAAACCGCGCGCCACGGAACTTATTTCGAGATGCTCGGAAACTTCTCGTTCGGCGATTATTTTAAGCACGAGGCGACCGCGTGGGGCTGGGAATTTCTGACAAAGGTTCTCGAAATCCCCGCGGACAGGCTGTGGGTCACGATTTATGAGAAGGACGACGAAGCGGGCGATATCTGGGCGAACGAAGTCGGCGTGCCGCGCGAGAGGATTATCAGGCTCGGAAAGGCGGACAATTTCTGGGAGCACGGAAGCGGACCCTGCGGTCCCTGCTCGGAAATTCACTTCGACAGAGGCGAAAAATACGGTCACTTCGACCATATCGGTCAGGATAATTTCGAGGAAGTCGGCGACTGCGACAGAATTATCGAAATCTGGAACCTCGTTTTCACGCAGTTCGACAACGACGGCAGCGGAAATTATACTCAGCTTGCGACAAAGAATATCGACACGGGAATGGGTCTTGAGCGCCTTGCGTGCGTAATGCAGGACGTGGACAACCTTTTCGAGGTCGATACCGTGAAGAATATCATGGGCAAAATCTGCTCCATTCTCGGAGTAAACTACCACGACGACCCCAAAAAGGACATTTCTATCCGCGTTATAACCGACCATATCCGCTCCACGACGTTTATGGCGGGCGACGGTATCCTCCCGTCGAACGAGGGACGCGGCTATGTTATGAGAAGGCTTCTCAGAAGGGCTGCGCGCCACGGCAGACTTCTCGGTTATCATAAGCCGTTCCTCTATGAGGTCTGCGATACCGTTATCGACGAGAATTTGTCGGGTTATCCCGAACTCGCCGAGAAGCGCGCGTATATCAAGAAAGTCATTCAGACCGAGGAGGAGAGCTTCGCAAAGACTATCGACAACGGCTCGGCTATCCTCGACGAGATGATTGAACAGCTTCAGAAGAACGGCGAAAAGACGCTTTCGGGCGAAAACGCGTTCAAGCTTCACGATACTTACGGCTTCCCGCTCGACCTCACAAAGGAAATTCTCGGCGAAAAGGGTTTTTCCGTTGACGAGGAGGGCTTCGCGGCTTGTATGAAGAACCAGAAGGATACCGCCCGCAAGAACAAAAAGCTCGGCGGCGGCTGGGATAACGCGAAGAACTCCGCTCTCGACGCGTTCAAGACGGAATTTGTCGGCTACGATAACCTCGAATGCGAAGCGAAAATCCTCGCTGTTACCAAGGACGGCGAGTGCGTCGATTTGTGCGGCGCGGGCGACGAAGTGGGAATAGTCCTCGATAAAACGCCGTTCTACGCGGAAATGGGCGGTCAGGTCGGCGACAAGGGCGTTATCGTTAAGGGCGCGGACGAAATCGAGGTTCTCGATACGCAGAAGCTCGGCGGCGGTCAGTTCGTTTGCCGCTGCGTTGTCAGAAAAGGCGGCTTCGAGGTCGGCGAAACGGTTACGGCAAAGGTTGACGAGGCGCTGCGTATGGCGACCCGCAGAAACCACACCTGCTGCCATATCCTACAGGCGGCTCTGCGCGAGGTTCTCGGCGACCACGTTCACCAGTGCGGTTCTTACGTTGACGCAAATCAGTGCCGCTTCGACTTCAGCCACTTCAGCGCGATGACTCCCGATGAAATTCAGAAGGTCGAGAATTACGTCAATAAGGTGATTATGGCGGCTGTTCCCGTAACAACGGAAGTTCTTCCTATCGAAGAAGCCAAGAAAAAGGGCGCGACGGCGCTTTTCGGCGAGAAATACGGCGACGTTGTCCGCGTGGTTTCGGTAGGTGACTATTCAACCGAGTTCTGCGGCGGCACTCACCTCACAAATTCTTCTCAGGCGGGACTGTTCAAAATCGTGTTTGAAACGTCCGTTGCAAGCGGTGTAAGACGTATTCAGGCGATAACCGGAATGGCGGTTATGTCGATGCTGTACGACTATAAGGATACCATTGAAAAGACCTGCGCGATTCTCAGAACGCCGAACTTCGACGAGCTTCCGCACCGCGCGGAGAGCCTTCTCGCCGAGGTTCGCGAGAAGAACGCTAAAATCGAGAGTATGGAGCAGGCTGCCGCGAATGCAAAGCTCGGCGATATTTTCGCGGACGTTCCCGAAATAAACGGCGTTAAGCTCGTTTGCGCGAAGCTTGACGGAATGGGCGCGGACGGTCTTCGCAAGACCGGCGACTCGATTGCGGAGAAATTCGACTGCTTTGTCGCGGTTCTCGCGGGAACGGCGGACGGAAAGAGCAATATTCTCTGCAAATGCTCCAAGAGCGCGATTGAAAAGGGCGCGAACGCGGGAACGCTCGTGCGCGAGATTGCGGCTGCCGCAGGCGGAAAGGGTGGCGGAAAGCCCGACCAGGCTATGGCGGGAGTTCCCGACGCGGCTAAGCTCGGCGCGGCTCTCGACGCGGCTAAGGATATCGCCGCGAAGTATATCAAGTAATATTCACGTTAAGGCTACACCGCATAATTATTATCGTTTAATCGCGCCGAGGTTTTTTCGTCAGAAT
>DPBR01000098.1:0-948 GCA_003516865.1 Oscillospiraceae bacterium
ACGGAGTGCGTCCATCCCTGCACAAACTTTCAATCCAATCAAACCAATAATTCAATCACAAAGTTCACCTTTCGGCAAACCAAATCTCTCCGCGAAAAACTACTTTGCCCGAATAGACTTCAAAAGTCCCCCAGCCTTAATAATATTCTGAATAAACGGCGGGAACGGCTGAGCCTTAAACACCTTTCCCTTGGTGATGTCCTTAATCTCGCCGCTGTCAAAGTCGATTTCAACCTGATCGTCGGCTTCAATCTCGTTGCAGGCTTCCTCGCACTCTAAAATCGGAAGACCTATATTAATCGCGTTGCGGTAGAAAATCCGCGCAAAGCTCTTTGCAATTACACATCCGGTGCCGCAGGTCTTGATAACCAGCGGAGCGTGTTCGCGAGACGAGCCGCAGCCGAAGTTCCAGCCCGCAACCATGATGTCTCCCGCAGAGACGTTCTTTACAAACTCTTTGTCGATATCCTCCATGCAATGAGCCGCAAGCTCTTTGGCATTTGAGGTATTCAGGTATCTTGCGGGGATGATAACGTCGGTATCCACGTTGTCGCCGTATTTAAAAACTTTTCCCTTGGTGTTCATAACTTCATCCTCCTCGATATCAGAGCTTGTACTCGGTGATGTGTCCCGCCAGCGCACTTGCGGCGGCAGTCGCCGGTGAAGCAAGGTAAACCTCGCTGTCAACGTGACCCATTCTGCCCACAAAGTTGCGGTTGGTGGTTGCTATGCACCGCTCACCGGCTGCTAAAATTCCCATATATCCGCCAAGGCAGGGACCGCAGGTGGGGGTTGAAACCACCGCTCCCGAATCTATAAACGATGTGACATATCCGCGCTCAACACATTCGCGGTAAATTGCCATTGTCGCAGGAATAATTATGCAGCGCACGCCGTCGGCTATCTTTTTGCCGTTAAGCACGTTGTAGGCGGCTTCCATGTCCTCCA
>DPBR01000098.1:1126-1369 GCA_003516865.1 Oscillospiraceae bacterium
GTAGGCGGCTTCCATGTCCTCCATGCGTCCGTTGGTGCAGCTTCCTATTACTACTTGGTCAATCTTGATATCGCCCAGCTCTGATGCGGGCTTGGTGTTTTCGGGGAGATGAGGGCAGCTGACGGTTGGGGTGATATCGCTTAAATTGATGTCGATAACCCGCTCGTACTCGGCGTCGGGGTCGGCTTCAAACACCCTCGGCTCGCGCTCGCAGCGATCCTGCATGTATTCAAGGGTGATGTC
>DPBR01000098.1:1582-31538 GCA_003516865.1 Oscillospiraceae bacterium
GCGCCCGCTTCGATTGCCATGTTGCATATGCAAAGGCGCGAATCCATCGAAAGCGACTTAACTCCCTCGCCGCAGAACTCCATGCTCTTGTAAAGTGCGCCGTCAACGCCTATCATGCCGATGATGGTAAGTATAACGTCCTTTCCGCTGCAATTTGCGGGAAGGCTTCCTGTAAGATTAAACTTGATTGCTGATGGAACCTTGAACCATGCCATTCCGGTAGCCATGCCGGCAGCCATATCGGTCGAGCCGACGCCGGTCGAGAACGCTCCCAAAGCGCCGTAGGTGCAGGTGTGGCTGTCCGCGCCGATAATGCAGTCGCCGGCGGTGACAACTCCCTGCTCGGGCAGAAGGGCGTGTTCAATACCCATCTTTCCGACATCATAGAAGTGGCTGATACCGTGACAGCCCGCAAACTCGCGGCACTGCTTCGACTGCTCCGCCGCCTTGATGTCCTTGTTGGGGACAAAGTGGTCTAAAACTATCGCGATTCTGTTCTTATCGAAAACGCCGTTAAAGCCCGACTTTGTAAATTCGTTCACTGCCACGGGGGTGGTGATATCGTTGCCAAGAACTATATCCAGCTTGGCATTTATCAGCTGACCTGCGCACACACTGTCCAAACCTGCGTGCGCCGCCAGAATCTTTTGTGTCATCGTCATTCCCATAACTGTATATCCTTTCTTGATTTTATTTGTTAAAGGCGTTGTGGAAGGCGTTTAAAAGTGCGTCCGCGCTGGCGTGGATGATATCGGTGTTGGTGCCGGCACCCCAGCTTAAGGTTCCGTTTTCGTCCCTTATTCCGATATAGGCAACTGCCACGCTCTTAGAGCCTTCCTCCTGCATGCTGTGCTCGGTGTAAACCAAAAGCTCGTAGGTCTTGCCGGTGAATTTCTTTAAGCCGTTGCTTACGGCGTCAAGCGTGCCGTTTCCTGTTGCGGTGACAACGGTTTTTTCGTTGTTCTTAATAAAGGTGATGTCCGCCTGAATCTCCTTGCCCTTGCGGATAAAGTGCATCTCGGCGATATCCACCGACTTGTTATCTATAAAGTAATGATCCTTGAAAATCTTAAGTATTTCGTCAACCTTAAGCTCCTTATGCTCGTGGTCGGAGACCGACTTGCACAGATAGCTCAGGTTCTCGCGCATACCGGACGGGAGGACGTAGCCGTAGCTCTGCTCCAAAAGATATCCTATTCCGCCCTTGCCGCTCTGCGAGTTCACTCGGATGACGTCTGCATCGTAGGTGCGGCTGATATCGTGGGGGTCTATGGGGATATAGGGGACGTTCCACTGACTAAGTCCCTTTTCCTCGCGGTACTTCATGCCCTTTGCGATAGCGTCCTGATGCGAACCGGAGAACGCCGCGAACACAAGCTGACCGCTGTACGGCATACGTTCGTAAACAGTCATTCTGGTAAGTCTTTCGTAAATCGCGCAAAGCTCGGGCAGATTAGAGAAATCGAGGTTCGGCTCAACGCCGTGAGTGTACATATTAAGCGCAAGCGTGACGATATCGACATTTCCCGTGCGCTCGCCGTTTCCGAAAAGCGTTCCCTCAACTCTGTCCGCGCCCGCAAGCAAGCCAAGTTCGGTATCTGCGACAGCGCAGCCGCGGTCGTTGTGCGGGTGAAGCGAAACGATGACGTTTTCCCTGTTGTGGAGCGTCTTGCACATATATTCAACCTGCTGCGCGTAAACGTGCGACATACTCTCGGCAACGGTTACGGGCAGATTGGTGATAACCTTATTGTCGGGTGTGGGATTCCAGATATCGATAACCGCGTTGCAGATTTCCGCGGCAAATTCGGGTTCCGTTCCCGTAAAGCTTTCGGGAGAATACTCGAAGCGGAAATTACCCTTGGTCTTTGCTCTGTATTCATTGAGCATTTTAGCGCCCGTTGTGGCAATTTCAACGATTTCTTCCTTGGACTTTCTGAAAACCTGCTCTCTCTGCGCGACGGAAGTCGAGTTGTACAGGTGAACGATAGCGTTCTTGCAGCCCTCGAGCGCCTCAAAAGTCTTTTTTATAATATGCTCGCGGCTCTGCGTGAGAACCTGCACCGCGACGTCGTCGGGAATGAGATTTCTCTCGATAAGCGCGCGGCAGAACTCATATTCGGTTTCGGAAGCCGCGGGAAAGCCGATTTCGATTTCCTTGAAGCCCACTTTAACAAGATATCCGAAAAACTCAAGCTTTTCCTCAAGGCTCATCGGGATAATAAGCGCTTGATTGCCGTCGCGCAAATCCACGCTGCACCAAACGGGCGGCTTTTCGATATATTCCTTCGACGTCCAGTCAAGACAAGGAAAAGGCGGCATAAAATAGCGTCTTTGATACTTATTTGAATACTTCATCCGAAAATCTCCTCTCAAAAATAAAGCAAAATAAAAAATTCCCGTCCTTATTCAAAAGACGAGAATTACCCGTGTTACCACTTTCGTTCACGCAAAGCTCACGCTTTACGCCTCACAGCGTTCAATAAAACGCCCGCTCTTTAACGGGAGCACCCGAAACAGACTACCGTTTGAAAAGCCGGCACTTCAAACCTTCGCCCATTCTGCTCAGGGAGGAGCTATCTCCGCGCATTGCTGCCGTTTCGCACCGAACAACGGCTCTCTGAAAGCGCTCTCGCGGACTTTTTTCCCTTCAACGCATTTTGAATTATTCGATTAGTAAAATTATAGCACATATAATTTTGTTTGTCAAGGGGGTAAAATAAAATTTTCTGTCGAAAGCCCTTGACAACGGGATATCAATATGTTATACTTGTATCAATAAAGCGCCTCATCAAGAGCGGCTTAAGACGGATAATCCGTCGGGGGACCGGTCCCTTAAAAGCCCGGCAACCTACCCGATTTACGCGGGCAAGGTGCCACTTCCTGCGATATTTATTATCGAAAGATGAGGAGTGACAGTAAGAATTTTACCGCTCACTCCGAAAAGTGAGCGTTTTTTATTGCGTATGTATGAGATATGTATAACAGAAAGGAAATGCAAAATGACTACAAGAAAGCTTTTCACATCAGAAAGCGTAACCGAGGGACACCCCGACAAGCTGTGCGATAAGATTTCGGACGCGGTTCTCGACGCGATACTCGCGCAGGATCCTATGGGCAGAGTTGCGTGCGAAACGACCGCGACGACGGGAATGATAACGATAATGGGCGAAATCACAACAACGGCGCAGGTTGACATTCCCGCGATTGCGAGAAGCACCGCGGCGGATATCGGCTACACAAGCCCCGACTGCGGGTTCAACGCGCACACCTGCGCGGTTATAACAACGCTGGACAAGCAGTCGCCCGATATTGCAATGGGCGTAAACAACGCGCTTGAGGGACGCGCCGAGAACGCGAACGATATCGGAGCGGGCGACCAGGGAATGATGTTCGGATTTGCCTGCTCGGAAACTCCCGAACTAATGCCTATGCCGATAAGTCTCTCGCATAAACTTGCGAAAAAGCTTGCCGAAGTGAGAAAGAGCGGCGAAATCCCCTATCTTCTTCCGGACGGAAAAACGCAGGTTACGGTTGAATACGACGACAACAAGCCCATGCGCGTGGACGCGGTCGTCGTTTCGTCGCAGCACCTCGCTTCTGCTTCTCTTGAACAAATCCGCGCGGATATCATCGAAAAGGTGATTAAAACGACAATTCCCGCAAATCTTCTCGATGAAAACACGAAATACTTCGTAAATCCCACGGGGCGATTTGTTGTTGGCGGACCGATGGGCGACAGCGGACTTACGGGCAGAAAGATAATCGTAGACACCTATGGCGGCTATTCGCGCCACGGAGGCGGAGCTTTTTCGGGAAAAGACCCGACAAAGGTTGACCGCTCGGCGGCATATATGGCGCGTTACGTTGCGAAGAACATTGTCGCGGCGGGACTTGCGGAAAGAGCGGAGATACAGATTGCCTATGCAATCGGCGTCGCTCACCCCGTTTCGGTAATGGTCGATACGTTCGGAACGGGAAAAATCTCCGATGAAGCGATAGCGGCGGCGGTTATCAAGGAGTTCGACCTGCGTCCGTCCGCGATAATAAAGGCGCTTGACCTGAGAAAGCCGCAGTACGCGCAGCTCGCCGCCTACGGACATATGGGCAGAGAAGATTTGGGAGTTGCTTGGGAAAAGACCGACCGCGCGGCGGACCTCGCGAAATACCTTAAATAATAAAAACCGATAAACGCGCAAAACCCGCCTAAAAACAAAAGAACGTTTACATCAAATTTGCCGCGCCCGTGTAACAAAACGGGCGCTGTTTTATTACTATAATTGAATAAAAACGGCAAAAAAATGCCTGTTTTGTCTAAAATCACCAAAAAAATCGATGTAAATTCTACAAGCTGTTACACGAACAAGGAGTCGTTTTTTGTAGACTTTTTCGTCGGGATATGTTATAATTGATATGGTTGTATTGTGTTATTATGCAATATAATGTAATGGCTTATCTTATAACAATCGGGAAGACCCGAAAAAATACTCTAAGGAGGCTAAAAAATGGCTTTTAAGAAGAGCGCGATTCCCTTTGCGGGAACGGCCGAGCAGGAGGAAAAGCTGAAGAAAATCATCGCCGAGCACAAGGACGACCCCGGCGCGCTGATGCCTATTCTCCAGAAGGCTCAGGAGCTTTACGGCTACCTGCCCATCGAGGTTCAGACCATTATTGCGGAGGAAATGGACATTCCGCTGGAGAAGGTATACGGAGTGGTAACCTTCTACGCGCAGTTCACCATCAATCCTAAGGGCAAGTACAAGATATCCGTCTGTCTGGGAACGGCATGCTATGTTAAGGGTTCCGGCGATATCTACAACAAGCTTCAGGAAAAACTCGGAATTTCGGGCGGAGAAATTACTCCCGACGGCAAATTCTCGCTTGACGCGTGCAGATGCATAGGCGCGTGCGGACTTGCTCCCGTACTTACGGTAAACGAGGACGTTTACGGCAGACTTACCGTGGACGACGTTGATAGAATCCTCGAAAAGTATAATTAAGACAACACTGAGATGAGGGAACTGCGATAAGTTCTTTATTTCCAGTTTTCGTTAAGAAAGGAAATTTTATCAATGAACGTAATTAAAACGATTGACGAGCTTAACGCTGTCAGAGCCAAGGCTGCGGAAGTTGTCGCAACACGCGTCGAAGGCAAGGAAACCGGCGTTAAGGACGTTCTTGTCTGCGGCGGTACGGGCTGTACGTCGTCAGGCTCAATGAAGATTATCGAAACGCTCAAGGAGGAGCTGAAGAAGAACGGTCTTGAGGACAAGGTAAATATCATCAAGACGGGCTGCTTCGGACTTTGCGCGCTCGGTCCGATTATGATTGTATATCCGGAGGGCACTTTCTACTCGAAGATGGAGCCGGATCATATTCCCGAAATCGTCGAGCAGCACCTCAAGAACGGTCAGCCCGTAAAGAAGTATCTTTACGCTGAAACCGTTGACGGCGATGTAATCAAGTCGCTGAACGAAACCACGTTCTACGCGAAGCAGCACCGCGTAGCGCTCAGAAACTGCGGACTTATCTCCCCCGAACACATCGAGGAGTACATAGCGCGCGACGGTTATCAGGCGCTCTACAAGGTTCTTTCGTCGATGTCGCAGGACGACGTAATAAACACCGTTCTCGCTTCCGGACTTCGCGGACGCGGCGGCGCGGGCTTCCCGACGGGAAGAAAGTGGCAGCTTGCAAAGGACCTCGTTAAGGACGCCGACCAGAAGTACGTTTGCTGCAACGCGGACGAAGGCGACCCCGGAGCGTTTATGGACCGTTCCGTACTTGAGGGCGACCCCCACGCCGTTATCGAGGCAATGGCAATCGCAGGTTACGCAATCGGCGCAAATCAGGGCTACATCTACGTTCGCGCGGAGTACCCGATTGCGGTTGAGCGTCTGAAAATCGCTATTGGACAGGCTGAAGAAGCGGGACTTCTCGGCGACAACATTTTCGGAACGAACTTCAGCTTCCGCCTTGGATTAAGACTTGGCGCAGGCGCGTTTGTATGCGGCGAAGAAACCGCTCTTATGACCTCAATCGAGGGCAACCGCGGCGAACCGCGTCCGCGTCCTCCGTTCCCCGCAGTAAAGGGACTTTTCGGAAAGCCCACCGTTCTCAACAACGTAGAAACCTATGCAAACATCTGCCAGATTATCCTTAACGGCGCTGATTGGTTTGCTTCTATGGGTACCGAGAAATCAAAGGGCACGAAGGTATTCGCGCTCGGCGGCAAAATTCACAACACCGGACTTGTTGAAGTTCCTATGGGAACGACGCTGCGTACCGTAATCGAGGAAATCGGCGGCGGTATCCCGAACGGCAAGAAGTTCAAGGCTGCGCAGACGGGCGGACCTTCCGGCGGCTGTATTCCTCCCGAGCACCTCGATATCCCGATTGATTACGATAACCTTATCTCCATCGGCTCTATGATGGGTTCCGGCGGACTTATCGTAATGGACGAGGACAACTGTATGGTTGATATCGCGAAGTTCTTCCTTGAATTCACGGTAGACGAGTCCTGCGGAAAATGCACGCCCTGCCGTATCGGCACAAAGAGAATGTATGAGATGCTCGACAAGATTACCAAGGGCAAGGCAACAATGGAGGACCTCGACAAGCTCGAAAAGCTCTGCTATTACATCAAGGACAACGCGCTTTGCGGACTCGGACAGACCGCTCCGAACCCCGTTCTTTCAACAATGCGCTACTTCAGAGATGAGTATATTGCACACGTTCAGGATAAGAAATGTCCTGCGGGCGTATGTAAGGACCTGCTCCAGATTCAGATTATCCCCGAAAAGTGCAAGGGCTGCTCGCTCTGCTCGAAGAAGTGCCCCGTAGGCGCAATCAGCGGCGAAATCAAGTCGCCGTTCCACATCGACCAGAGCAAGTGCATCAAGTGCGGCGTCTGCATGAGCAACTGCAAGTTCGGCGCAATTGTCAAGGCGTAAATTTTCCGCTTCCGCAAGGAACGGAAATGAAAGTTTGAACGAAAGGACTAAAACCTATGGTTAATATAAAAATAAACGGCGCAGAATACGCTGTTCCCGAGGGTTCGACCATTCTCGAGGCGGCAAGAGCGGCGGGAATTAAAATACCTACGCTGTGCTTCCTCAAGGAAATCAACGCAATCGGCGCCTGCCGAATCTGCGTAGTCGAGGTAAAGGGCGCAAGGTCGCTTGTAGCTGCATGCGTATATCCCGTAAACGAGGGAATGGAGATTTTCACGAATACTCCCAAGGTGCTTGAGAGCAGAAAAACGACGCTTGAGCTTATCCTCTCCAACCACAACAAGTCCTGCCTCTCCTGCACAAGAGGCGGAAACTGCGAGCTTAACGAGCTTTGCGTTGAGTACGATATAGACATACATAAATTCGACGGCGAAAACCCCGTTCCCGACATTGATTACAGCGCGGCTCATATGTACCGCGACAATTCCAAGTGCATACTTTGCCGCCGCTGCGTGGCAGCCTGTGCAAAAACTCAGGGAATCGGCGTAATCGGCGCAAACGAGCGCGGTTTCGCAACACAGATTGCCTCTGCGTTCGATATGGATTTGGCAGATACCGCCTGCGTATCCTGCGGACAGTGTATCGCGGTATGTCCCACGGGCGCGCTCTCCGAAAAGGACGACACGCAGAAGGTTCTCGACGCAATCGCAGACCCGACAAAGACGGTTGTTGTACAGGCGGCTCCCGCGGTACGCGCGTCGCTTGCTGAAGCGTTCGGCAATCCTATCGGAACAAACGCAGAGGGCAAGATGATTGCCGCGATGCGCAGACTCGGCTTCGACAAGGTATTCGACACGAACTTCTCCGCCGACCTCACGATTATGGAAGAAGCGACCGAGTTCCTCGGCAGAGTTCAGAACGGCGGAGCGCTCCCGCTCATCACGTCCTGCTCGCCCGGCTGGGTTCGCTACTGCGAGAACTACTTCCCCGAGTTTATCCCGAATTTGTCCACCTGCAAATCGCCGCAGCAGATGTTCGGCGCAATTGTAAAGACATATTACGCTCAGAAGCTCGGAAAGAACCCCGAAGATATCGTATCCGTATCGGTAATGCCCTGCACGGCTAAGAAGTACGAAGTCGCTCGCGACGGCGAAGCGGCAGCGGGAGTTCCCGACGTTGATATTTCCATCACGACAAGAGAGCTTGCTCACCTGATAAAGAAGGCGGGAATTATGTTCAACGACCTTCCCGAAGAGAAGTGCGATTCTCCTCTCGGCGGCTACACGGGCGCAGGAGTAATCTTCGGCGCAACGGGCGGCGTTATGGAAGCGGCTCTGAGAACCGCTGTCTGGAAGCTCACCGGCGAGGCTCAGGATACGCCTATCGAGTTCAGCGAGGTTCGCGGAACAGAGGGCATCAAGGAAGCTACATACACGGTTGCCGGCAAGGAAGTTAAGGTTGCGGTTGTAAGCGGACTTGCAAACGCGAAGAAGCTTCTCAGAAGCATCAAGGCGGGCGAAGCGAACTATGATTTCGTTGAAATTATGGCTTGTCCCGGCGGCTGCGTAAACGGCGGCGGACAGATTATCCAGCCCGCGTCGGTACGCAATTTCGTTGATATCCGTGCAAAGAGAGCGGAAGTTCTTTACAATATCGACAAGAACGCGCCGCTGCGCCGTTCGCACGAAAATCCCGAAATCAAGGCGCTCTACGAGGAGTTCCTCGGCGAGCCGAACTCGCACAAGGCGCACGAAATTCTTCACACGAATTACAGCGCAAAGCAGCTCTACAAGTAATATTCAAGGTAACCTCTTAAAACCTCCTTCACGGCAGATTTCTATGACATATATCATCTGCTTCGTTGTCAAACCTTGAAATACATCAAGTATTACTGCGGTTTGACGCCTAGCAGCTGACATAAGTCATGAACGAAATCTGCTCGTGTCCCGGTTTTTAGAGGTGACCTTAAGCAATAAATTCAGCGCAGAGGGAAAATTCCTTCTGCGCTGTTTTTTATATCATTTTTTCGGGTTAATCCCACAAACTGCGGTAAATATTCTTCACATCGTCAACCGAAACAGGCTTTACGGTGTTGGCGGGGCTGCCGCTTGCAACGGCGTCCTGAGCCATTTTGTCGATAACCCCGAAGAATTTTTCGCGGTCAATTCCATACCCCTCAAGCGTCGGAATTTCGCAAACCGCGCAAAGCTCCCCAACGGCGCCGATAAACTTTTCGGAAGCGGTTTTGTCGTTATCCGAAAAATCAGCCGCGCCAACCGCTCTTCCAAGCTCCGCAAAGCGAGGATAATTACCGTCAAGCGCAAAACCAAGGCACTTTTCGAGAAGCATAGCGTTTGAAATTCCGTGGGGAACGTGAAAATACGCGCCGATAGGTCGGCTCATTCCGTGAACGATAGTAACCGAAGCGTTGTTTATCGCAATTCCCGCTTCAAGAGCCGCCATACACATCTCGCTGCGCGCGGAAATATCGCCGCCGTTTTTGTAAGCTGCGGGAAGATTTTTGAAAATCCTCTTTACCGCGGATAAAGCAGCCGAATCCGTAAGCGGCTGAGCTTTTTTGCTCGTAAAGCTTTCAACCGCGTGAGTAAGCGCGTCAAGACCGGTCGCCGCGGTAATGCTTTTCGGCGCGGAAACGGTAAATTCCGGGTCGACAACCGCGAGGTCGGGAATAAGCGCCGCGCCGCTTATAAGCATCTTGACGTCCGTTGCCGTGTCCGTAATCACGGTAAATCTGGTCGCTTCCGAGCCTGTTCCCGCGGTCGTGGGGATTGCCGCCATAAACGGAAGCCTTCCCTCAATCTGCTTGCCAAGATAATCGGAAATTCTCCCGCCTTTTGCGGCGAGAACAGCCGCCGCTTTCATCGTATCAAGCGCGCTTCCCCCGCCGATTGCGGCAAAACAGTCGCAGCCGTTCTCGCGATAAGCCGAAAGCGCCGCGTTTACAACGATATCGTCAGGTTCTCCGTGGATATCCGAAAAAGCCGCGTGGGCTACTCCCGCCTTGTCGAGAGCCGATTCAAGAGCTGAAAAACACGCTGATTTCGCAGTAACCGTCCCCGTTATTATGAGCGCTTTTTTGCCCATAATCGAGAAATATTTCGCCGCTCCTTCGAGAGCGTTTTCACCTGTAACAACATACCTTGGCATTAAAAATTCTCTGCTCATAAAAACCTCCGTAAACGTAAGGGCGAAGCGCGGCAACGCCGTCATCTCCGCCCTAATGATATCACATTTTGCCGATAAAGTCAAGCTCAGTCCGCGTCCGCTTTCAGAACCGCGTTGAGCATAACGCTCGCGCCCTCCGTACAGTGTTCAACGCTTGAAAACTCAGGCTCGCAGTGCGAAAGGCCGTCCTTGCTCTGAACAAAAATCATAGTTGTCGGAAGCATATATGCCGCAAACTGCGCGTCGTGACCCGCGCCGGAGTGGATATACTGATGCTTGACGCCAAGCTCCTCGCAGGCGCTTTTGACGTATCCGACAAGCTTTTTGTCCCAGTAAACGGTATCTCTGTTCCAAGCCCTGACAACTTCGCAGGAACAGCCGCTCCACGTTTTATCCGCGCAGCTCTTGACGATATCGAGTACTTTGGCGAGAACTTCGGGATTTTCGTGACGCGAATCGAACGAAAAATCGAAGTAATCGGGAACGCAGGTATGAACGCAGGGGTGACAAACGACTTCGCCCGTGGTGTAAACAAGGTCGGGATAGCCCAGCTTGTCGATTTCATCATGAAGATAGCAGAGAGCCTGCGAGGCGGCGTAAAACGCGTCGCGGCGCTTAGGCATCGGGAAAGTTCCCGCGTGGGTTGTCTGACCGAAAAATTTCAGCCTGTAATTGAACATTCCGAGAACGCAGTCAACAACTCCGATATCATTCCCGTTATCCTCAAGGATAGGACCCTGCTCAATGTGCGTTTCAAAGTAATATTGATAACGTTCGGGAGAAAGTCTGAACTTCTTATCGCCCTTAAATCCCGACTTTTCAAGCGCTTCGCCGAATGTTTTCGTTCCGTCAAGAATAGATTTGCTGTTCATCATATCCTCGAACTTAAACTTACATCTGATATCTTCGGGGAGATAGTCATAGCAGACAATTCCCGAACACATCATCGCGGGCGGATAAAGCGAGCCTTCCTCGTTCGTCCAAATCATTGCGGTAAGCGGGTGTTTATGCGGGATTTTCTTCTCGAAAACCGTTTCGAGAACCTCCATAGCGGCCATAACGCCGAGAATACCGTCATAGTTTCCGCCGTTCTTAACCGAATCGCAGTGCGAAGCCATAACAATTCGCTTTGCGTTGGGGTCGGTTCCGGGGAGCGTCGCGTACATATTTGCAACGTCGTCGATTTCGATAACCGCGCCTATCGCTTCCATACGTCTGCGAAACTCGTTTCTCGCCATAATCGCTTCGGGCGACAGGGAGTATCTCGTAATACCGCCGTGACCCGCGTCGCCGAATTTCGAGAAGGTCTTTATTTTATCTTCCATTCTTTCCTTGCTGCAAGTAAACATAACGTAATCCTTTCTCAGTATTTCAGTGTTTCTTTATCATCTGTTCGGGAACGCGCCGACAGTTTTCAAGAAGCTGCCGAACCTCCTCTCCCGTGACGAAAAAAGGCCGTTCGTCCGTTTCGATTTCACCCTCGAAAAGAAGCTGGAATTTATCGTCCCAATCGGTTATGGTAATTCTCTTTGCGTCAAAACCCGAAAGCTTTTCCGATATTTCCTTTTTCCCGCGAACGAAGCCGTAAACAATGCCGTCCCATTCGACATAGAAGCTCAGTGTGTCCGCAAAGCGCCTCTTCATGTGAATTTCCACGGGGATTTCGGACACGCCGCCCTCGATATGCCTATGCTTTGCGAGGATTGTCCTAAACTTCTCTGCGGGGATAAAATCGGCGAGCCTTACGCTCGGAGCGTTTTTGTATGAATCAGCCATTGCATTCACCCTGTCTTTCTGTCAGATTTCCCCGTCAACCGTTCCAAGAACCTCGTCAACCTTCGCCATTTCTTCTCTGAGCTGCGCTTCGGTGATGATAAGCGGCGGCGAAACGAAAATCATATTTTCGTGCGAATAAGTCATAAATCCCTTTGCTTTAAGCGCGCCGATAATCTTCGGCATTCTTCCCTCTGGGTCTTTTCCGTAAGGAACAAGCGGTTCTTTGGTGTTTTTATCGCGGACAAGCTCAATTGAGCTGAACAAGCCGATATATCTCACATCCCCCACGCAGGAATGTTTTGATTTAAGCTCCTCAAGGAGTTCGCCGAGAACCTTTCCTACCTTGTTGACGTTTTCAAGGATATTCGCTTTCTTGTAGTAATTCACGCAGGCAACTCCCGCCGCGCAGGCAAGAGGGTGAGCGCTGTATGTAAGACCGCAGGAAAGCAGATGGTCGTCGAAATATGCCGCGATTTCCTTGCTTACGACAACTCCGCCGAGCTGAACGTATCCGCAGGTAACGCCCTTTGCGAAGCTTACGATATCGGGCTTTACCCCAAAATTCTCGAAAGCGAACATTTTTCCCGTTCTTCCCCAGCCCGCCATAACCTCGTCGCAAATCATCATAATTCCGAACTCGTCGCAGATTTTGCGGACGCCCTTGAGATAGCCCTCGGGAGGAATTATAACGCCGTTTGAACCTGTGATTGTTTCCATAACGATTGCAGCGACGCTTTCGGGACCCTCGTAAAGAACCTGCTCGCGAAGCTTTGCGACATAATATTCAGCCGCTTCCTTTTCGCTTGAAAACTTAATTACAGGCTCGCGATAAACATAGGGGTCGAAGAAGTGAACAAATCCGGGTATTCCGGGTTCAAGCGGATAACGCCTCGGTTCGCCGGTAAGGTTTCCCGCTCCGAAAGTCGAGCCGTGATAGCTTCTGTATCTCGAAAAAATCTTGTTTCTCCCCGTAAACATTCTTGCGATTTTAACGGCGTTTTCGTTTGCGTCCGCGCCGCCGTTCGTGAAAAAGACCTTTCCCATATTATCCGGCATAAGCTCGACAACCATTTTCGCAAGCTTTGCGCGCGGTTCGCTTCCGTAGCTCGGAGAAAGATAGCAGTATTTTTCAGCCTGCTCCTTGATTGCGTCGATAATAGGGCGGCAGTTATGCCCCACATTGAGATTGACAAGCTGGCTTGACATATCGGAATAGCGGTTTCCGTCGAAATCCCACATATAAATTCCGTCGGCTTTTTCAATCGGAATGGGATTAATGCCTCTCTGCTTCGACCACGACTGGAGGTTGTAAGCAACCTGCATTTCCTTGATTTCCTTACCGTTCATAATAAAAACTTCCTTTCAATAAAGTATTTCAGCTAAATTCAGCCTGTTTGCGCGGCGCGGAACCGAGAACCTCCCGCGCCCTGAACGCGAGGAGGATATTCATTTTGTCCTCGTCGTTCATTTCAACCTTGAGTATTTCTCGGATTTCCTTCATTTTATAGTTAACAGTGTTCCGATGAACGCCAAGCCTGTCTGCGGTCATCTGAACGCTTCCGCTGCACTCAAGATACACTCTGAGCGTTTCCTCGTAATTCGTGTTATTCATACTATCGTATTTCAAGAGGTCGCCGATTGTGCCGATGACATAGCTTCTGAGAATGCCCCTGTTCTCAACGCCGAAAAGCAGCTTATAAACGCCGATATTTCTGTACGGCATAGTCGTAAGCCCCTTGATTTTCGCAGCCTCAAGCGCCGAAACGGCTTCCTTATAGCATATCGGCACGCCCGAAAAGCCTTCTCCCTGCTCCGAAATCCCGACGTTAAGCTTCAGCTCGCGCTCAAGCTCGGAAAGCGCCTTAACCAGCCTGTTCATCTCGTTGTCGTCTGCATTCTGCCTGACGGAGATAAGCTTATCGTCCTGAAAAAACAGCGCCATAGGACTTCGCGAGCGTTTAAGCAGCCGCCAAAGACCATAGCGGTTATTTCGCAAAAGCTGCGCTGCCGCCGCCTTGTCGCTGCCGAGAGAAATCGCCAGAACCGTATAACGCGAGCTTTCGGGAAAACCCATTTTTTCAAGCGCCGCGGCGTAATTCTCGCGCTTTTCGGGCGAAAAAATCAAGTTTCTGAAAGCCTCCGCAAGCGAGGTTTCCGCCTCCTCGTTATCGATAATCCTGCGGCAGAAATTGTATGTGATGTCGATAATATGAACCTGCCAAGGAAGCGTAAAAAGCGGAAAATCGTTTTCTTCGCAGTAGTCGATAACCCTCGGCGGAACCGCGTCTATGTGCGGACCGAGATTTACGACAAGCCCCACGGCATTGTGCTGTCTGAGCGATTTCACGAACGGTTCAAGCCAGCCGCTTCCGGAATGTCCGATACCCGTGGTAAAAACAAGCTCGTTTCCGTGAAGAAAATCGGGAACTTCGCTGTCCTCAACCATATGAACCCAGCGAACGGTGTTATCCATTCCGCCGCGTCCCGCGATAAGCTTCATATTATAGTTTTTTTCTGCGTTTTTACAAAGCTGAGAAAGCGTGATAGCCATAGTCCGCCTCCTTTCAGAGATTGCTCAGCGCTTCGGAAAACGTTTTGAAGCGCCGATTGCGTTTGTCGGGCAAACCAGCCTGCACAAATGACAGCCAACGCATTTTATCGCGTCAAGCTTCGGCGTTCTGTCGCCGCCGAATGAAATCGCCCCGTGACCGCCGTCGCGGCAGGAAACAAAGCATCTTCCGCAGCCTATGCACATCGTTCTGTCAAATTTCGGGAAAACGATTGAATCCCTGTCGAGCTTGTCAGATGGAACAATTTGCTGAAGCTCCGTTCCGACAAGCTCCGAAAGCGATTTGGCGCCGCGCTCGTCCATATATCGCGACAAACCTAAGATAAGGTCGTCGATTATGCGATAGCCATACTGCATAACGGCGGTTGTAATCTGAAGATTTTCACAGCCGAGCGATATAAAATCAAGCGCGTCACGCCACGTTTCTATACCGCCTATTCCGCTTATAGGCACGCCCGAAAGCTGCGGACATTTCGCCATATCGCTGATAAACCTGAGCGCGATAGGCTTAACCGCCTTTCCGCTGTAACCCGAAACGGTGCTTTTGCCGCTCACCTCGGAAGAATGTGAAGTGGTGACGCTCTTGATTGTGTTTATAGCCGCAAGCCCGTCTGCGCCGCCGCTCACCGCGGCAATTGCGGGAATTGTCATATCCGCGAGATTCGGCGTCATTTTCGCAAGCACGGGAAGCCGCGTTCCCTTTTTCGCGAGAGCGGAATAACGCTTCACAAGCTCGGTATTTTGACCAACATCGCTTCCCATACCCTTTTCGCTCATCTGCGGGCAGGAGAAGTTACATTCGATGATATCCGCGCCCGCTTCCTCGGAAAGCCTTGCAAGCTCCGTCCATTCCTCGTCCGATTGCCCCATAATCGACGAAACGATAATCTTTGTCGGAAAATCCCGCTTTAGCCTTTTTAGGATATCGAGATTTTCTTCAAGCGGATGGTCGCTGATTTGCTCCATATTCCGAAATCCGACAAACGGCGTTCCTTCCTTTCCCACAGCGTCAAATCTCGGAGAAACCTCGTTCGGCAGATAAAACCCGATTGTTTTGTAAACAGCGCCCGCCCAGCCCATTTCAAACGCTCTCGCAACCATTTCATAGCTGCTTGCGACAACGGAGGAACTGAGAAAGAACGGATTTTCGCACTTCACGCCGCAAAATTCAATCGAAAGGTCCGCCTTTGGCGGTGAAGCGGGCGAAAGCGCCGCCGCAAGTTCCTTTATTCTGATAGGACGGTCATAATGAATACAGGCGTTTTCGCAAAACCCGCGACATTCCGAGCATTTGCCGCCCAAAAACTCGCCCGCGCACTCCGCGTTCTCAAAATTGACGGCTCTTATCGCCCTTGCGGGGTCGTAATGTTCGGGACAAGCCGCCGTGCAGGGCGCATTCTCGCAAAGCAGACATCGAGCCGCTTCTCCCCGCATATTTAAACCTCTGAACGCCATAAAACCGCTCCTTTCGCGCCGAAGTCTTTTATTATCACGAAACGTGCTTTGCACATTTCACGAATTTACCCCAGCCTCTTTCACCGACAAACTCGCCGTTATCAAAAACAAGCTTGCCTCTCGAATATGTCTGAACGGGATATCCGTGAATTTCGACGCCCTCCCAGATTGTGTGGTCGCAGTCGGAATGCATATTCTCCTGATGAACGGTAACATTCTTCTTCGTGTCGTAAATCACGATATCCGCGTCTTTTCCAACGGAAATTTCTCCCTTTTCGGTACAGCCGAAAATCTTCGCAGGATTGACCGCGCAAAGCTCGACAGCCTTTGTAAACGGTATAACGCCGTCGTTCGCCTTTCCGAGCATATACGGATACATATTCTCGATACCCGCGCAGCCGTTCGGAATTTTCCTGAAGTCGTTCAGTCCCCAGTCCTTTTCGCTCTGCATAAACGGGCAGTGGTCCGTTGCGACGGTATCGATATCGCCGCGCTTAATCGCAGCCCAGATTGCGTCCTGCGACTCCTTTCCCTTCATAGGAGGAGAGCAGACAAAGTTTCTTCCGTCGGGACGCTTGTAAACGTCGCTTGTAAATTCAAGATACTGCGGGCAGGTTTCCGCATAAATCTCATAGCCCTCGTCCTTCGCCCTTGTAACAGCCTCGACGCCCTGTTTATTAGCCAGATGAACGATATAAAGCGGCGCGTTTGCAGCCTTTGCAAGGTTAATCGCGCGGACGTCCGCTTCTCCCTCGACAAATTCGGGTCTGCTCATATAGTGATACCAAGCGTCGGTTTTGCCCTCCGAGATATATTGCTCCGTGAGAGCGTTCACAAGCTCGTTGTTCTCGGCGTGAACCGCGATAAGCGCGCCGAATTCCTTTGATTTTGAGAGGAGCTTGAAGAAAACTCCGTCTTTTACGCCAAAATCATATACCATAAACACCTTAAACGAGGTAATTCCCAAATCGCACGCGTCTGCGATTGAGTCGAGAAGCTCGCCGTGAATATCCTTAACTCCGATATGGAAAGAGTAGTCAACCGCCGCGTCGGGAGCCGCAAGAGCGTTTCTCCTTCTAAAAGTATCGGGCATTGTTTCGTTGAAATCCTGAAGAGCGAAATCGAAAACGGTTGTCGTGCCGCCGCAGGCAGCCGCTCTCGTACCAGCGAAATAGTCGTCCGAAGAAATCGTGCCGCCGAAAGGCATCGCAAGGTGAGTGTGCGCGTCGATTGCTCCCGGAAGAACCAACATTCCCTCCGCGTCAACAACCCTGTCCGCCTTTACATCGGACAAATCCGCGCCGACAGCCGCAATTTTTCCGTTGTTCACGGCGATATCCGCCTTAAACATTTGGGTTGCGGAAACAATCGTTCCGTTTTTGATTAATAGCTCCATAAAATAACCTCCTTTTGAAAACAATCCGACAAATCGGGTTTATCGGAAAACCGGCGCTTCCGCAGGCTTTCCGACGAACCCGCGGACGGTAAAACCGCCCGTGAGCCGTCAAAAACCAATGAAATTACTTCTTAAATTTGTCGTTCTTGTAAACGAGTACAAGTCCCGACCTCTGGTAAACCTGAGCGACCTCGAGAAGCTCCATTCCGCCCGCGTTCGCGTTTATGAGGTTTGAAACCCACGTTACGCCGAAGTCAACCGTGCCGTTGTAGACGGCGGTAGTTTCGGAGATATCTCCGCCTCCGGAAACAATGGTGACGTCAAGTCCGACTTCATCGTAATAGCCCTTTGCCTTTGCGACGTAATAACCCATAAACTGCGCCTGAGGCAGCCATTTAAGCTGAACGGAAACGGAAGCCTTTTCGGGAGCGCCGTCTGTCGCAGGGTCATACTTGAGGTAAGCGGTGCTGCGGATATCGTCAAGCGTCATCGAAGCGAGCTTTTCCTTTGCCGCGCTGTCCGCAAGGATAATGTACTTTTTCGCGAGGTCAAGGGTCTGCTGCATTGCCGTTTCGTCCATATTTCCGACGTCCGAAGCGGAAACGGTTTTTCCGTTCATATCGGTTGTAACAAGCTTTGCGACTTCACCCGCCATATATGACTGATGAGCGGCGGAAACGGACGAACCCGCTTCAAAAACTATCTCCGCAGCCTCGTCGGGGTGTTCGCAGGCATAAGCCCAGCCCTTCATTGAAGCGGAAACGAACGCCTTAACCGTGTTCGGATTAGCCTCGGCGAAAGCCTTTGAGGTAAACAGGTTATCCTCAAGCATAGCAACGCCCTCGTCGTTCATATCGATTATGCTGACGGTATCGCCATAGCTGTAACCGCCGTCATAGGAGTTCTTGACAAGACCAAGCTCGTTGTAAGTCATCGCGGAAGCAAGCTCAACGCTGTCGCTGTCGAACTGGTCCATTGTGAAGTCCTGAGTAATGTAATCCGCGGGAAGCCCGTATTTTGTAAGAAGCGCCTGAATTTCATATTCGTTTCCAAGCCCCCAGTTTCCGACCTTTCCCGCGGCAGCCGCCGCCTTGATGATTTCCTCGTGCGTCATAGCTCCGCTCTCGGAAGATGACGAGCCGGACTGCGATGAAGCAGACGACGAGGTTGAAACCGAAGAAGCCGAGGAAGCCGAGCCGCCGCTGCACGCTGTAAGCTGAGCGCAGGCGAGAACCAGCGCTGCCGCCGCCGCAAGTTTTTTTCTTTTTGTCATTTTCATTTGATTTACCTGCCTTTCAATTGTTCTGTTTATCTGTTTATATATAAGCTTTCGCTTATTATCGTGACTTTCTGTTCCTGAGAATAAGCTTTTCGGCAATCATCAGAACAGCGTAAAGGATAATGCCGATTGCACAGGCGACCGCAATATAAGCCCATGCCGTGGGATATTGACCCTTGATGATATTTTCGCGGATTTGCCTGCCGACGCCGACCGTTTCCTCCGCGAAATATTCGGTTACAAGAGCGCCGATAACGCTTGCGGGAACGCTCACTCTAAGCGCCGTAAAGATATACGGAACGCTGTTCGGAAGCCTCAGCTTTGTAAAAACCGTGATTTTTCTCGCCGCATACGAGCGCATAAGGTCCTCTGAAAACGGCTTCAGTTCGGTAAGCCCGCGAAATGCGTTCACGCTCATTGCCGCCGTACAGGAGATTGTGACAACGATAATTTTCGCAGCGGTGCTTCTGACGCTGACGTCGCCGCTTAAATCTCTCGTCCAGTTGTTGATGACGGGGGCGAGCGCGACAAGCGGGATTGCGTTGAACGCGGAAACTATTGTAAGACCGCCCGCGCCCCACTTTGAAAAAACCGTTGCGACAACCGCGATTGCATAGCCGAGAACCGACCCTGCCGCAAGTCCGCCAAGCGTGACGACAAGCGTAATTTTGACGTGACCCATAATGCTGTCCGAGTTCTGCGCGATAATTTCGCCTATTCTTGTGGGAAGCGGAAGCGTGATTGTGTCCGTACCCATAAGCTTGTGAAGAACCTGCGTCTGCCAGAGAACGACGATTATAACGCCGAACAGAACCAGCAGAACAACTCCGGAAGCCTTGTTCAAAAGACGTTTTGATTTCATAGCGAAGCCTCCTCAGGCTTATGATTTCTTTTTCTTGTAAGGGCAAAGAAGCCTTTCGACAACGCCCATAATCCAGTAGCTAAAGATACCGATTACGGCGCTCATCAGAACGATATCCCAGAAAACAAGCCTTGTCATACCGCCCTTGAGCGACTGCGAAAGCATACAGCCGAGTCCGTTTCCGCCCTGAAGCGTATCTACAAGAATTGACGCGGTTATCGCCATAGGAGCGGAAATTTTAAGTCCCGTGAAGAAATACGGAATACACGCGGGAATGAGCGTTTTCGTGTAAAGCTGGAATTTATTCGCCGCATACGAGTACATAAGCTCGTGTTTTTCGCGTTCAACCGCCTTAAATCCTGCCAAAACGTTTGTTGAAACGGGATAAAACGTGAGAATTGCCGCGATAACAATTCGCGAGGTGTTGATATCGCCCGTAATCGCGAGAATAATCGGCGCCATTCCGAGAATAGGAATCATCTGAATGAGCATAAGATAAGGGAAAGCGATTTTTTCGATAACGCCCGAAAGGCTCATCAAAAGCGCCAGCGCATAACCGACCGCCGTTCCTATAAGGAAGCCTATTCCCGCTCTCAGAAGCGTTTCCGCGCAGCTCTGACCGATAAGCTCCGCCATTGTGAGCTGACCGCTTACTTTGTTATCGGAGAAAAACGAGCCGACAATCTGCCATATATGAGGAAGAATGTTAATCGGCGTTCGCTTTGTTTCCTGAACGATAAACGCGAAAATCTCCCAAATAACGAAAACACCCACGACCCATACGAGAGTAACCGTCTTTTTTGAGCGCAAGATTTTTTTGAGGGCTGACATTCCAAAACCTCCTTAAACTCCCTCAAAGCTGCCGCGAACCTTTGCGACAAGCTCGGTAAATTCGGGAGTATTTCTCATTTCCATTGTCCGCGGTCTTGGGAGGTTGATATCGACAACCGCCGAAAGCCGTCCGGGGTGAGGCGAAAGAACGCAGACCCTGTCGGAAAGGAAAACGGATTCCTGAATATTATGGGTTACGAAAATAATCGTTTTGTTCGTTTTTCGCCAGATTTTCAGCAGGTCGAGGTGAAGCTTTTCGCGCGTAAATTCGTCAAGCGCGGAAAACGGCTCGTCCATAAGAAGAATTTCGGGCTGAAGAACAAGCGCCCTCGCAATTCCGACGCGCTGCTGCATACCGCCCGAAAGCTGACTCGGATAATGGTCTGCGA
Organism: Oscillospiraceae bacterium; assembly: GCA_003516865.1. Taxonomy (GTDB): domain Bacteria; phylum Bacillota; class Clostridia; order Oscillospirales; family Ruminococcaceae; genus CAG-115. The sequence continues at coordinate 22,279 of DPBR01000098.1, forward strand.
AATCCGAAAGCCCGACAAGTTCGAGCATTTTATCCGCGCGGTCGGCGCGCTCCGATTTCGGGATATGCATAATTTCAAGCGGAAGCATTACGTTTTTTCGTACCGTCCGCCAATCATAGAGGACCGCGCTCTGAAAGACGATACCATAGCGCTGTTTGAGGCGTGCTTGGCGGGGAGTTTCGCCGCCTACCGAAATCGTTCCCTGAGTCGGCTGAAGGAGGTCGGCGATAATTCTCAGAAGCGTGGTTTTTCCGCAGCCCGACGGTCCGAGAAGCGAAATAAACTCGCCCTTTTTGATATCGAGAGAAACGCTCGTAAGCGCGGTTACATCTCGCCCGTCCGTGGTTTTGTAGGTCATACCGATATTATCAAGAAGAATTTCAGTTCTGTTATCCATATCCACCGGTCCTTTCGGGAAACGAAAAAAGCGGACGAGGGTATCGTTCAGACTCCCTTGTCCGCTTTCAATAATGAATTTTCCTATTTCGTTTCTTGCATTTTTCTTTCTGAGTTAATTATACCAGAGCCTGAAAGAAAAGTCAACAGTTTATTACTCCGGCACAACAATTCCGTCATTTTCAAGCACGCGCCGCGCCTCAGTGCTGTTGAAAATGTGCAATTTCAACATACAAGAAATGCCAAAACACATTATTTCACGATTTTTTAGCTTGTCCACACAAGCTTTCGTGTGCGAAAGCACAGCAATCGTCTTGCTCAAAAATGAATTTCAAACTGTGAAAAAATTCAAAATTTGAAAAGCTGCCGTTCAAACCGCTCGAAAGCGTATTCGAGGGCGTCAAGGCTGTCAATGTTGGTTGTGCCGTTGTCGAGGCGGGTGTTTTTGCGGAGATTTCGGGAATCCCAGAGCGCGCCGCCTATCGCCTCGATGGTGTGCGGACATTCGTCAAGAACGAAAAATCTGCCCGCGGAAATAAGGCGGCTGAGCATCGTAATCCGCGTGTTAATGGGCTTTTTGAGCGCGTTTTTCACGTCGATTTTCACGGCGCTGCGAAAACTTTTTATAAGAAGCTGCTCCGCGCTGTCGCAATAAGCCGCCGAGAGCGTGGGACAGCGCTTTTTCTCATCGCGTACAAAATCGCGGAAAGCGTCAATCAGGCACTCCGCCGAGCGATTTTTGTTATCGTAATACTCCGCGAGGACGTAAACGTTCTTAAATCCCGCGTCAAATCCGACGTGCGCGAACGCGGAGCTTGAGCCGTTTCCGCCGTAATCCACCCCGATAACCGACGTCACAATCGGATTTTCGGCGGTTTTCTTCCGAAATTCGTCGTGTGAAATAACGTTGCTTTTGGAGAAGCCGTCGTAAATTCTGCCCTCCGCGCAGGTCCATTCTCCGAGGATAAAACGGTTGAAGAAAACGCCGCTGAACTCGTTTTTAAGCTGCTCGACATACTTTTTCGGAAGAAAAACGTTGTCCTCAAGGCGGAATTTAAGCGAAAGCAAGTCAACCGCCTTGTTGTCGAGATAATCGCGTTTAACCCAGTGGTTCGGGTCGTCGGGATTTGTCGTGGCGAAAAGCTTTGCGCCGTCCTCCGAGAGCCTTGAAAGCAGCATAACGAAAAAATCCTCCGAAAAAAGCGTAAGCTCGTCACAATAAGCGCCCATAAGCGTCATACCGCGGATTTTGTTCTCAGCTTCGGCGTTTGACGCGCCCTCAAGGTAAATTTTCCTGCCGAAAAGCAAGCCGTCTTTTTTGGACAGACTGTAGGAAAAGCAGTTCCCGAAAATCTCCCGCATAGGCTCGAGGACGTTTCTGCGGAGCGTTCCGAGCGTTTTCCCGCACATAAGATAAGCCGAATTTTTCGGAGAAACCGCAGCCCAAAGTCCCCACATAATCATAGAAATGTAGGTTTTTCCGCTTCGGACGCTGCCCTCGAATATGTTGAGCCGCTTCAGACCGCCGTTTTTAAGCAGGAGAAGCGCCTGCGCCTGTTTTGGGGAAAAATTCATTGTTCATCCTCCCCCCTGAAGCGAGGAATACGCCGCGATAAGCTCCGCCGCCTTATCCGCAGACTCGTCGGGCGAATTTTCCCCGATAAGCTCAAAAACGAGCTTAAAAACCTTTGCGAGCTTCTCCAAATCCTTGTGTGCAAGCTCGCTGATAAGCTCCTCGTCCGTGAGATTTGAGATGAAAGCCTTGCCGAATTTGTTAAAATTCTTTGCGTTCGCATCGAAAAAATCCTTGGCAGAAGCCCTTGCGTTTTTTCTCTGCATAAAATCACTCCTTTTTGATAGTTTTTTCGGATTTCGCTGTCATTTTAACGCATTCCGAACTGCATTTTACTGCAAATTCACGCATATACTTCAAAGAAAGACCCGAAAAACGCAAATGATACAATCGGAGGTTATTTTATGGACGATATGAAAAAGCTTATAGAGCGCTATAAAAAAGAGCTTATGGAAATGAGCAGAACAGGCGCTTCTTCCGCTTCAGAAGCGCGTTCGGAACGCACGGAAAAGCCGCGCGTTCCGCAGGTTATCGGGTATGTTGACGAGGGAGCGCAGCTTGACAATATCCTGAGCAGCCTTACCGAAAACAAGCCGCGCGAATCCGAGCAAACCGATTTTCCCGATGAAATCTTCAATGCCGATGAAAGCGCAGACGCGGAATTATCCAAGGAAACAAGCGAAAACGCGCGCTCAGAGCCGATTTACGAGGAAGATTCCGCGAAAACGGACGGTTATCCCGAAAGAGGTGAAAGCGATGAAATAACGGACAATCCGCGCTTTTCCGAGCCGAATTTTACGGAAACGCCCTCGTTTGAGCAAACCCGCGCGGATATCACGGACGAAAGCGTTCCCGAAAACAACAAGCCCGCGCCCGCCGCAGAGGGCGTTTCGGACAACAGCCCGACTTCTCCGCGCTCGGATTTTGCCGCTCCCGGAACGGTTTCCAAGGAACGCGCTGAAACGCTCAACCGTCAGCCGATAAGCGGCACGGAATACGGCGAACAGCTCACGGGGCGGAGCTTTCCCGACGACCGCACGCCCGAAAACTCACGCGAGGATATCGTGCGCGAGGGCAGCAAAACCAAGCCGGGAAATTTCCTCGAACCCGTTTACGACACGCTCGGCGACTTTGAGGAACACAACACGGGAAGAGGGTCAATAGCGTTTCGGATTTATACGGCGAGAGAAGCGCTTCCCGTTGTCGGAGCGGAGGTTGTTATCTCCAAAATATTCGGCGGAAAGCCCTACGTCTTTAAAACGGCAATAACCGACGTCAGCGGTCAAACCGCGCCGTTTACGCTTCCCGCGCCCGAAAAGTCGCTCTCCCTCGACAGCGGAAACAAAATTCAGCCTTTTGCGCTTTATGACGCGGTTATCAGCAAGAAAGGCTATGTTGTCGTTAAAATCACAGGAATACCCGTGTTCGACGGAGTAAACTCGGTTCAGCGCACGGCGATGGTTCCTGCGGTGGGCGATATGACCGAGATTATCACGGAGGTGAGCGAAAATGCCGAGCGCTAATCTACCGTTTATCCCCGAAAATATCACGGTTCACCTCGGAACGCCCTCGTCAAACGCGCAGAACGTAACGCTCACATTCCCGAACTACATAAAAAACGTCGCTTCGAGCGAGATTTTCCCGACATGGCCCGAAGCGGCGCTGAGAGCTAATATTTACGTTCAGATTTCATTCGCGCTCAACCGCGTTTACACCGAATGGTACAGAAGCCGCGGCTATAATTTCGATATCACAAACTCCACGCAATACGACCAAGCTTTTGTGTACGGCCGCGACATTTTCGGGAATATCAGCCGAATTGTCGATGAAATATTCAACAACTACGTTGTGCGCCGAGGGAACGTCGAGCCGCTTTTCACGGCTTTTTGCAACGGCACGACGGTAACCTGTCAGGGACTTTCACAGTGGGGCACGGTAACTCTCGCAAACCGCGGCTACACGCCATACGAGATACTGCAATACTATTACGGAAACGACATCGATATCGTATACAACGCGCCGATTTCCCCGAATATTCCGAGTTATCCCGGAACGCCGTTCGGGTTCGGCTCAACGGGAAACAAGGTCAGGACAATTCAAGTCGAGCTGAACAGAATTGGCGTGAATTATCCCGCGATACCGAAAATCGTACCCGCAAACGGAATTTACGGCGAGGGAACAGTCGAAGCCGTGCGCGTATTCCAGGGCGTTTTCGGGCTCGCACAGACCGGAATTGTGAATAAATCCACTTGGTATCAGATTAAGTACATTTTCACAGCGGTAAAAGGCTTGTCGGAGCTTACAAGCGAGGGGCTTACGGAGGACGAGGTTGAGAATATTCTAGGCGAAAGCCTGCGTCAAGGCGATTACGGTCAGCGCGTGCGGATTGTTCAGTATTTCCTGAATGTAATCGCTTATTTCAACCCCGAAATCCCCTCGGTTTACTCGGACGGCGTGTTTAACTCAGAAATGGACGCGCAGGTCCGCGCGTTTGAGCGGTTTTACGGGCTTAACCCGGACGGAGTTGTCGATTTCAGAACGTGGCAGCTTATAAACGAAATTTACAGAAATATCAGAGATAACCTCCCCGAGGGCTACGCAGGCTCAACGGCGGCACTTTATCCCGGCTACAACCTCACCCCCGGAATGAGAAACGACGATGTTCGCGAGTTTCAAACGTATCTTAGAGTTATCGGGCAGAATATCGCGAGTATTCCGATAATCGAGGTCACGGGATATTACGGTCCCGAAACCGAACGCGCCGTCATGACGTTTCAGCGCCTCTACGGCATCGACCCCACAGGCAACGTCGGCGCGCTCACTTGGGATACCGTTGCAAAAGAATACAATTTCATCAGATTTGGAACGGAGAGGACGGGATAAGCGGCAGAAAATGGCTCCGCGCTCACAGTCGTCGCTTCGCTCCAGTGCCTCCGGCGAGGGTCAGCACAAACTTAGGGCTTCACCGCATAATTATTGTCGTGCAAACGCGCAGTCAGATTTTTCGTCAGATTGTACAAATTGAGTGCAGGAAGGCTGTCGCCTTTCAAGCGAAATTTGTGCAGAATGACGGAAAAGATGCAAGCGAGTGCACAGGGTGAACGCGCTGCGTTCACCCGCAAAGGCGCAAGCCGTTAATTGTGCGGTGATGCCTTAGGTAATGAACCGCGAAGCGAAAGGGTGCAGCGTCACGCTGCTTTTCTGAAGAAAAAGGTCTTAAGAATCTAAAAAGACTTTTTAAGTCTTTGGCATGACTTAAAGTCCGCGATACCGCCCTATGAATCGAGTGTTCACTCAGGTGTCGCATACGAATCTATGCCTAGTCTGTTGCTCCGTGTGCTTGATAACAACAAACAAAAACGGGAGAATTTTTGGTTCTCCCGTTGTTTTATAAAAGATGAATAACTTCCACGGGACAAGCGTTTGCTGCTTCGGAGATTTTGTCGTCGGAAGCTGTACCGCCGGGAATGACGGTGGAAAGCCCGTCCTCGGCGATTCTGAACACCTCGGGACAGATTTCCGCGCACAATCCGCAGCCTATACAGCCGTCGCGGTCAATTTCAATATTCATAATATTCCCCCTTTTCACCGTTATTTTTAACGGCAAAAGAGAGATTATTCATCATTTTTCCGCAAATCCTCAGCCATCGCCGAAAGCTTTTTCAAGCGGTGATTAAGCCCGCTTCGGCTAATCGGCTCTCTGAACATCGCGCAAAGTTCCGAAAGCGAGCTTTCTCGGTTGTTAAGGCGAAGCAGCGCCGTTTCCCTAAGCTCCGCGGAGAGCTTTTCCGCGCCGCGCTCATAGGCAAGGCGCAGGACGCGGTAGCGGTTTTCGAAGATGCGGCCATAGTCCACATGCTCCGGGTCGCTGCCCCAGTCGATGCCCTCAAGCTCGCTGCGCTTGAGGAGCCCGTCCTTTATGAGAAGGTCGAGATCGATATAATAGGGGTTTCCGGCGAAGGAGGAGAAGGACTGATAGGGGCTGTCCCCATAGCTCGTGGTGCCGAGCGGAAGGAACTGCCAGTACTTCTGACCGGCGGCCTTGAGAAAATCAACGAATTTGTAAGCGCATTTGCCCATCGTGCCGATGCCGTAATTGGACGGCAGAGAGCTCATGGCCATGAGAACACCGCTTGAACGGTTCATGTAGATCACCTGCTTTTCGGAATGTGAAGAAATATGTAATGTATCAGCCCTTGACCGCACCGGCGGCGACGCCCTTGATGATGTGCTTCTGGCAGCTGAGATAGAACACGATAACGGGGATTATGCTCAGCATTATCATTGCCATCGTCGCACCCATGTCAACGGAGCCGTAGCTGCCCTTGAGGTACTGGATGTGGATAGGTATGGTCATGTACTGCTTTCTGTCGAGGACGAGATAGGGGAGGAGGTAGTCGTTCCAGATCCACATTATCTCAAGCACGCCGACAGAAATGAGCGTGGGCTTGAGCATAGGGAGAACGACGAAGAAGAACGTGCGGATAGGCCCGCAGCCGTCTATCGCCGCGGCTTCCTCGATTTCGAGCGGAATGCTCTTTATAAAGCCTGAGAACATGAACACCGCAAGCCCCGCGCCGAAGCCGAGGTAGATTATCGGGATCGTCCACGGCGCGTTCAGCTTCAGGGTGTCCGCCGTCTTTGCGAGATTGAACATGACCATCTGGAACGGGATGACCATGGAGAACACGCAGAGATAGTACACTATCTTGCTGAAAAGCGTGCCGACACGGGAGATGTACCACGCGGCCATCGAAGTGCAGATGAGTATCAGCGCCGAGGAAATGACCGTTATGAACAGGCTGTAGAACACGGACTTGAGGAAAGGGTAGCTGCCGAAGGTCATGCCCTTTTCGTAGTTTGCAAAGCCGACAAAGGATTCGCTGTTCGGCAGGGCGAAGGTCTCGGTGTTTACATGGGCGTTATCCTTGAAGGAGTTTATCAGAACAAGGATAATGGGCATGAGGTAAAACAGCGCGACGGCGGCAAAGAGCACGGTCAGCGCGGTCTTGCCGCGGTTGGATTTGCTGTTGAGTGTATTTGTCCTTGCCATTACTGCTGAACCTCCTTGTCTCTGCTGGATTTGAGCTGGAGAATGCTTATGACGCTCACGAGTATGAAGAACACGACGGCCTTGGCCTGACCCATGCCGCGGTTCGTGGAGCTGGCATAGAATGCGTTATAGATATTGAGCGCGAGCATTTCTGTTGTTTTGAGCGTCTCGCCCCCGGCCTGTACGAATGGACGGCCCGCTGTGAGCGCGAGGTTCTGGTCGAAGAGCTTGAAGGAATTGGTGAGCGTGAGGAAGGTGCATATAGTGATGGACGGCATGACGTTCGGGATCGTGACCTTCCACAGCGTCTGCCATGAGCTTGCGCCGTCGATGCGCGCGGCTTCGAGGATATCCTCCGGCACGGCCTGGAGACCTGCAATGTAGATTATCATCATGTAGCCTATCTGCTGCCACGCCATCAGTATCTGCAAGCCCCAGAAGCCGTACTCCGTCTTGAGGAGTATCGAGGTGCCGTAGCGCAGAAGGATGCCGTCAAAGATCATCGCCCAGATATAGCCGAGCACGATGCCGCCGATGAGGTTCGGCATGAAGAACACAGTACGGAAGATGTTCGTGCCCTTGATTCCGCGCGTCAACGCGTAGGCGACGGCGAAGGAGAGCACGTTTATCAGCAGCAGCGACACGAGCGCGAAGAGCGCCGTGTACCAGAAGGCGTGGACAAAGGTGCTGTCCTGAAAGGCGTTTATGTAGTTGTCAAAGCCCACCCATGTCCATTTGCTGGTGGTCTTGAACCGGCAGAAGGACAGGAAGATGCCCTTGACAAAAGGATAGAGAAAGCCGATGCAGAAGGCCGCGAAGGTCGGCGCGAGGAACAGCAGGAACATCCTCTGCACCGGGCGGCGGATGAGCTTGGAGTTGAGCGCGGAATGGTTGCGCCCGCGGGACTCAACGCCGTTCAGTATCCCGCCGATAAGCAGCAGGCCTGCCAGTGCCAGCGCCGTGTTATACCATGGCGGGAGCTTATCAAGCGTCTTTGCAAAGCTTACAAAGCCGCCTTCCGCTCCGGCAAGCTTCAATATTGTAACAAGATCGCCCGACGCGCTTGTCATGCCTATGATCGTCAGGCACGCGCCGAGAACGATCGCAGCGGCCTTGAGCACGACCGAGCCGCTGTTTGTTTTGGTTCTCATGAGCTGTCTCCTCCTCTTATATGTCTATATCGTTATATTTCTCAAAGAAAGCTGCGGCTGTTTCCTCCAGCAGAGGGAATACCCGCAGAGCACTTTGACGGAGGCTCTGTGATAACCAAGGGGCGAGCGGTAAAGCTCGCCCCCTTTAAGATTTGTATTAGCTTATGCGGTGGTCACGCAGAATCATGCGTGCTCGTTTGCGTACAGGGTCGCCCAGCCGTCAACGAAAGCGGAGACAACAGCGTCCCAATCACCGGCGCCTGCGGTGTACTGGCCGAGAGCGTCAACGACGCCGGCACGCCAGTCATCAACAGCGGGAGTGAAGTTGAATGCCCAAGTCACAACGTACTTGCCCTCGTTGGTGAGGTTTGCAGCATCAGCAAAGAAGACGTTCTCAGGAGTCTTTGCGGACTTGAAGGGGCAGGGGCCGAACTCCTCGGCGAGCATGGTGGTGCCTTCATCGGAGGTGACGACCCACTTCATGAAGTCGAGAGTAGCCTGGATGTCCTCTTCGTCTGCTTCGCAGTTGACTGCCCAGCAGTTCTCGGTGCCGGAGCAGAGACCTGCGTCGGTCTCGCCCTCAACGCCGCAGTAGATGGGGATCATCTGCAGGTTTGCGGGATCCATGTTGAACTTCTCGCCGATGAGGCTTGCATACTCCCAGGAACCGTTCTGGAAGAAGACGGCCTTGCCCTCGCCGAACTCAGCTTCGGAAGCGTCGCCGGTGGAGGTGAGCAGGTCAGCACCGGTGGTAGCGGAATCGGTGGTGTACAGATCCCAGATCATCTTGAAGTTGTCAAGATAGGTGCCCTTGATGGTCTCGGGCTGAGCGGTGATGCCGTCATCGCGGAACTCGTAGTAGAGAGGCATATTGGCAAGGTGGCCGGAGAATCTCCAGCTGGAGGAGCTGTCAAGACCTGCGGAGGAGAAGGCGTCGAAGCCGAGCTCGCCTGCGCGGGCGTGGATGTCGTCAGCAACAGCCTTGAGGGACTCGAAGTCCTTGATCTCGTCGATGCTGTGGCCGGCCTGCTCAAGCAGAGCCTTGTTGACGATGATGCCGTAGCACTCGTAGCAGTAGCCGATGGAG
>DPBR01000098.1:31705-36328 GCA_003516865.1 Oscillospiraceae bacterium
ACTCGTAGCAGTAGCCGATGGAGTAGGTGAAGCCATCGTCGCCGACCTGGTCGAAGGCGTGGGTGGTCATCTCGTTGTAAACATCGGTGCCGGTGAGGTCAAGGCAGTACTCGCCCCAGGTTGCGACAGCGCCGGGGTTGCCGACCTGGAACATGGTGGGAGCTTCGCTCTTGTCCATTTCGCTGGTGAGAGTCTGATCGTAGGTGCCGGAGGCGGCGGTGACGACGGTCACGGGAACGCCGGTCTGCTTGGTGTAGGTCTCTGCGAGAGCCTGCCAGGCTTCATCGGCTTCGGGCTTGAAGTTGAGGTAGTAGACGGAACCGGCTGCTGCGGGCTCTTCAGCGGGCGCCTCGGTAGCGGTATCAGCAGCGGGGGCGGTTGTGGCGGTATTGCTCTCGCCGCATGCGCACAGGGCGAAAACCATGACCAGACACAGAACCAGAGCTATGATCTTTTTCATTGTTGCTTACTCCTTTTTAAGATTTTTGAAATTGTCCTCATAAGAGGTTGTATCTTCGGCTCCGTTGGGAGCGGAAAATCAAAGCTGTTTTACGGAAGCGCCGGGGCGTATCTTCGCCTCAAGGCGCACATGCCGGTTCGCGCCGCCGTTATCGAGGATATCCAGCAGGATGCGCACACTCTCGCGCCCCATCTCCTCGGCAGGCTGCACGAGGGTCGTCAGCGTCGGGCTCACGTATTCCGAAACGGTCAGGCCGTCTATCGCGATGACGGAGCAATCCTCCGGAACACGGCGGCCGCGGTCCTCAAGTGCCTTCATTGCGGAGATCGCCATCGTGTCCGACAGCGTGAACACAGCGGAAAAGTCCACGCCGCTGTCGATAAGGCGGCACATGCCGGTGTAGCTCTCCGGCATTTCAAAGCAGCCGCTGGTCTCGGCGACGAGCGCAGGGTCAAAGGCAATGCCGTTATCGCGCAGCGCGGCGCAATACCCATTATAGCGCAGCTCGCTGACGGAGCGGTCATTGCAGCTCGGCAGCAGGACGGCGATGCGGCGGTGCCCGAGCTTGATGAGCGATTCGACCGCCTGATAGGCCGTCTTATGGTCATCCACCGTGACGGAGGAAAAGTCCTCCTCGCGGAGAGTTCCGAAGCAATTGGAGTAGGAGCAGCAGACGTAGGGCACACCGATGAGCGAAAGCTCCGCCGGGGTGTAATCATAACGCCCGCCAAGGAAGAGCAGGGCGCGCAGCTTCTTCTCACGCTCTAAGATCGCGCCGGCCTTTATCTCGTCCGCGTCCGAATCGATGAAGCGCAGCACCATGTTATAGCCGCTCCTGTCGATCTCGCTGCTGACGGTCTTGAGCATGTCCGAAAAGAAGAGGTTGCCCATGCCGCGCACGACGACGCCTATCGCGTCCGACTGGCGGCTGACAAGGTCACGCGCGCTGTTGTTGGGAATGTAGCTCTCGGCCTCGACGACCGTGAGCACCCTGCGGCGCACGGCCTCGCTCACATCAGGCCGGTTGTTGAGCACACGCGAGACGGTGCTCACGCTGACCCCGCACTGCTTGGCAATGTCCTTGATCGTCATGGTACGACAGCTCCTGACCCTGTTTGCTAAAACGTTTCCGGCATCGTTCCCGGTAACGTTACCAATCCTCTTTGATCTCATAATAGCAAGCATTACCGGCAAAGTCAACCGAACAAATGCGGATAGAAAAAACTTTGGAGCATTAAACAATTTGTGATTAAATTTTTGGCGATTTTAACAACAACCGAAAGCGGTTACAAGGCTTCGGGAAACGGCGAATAGGCAAAATCTATAAAATCCCGGACGGTTTTCACCGTCCGGGATTTATAAGCAAAACTTTATTTCAGATCCTTGTTTCTGAACAGATAGCCGATGAACATTATCACCGCGAAGACTATCAGGTACCAGAGGTTTGCAAGCCCGTGGCCGACGATGCAGGCGTACACCATGAACAGTGAGCCGATTATCGCGAGCGCGGGGATGATGAAGCGGCGCATGACCGTCTCATCGGTGGCCTTGTGCATCCACTGGATGAAGATGGGCAGATACATCGCGTAAATGGTGATGATCGGCAGCTCCGAGGAGTCGAACAGGAAGGGGACGCTCTCAAGCGCGGTGCCCTCGAAGGCGACGGCTCCGCTCCACGTCCCGGCGAGGTTCGACAGATAGAAGTACGTGCCCCATATTGCGCAGAACAGCAGGCCGATAACGGCGGAGTTCGTCGGCATGTTGGAGACTTTATCTATCTGCCGGAAGAGCTCGGGCTTCGGCCCCTCATTGCGCGCGGCGAGCGAGTACATGCCGCGGCAGCAGCCGAGCATCAGGCCGTTCATCGTGCCGATGCAGGAGATGGCGATGAAGAGGTTGAGGATATTGCCGAGCACGCCGCCGAAGATGTTCGTGAACGCGGTGGTCGCGCCGTCGTTCATCAGCACGTCGACAGTCGCGCCGCCGGCAACGCCGACATAGTAAGAGATATAGGTGACGATGATGATTATCCCGCCGATGATAAGAGCCTTGGGCAGGTTGCGCTTTGCGTCCTTGAGCTCTGCATTGATGGAGGTCGCGATTATCCAGCCCTCATAGGCAAAGGATGTCGCGCAGACGGCGGCCAGCAGCGGCGCGCCGACGTTCCCGGAGACTGCGCCGGTCGCAAAGTTGCTCTGGAGCATATGCGCCGGGCTTACAAGACCGACGATAACGCCGACCACTGCCATCAGGAACAGAGGGATGAGCTTTATAACGGTGGTGGAGGTCTGGAGCTTACCGGCAAGCTTTGGGGAGAGCGCGTTCACGACATACGCGCAGACGAGATAGAACAGCATCAGCGCGAGGCACTCGGGCCCGATGATGCAGCCGCCCTCAGAGGCCGGGACTATCAGCGGGAAATCCGGCCAGCAGGAGGTGATGAACACGAGGGTATAGCGCGCGGAGAGCCACGAGAGCACAGACGTGAGCGTGGGGTAATAGGTCGTCGTCAGGAACCAGCCGATATAATACCCGTACTTCTTGCCGACCGTGGCCTCGGCATAGTCGACGATGCCGTTGACCTTTTCGTAGCGCTGCGCCATGGCGGCAAAGGCCAGGATGCAGATTATCATTATCGTGCCGCCGATGATCCATGCGAGGATGCCGAGCGGCATGTTGCCCTCGGTCTTCTGGAGAACGGTCTGCGCCTTGAAGAACACGCCGGAGCCGATGACTATACCGACGACCATGCATATCGCGGTGAACAGGCCAAACTTTTTCTCAAGCTTAGTTTCCATATGCTTGCTCCTTCTCATTCCATATCAGGACATAATGTGAAACTACTATACCATCTATGGCCTAAAAGTCAAGTTCACCTAACAAATATCAAGTATTAAATATAGTAATGGGTCACATTTCGAAGCAGCATATCACACATCAAGGAACTCCGCAAGCTCCGGGACGGACTTGAAGTACCAGCGGCAGTTTGCGCGCATGAAGTCCTCGATGGACTTTATATCGTTTGCCCAGCCGACGGCGGCGAAATCCACCCCGCAGCTCAGCGCCATGTCATAGCCGGGCTTGAGGTCGTCTATCATCAGCAGGTCGCCCGCGGAAAGGCCGAAGCGCTCCATTATATCCTCGAGCGGGAACGGCGCGGGCTTGCGCTGTTCGGGCGGATAGTCCCAGCCGTAGACGGCGTCGGGCTCGGGCAGAGAGTTTGCCTTATAGTCGCGCCGGATGTTATGTTCAAGCGAATGGGACACGACGCATATAAGCCCGCCCTCCTCCTTCTGGCGCTCCATTATCTCACGGATGCCGGGGTAGGCGAGCGGGATGTGGTTCTCCACGTAGGCGCGCCAGTATTCAAGCTCGTCCTGCAGCGCGGCGTCGTCCATGCCGTAATCCTCGCGGCACATCTCGACAAAGCCGGGGGCAAAGTTCTTTTTGAAGTAATCCTCGAGTGAGCAGGTGCGCCCGGGGTAGCGCGAGTTGAGGTATTCCTGAAAGCAGGGGTGGTGTATCGTCGCGGTGCTGTTCACGACAGTGTCGTCGTGGTCGAAGACAAGGCATTTGTATTTCATATGTGACCTCTCGTTTTTGAGTTTTGTCCTATTCTACCATGACCGCGCCGGTTTGAATAGTGCGAAAATAAAGCCTGCCTTGCGCCGTGCGTACTTTTGATGTAATATACATTATAAGAAACCACATCAGGAGCGGCCTATGCTTATAATGAAGCCCTGCCCTGGAATACGGGTGCAGAAAATTTACATTCCCTCAGGAGTCCGGCGCATCCCTGCACTGGTGCTGTCACCGGAGGAGCGTTCTGCCCCGGCGGCGGGAGTGCTGTGGATCCACGGCGGCGGGTACATTTCCGGCATGAAGGAGATGGTGTACATCTCCCGCGCCGTTGAGTTAGTGAAGAGCTTTGGCGCTGTCGTCGTCTCCCCCGGCTACCGGCTCGCGCCGTTTTCGCCGTACCCCGCGGCGATAGACGACTGCTACGCTGCGCTGCTTTACATGAAGGAGCACGCGGCGGAGCTCTGGGTGCGTGAGGATCAGCTAATGGTCGGCGGAGAGAGCGCTGGCGGCGGCCTGTGCGCCGCGGTCTGCATCAAGACGCGGGACACTGGAGAGGTGAACGTCGCCTTTCAGATGCCGCT
>DPBR01000098.1:36500-36698 GCA_003516865.1 Oscillospiraceae bacterium
GTCGCCTTTCAGATGCCGCTCTACCCGATGCTTGACGACCGGGACACCGAAACCTCGCGCGATAACCACGGGCGCGTGTGGAACACGTGGAAGAACCACTTCGGATGGCGCTGCTATCTGCGCGGCACCGACCGGGAGACGCTGCCGCCATACGCCGCGCCCGCCCGCGTTGAGAACATGGAGGGGCTGCCCCCGGCG
>DPBR01000098.1:36911-39343 GCA_003516865.1 Oscillospiraceae bacterium
GCTGCCCCCGGCGTACACCTTCGTCAGCACCGGCGAGCCGTTCTACGCCGAGACGTTGGAGTATATCCGTCGGCTCAAGGACTGCGGTATACCCGCGAGCGTGGATGCTTATGAGACGGATATGCACGCCTTTGACATGATGCGCCCAAAGGACGCGCTCAGCATCGAGGCCGCGCGCCGCTTCAACGAAAGCTTCGCCTACGCTCAGGCGCACTACTTTGCTCCGCAGAAATGAAAAATCACAGGCGGCACGGGAATTCGTGCAGCCTGTGATTTTTCAATATTCACCTTACTTATCCAGCCATGCGCAGGCTGCGAGCGCCGCGACGGAGCCGTCGGACATGGCGGTCGTGAGCTGGCGGACGGACTTTGCGCGGCAGTCGCCCGCGACGAAAACGCCGGGGCAGACGGTCAGGCAGTCCTCGCCCGAGGCGGCGTAGCCGCCCTTGTCGAGAGAGATGAGCCCGCTGAAAACTTCGGTATCGGGCGCGCGGCCGATGGAGACGAAGAGCCCGGACACCGGCAGAACACGGCGCTCGCCGCCCTGCTCGACCTCGACACCGGAGAGCTCGTCCCCGCCGATCAGCGCGCTTATCTTCGCATCGAGCACGAACTCCACATTGGCCTTGCCGCGCAGCGCCTCGACGAGCACTGCCTCCCCGCGGAAGCTGCCGCGCCGGTGGATGAGATACACCTTGCGGCAAATTTCGCTCAGCAGCATCGCATCGGACAGCGCGCTGTTGCCGCCGCCCGAGACGGCGACATCCTGCCCGGCGAAGAATGCGCCATCGCACACGCTGCAATAGCACACGCCGCTGCCGGTGAGCCGCTCCTCGTTCTCAAGGCCGAGGGTGCGCGGCTTCGCGCCGGTCGCAATTATGAGCGCGCGGCAAGTATATTCCGCACCGGACGCGCAGACTACGGTCTTTTCCTCGCCCGCGGCGGACACGGACACGACCTCCTCAAGCTCGACCTCCGCGCCCTGGTTCATCGCCTGCTCCAGTAGCATGTCGCCTATCTGCGCGCCGCTGACGGAGATATATCCGGGGAAGTTCTCAACATTAGTGCTGCGCGTGATCTGCCCGCCGAAGGCGGCCTTCTCGATGACCAGCACACTCTTGCCCGCGCGCCTTATATATGTCGCTGCGGTGAGCCCCGCGGGGCCGCCGCCGATAACTATTACATCATAGATCATATTCATACATCCTCAATAACAAAGCCCGGTTTTATCCGGGCTTTGATTTTTTATTATAGGTGATCGCTTATGCCTGCGCGTTCAGGAATTCCTTGATCGCACCCGCGCCAGCGAACTTCTCAAAGCTATCGCCGTCGGTGATGACAAGGGTCGGAGCCTGCTTGACGCCGTAGTTGAGCGCAAGCTCAACATTGTCCCCGGCCATCAGCTTCTCATACTTGAAACCGGCCTTGTCGAGATAAGAGCAGGCGATGCGGCAGTTGGGGCAGGTCGGCGTTGCGAAGAGCATCGCTCTCGCGCCGGCGTGGACTTCGCCCTCATGCTCGCCGTTCTTCGCGGTGTGCTCCTCGGCCTTGGGAGCGGTCTCCTCGATCGGCCCGTTGTGCTTGAGCACGGAGTGATCGATGACGTATTCCTTGCGCTCCTTGTACTCCTGGGTCTTACCGGCGTTCCAGTTCTGCACAGGGCGGTAGTAGCCGGTGATGCGGCTGTAGACCTCGGTAGGCTCGCCGCACTCGGGGCAGGTGAAATGCTCGCCGCTGATGTAGCCATGCTCCTGACATACAGAATAGGTCGGTGAGATGGTGTAATAGGGCAGGCGATAATTCTCTGCGATCTTACGTACCAGCGCTGCCGCTGCCTTCCAGTCCGGAAGCTTCTCCCCAAGGAATGCATGGAATACGGTTCCTGAAGTATACAGAGTCTGCAGATCGTCCTGAATATCCAGTGCGTCAAAAATATCCGCAGTGTAATCAACCGGCAGATGAGAGCTGTTTGTGTAATACGGAGTGTCGCCCTCTTTTCCTGCTGTTTTGATATCCGGATAACGGCTTCTGTCGTGTTTGGCAAGACGGTATGCAGTGGACTCTGCCGGTGTTGCCTCCAGGTTGAAAAGCTCTCCCGGATACTGCTCCTGATAGTCTGAAAGACGGTTTCTCATATGCTCCAGAACCTCTTTTGTAAACTTCTGGGTTTCCGGATCTGTCATGTCTTTTTTCAGCCAGCAGGCATTTAAGCCCGCTTCGTTCATTCCCACAAGACCGATGGTGGAAAAATGATTGTCAAAGCTTCCAAGATATCTCTTCGTGTACGGATACAGTCCCTCATCCAGAAGCCTGCTGATCACATCTCTCTTGATGTGAAGAGATCTTGCGGAGATATCCATCATGTGGTCCAGGCGCTGATAAAATTCCTTCGGCGTTCTGGAAAGGTATGCGATACGCGGCATATTGATGGT
>DPBR01000011.1:0-425 GCA_003516865.1 Oscillospiraceae bacterium
GTTCTCGTTCGTCTTGAAACCTCTCCCGAGGATATCACCGGTATGAAGGCTGCTCAGGGTATTCTGACGGTTCGCGGCGGTATGACTTCTCACGCTGCGGTTGTTGCACGCGGAATGGGTACTTGCTGCGTATCCGGCTGCGGCGATATCGCAATGGACGAGGAGAACAAGAAGTTCACTCTCGCAGGCAAGACCTATCACGAGGGCGACTGCATCTCTATCGATGGTTCTACCGGTAACATTTACGATGGTCTTATTCCTACCGTTGACGCTACAATCGCAGGCGAGTTCGGCAGAATTATGGCTTGGGCTGACAAGTACAGAAGACTCAAGGTTCGCACGAACGCTGATACTCCGACCGACGCTAAGAAGGCTCGCGAGCTGGGCGCCGAGGGTATCGGACTTTGCCGTACCGAGCATATGTT
>DPBR01000011.1:638-5229 GCA_003516865.1 Oscillospiraceae bacterium
CTTTGCCGTACCGAGCATATGTTCTTCGAGTCGGACAGAATTGCGGCATTCCGTGAGATGATTTGCTCCGATACCGTTGAGGAGAGAGAAGCTGCTCTCGCTAAGATTGAGCCGATGCAGCAGGGCGACTTCGAGAAGCTCTATGAAGCTCTTGAAGGCAATCCTGTTACAATCCGCTTCCTCGACCCGCCCCTCCACGAATTTGTTCCTACCGAGGAGGCTGACATCGAGGCTCTCGCTAAGGCGCAGGGCAAGTCTGTTGAAACTATCAAGAACATCATTCAGTCGCTCCACGAGTTCAACCCGATGATGGGTCACCGCGGCTGCCGTCTTGCGGTTACTTATCCTGAAATCGCTAAGATGCAGACTGCTGCCGTAATCAAGGCTGCAATCAACGTTAAGAAGGCTCACCCCGACTGGAACATCGTTCCCGAGATTATGATTCCGCTCGTAGGCGAAGTCAAGGAGCTTAAATACGTTAAGGATATCGTTGTAAAGACTGCCGACGAGGTTATCGCGGCTGCGGGTTCCGACCTCAAGTACTCTGTTGGTACTATGATTGAGATTCCGCGCGCGGCTCTTACCGCTGACGCTATCGCAACCGAGGCTGAGTTCTTCTGCTTCGGCACAAACGACCTTACTCAGATGACATACGGCTTCTCGCGCGACGATGCGGGCAAGTTCCTCGGCGCTTACTATGACGCTAAGATTTTCGAGAACGACCCGTTTGCGAAGCTCGACCAGGTTGGCGTAGGCAAGCTGATGAAGATGGCTATTGAGCTTGGAAAGGGCGTTCGTCCCGAGATGCACTGCGGTATCTGCGGTGAGCACGGCGGCGACCCGACTTCCGTTGAGTTCTGCCACCAGATTGGTCTGGACTATGTATCCTGCTCGCCGTTCCGCGTTCCGATTGCAAGACTTGCCGCTGCGCAGGCTGCGCTGAGATAAGTCTTTTTCGGTAAGCGAAACTGCTTATTAACAAAAATTTCCTCCCCGTTCCTCGGAATGGGGAGGACTTCGTTGCTTTTAGATAACTCGTTGCATTTGTGCAATATTGCTAAAAAGCAATACCTAACTCTGAGATTATTTGTGAATTTTACAACTTGATTTTTCCTTCAAAACCTGATATAATATGATATAAGCAAAAAGGCAATCGATAAGCCTTAGCTTAGGAATAATATTTTAACGAAGGAGAGTAAAATCATGAAGAAAGTACTGCAATTAGCAAATAATATCCCGCTGGACACACTTAGGAAGCATTTTTTTGGCGCCGGGGCTACGTCTGCGTCATATAGAGATTCCTTCGTAATTTGCGAAGCCATCGATAAATTCGCAGGCGACGTAGATGACTTGTTGTCTGAGGAGGTCGAGGCGAAAGAAAGCGGTTCGAGGACTGCTAAGTCAGTGACTTTTCGTGCAGAAACGTTCGAGAAGGTGAATAATCTAGCGGTTTTAAGCGACTTGTCGTACGCCGAGGTCGTTAGAAGAATCTTGTACTATACCCTTGAGCAAATTTCGTCAAATCCCGATTCCGAAAGAACCACGGAATATGAAAGGATTATATCCGCTTTTAAGACGAAGATTTTAGTCGTGGCAGCAGCTCTTGACGACGCTATGACGGCGCTTAACTCGCTTGTAGACGAAGTTGAAGCGCTCGAATCAAATCGCGCCGTCGAAGAATAACGCGAACCTCCAACATAATTTCAGCCCCCGTTCTTTGGAATGGGGGAGTTCTTTTTCGCGAAAACCCTTGACAAATGTACGATTGTGTGTTATAATTAATATAAATTGAACGCGTTCAATAATTAGGAGAAGAGTATGGAAAAGGAAAAGAAGCTGAATATCACGAAAGAAAAGCTGATAAACGCGGCGGCGGAGCTGATTTGCGAGGGCGCGGACGGCTCGGATGCGACGACGCGCGCGATTGCAAAAAGAGCGGGAGTACAGCTCTCGATGATAAATTATTGCTTCGGCTCGCGGGAAGCGCTGCTTTACGAGGTTTTTCTGAGGAACGGGCAAAAATACAGGGATTCGCTTAAGATATCGGAGATTTTGCGGTCGGAGCTGCCGCCGAAAGAAAAACTGCGGAAAATGCATTATATTGCAGCCGAATATTTCGTGAAAGAGTACAAAATAACGCGTGCGGTAATGGGCTATGTGCTGCTGCACCGCGATTTGTCGAGGGAACAGTCGAGCCTGCCGTTCGTTATCGCGCATTTTGCGGGACGAAAAACCGAGCAGGAGTGCAGGATAATCGCGTATGAGCTTTCGAGTATGCTTCAGTTGATAATTTACAGGCTTGATGATTTCGGGAAGCTGTCGGGAATGGATTTGCGAGATAAAAAGCAGCTTCACAGGCTGATTGATATGCGGATTGACGCGCTTTTGGGGGATTGAAGGTATGAAGTACATTTTTTCATTTGGGGAGATTACGGACGAAATCGCTTCAATTTGCGGCGGAAAAGGCGCTTCGCTTGCGAAATTAACGGAAATGAGACTGCCCGTGCCGGAGGGATTTGTGCTGACGGCAAACGCTTTCAGCGGCGGCGAAATCAAGCCTGAAGCGTTGAACGAGCTTGAAGCGCTGGTTTCGGTACTTTCCGATAAGCACACTTACGCGGTGCGGTCGTCCGCGCTGAACGAGGACGGCGAAAACGCGTCGTTTGCGGGCGCGTATGAAACGATAACGAACGCCGCGCGGAACGATATAATTTCTGCGGTAAGGCGGGTTGCGGCTTCGGCGGACAGCCTGCGTGTTCGGCGCTACGCGGAGAATACGGGCGCTGAAAGCGGCGGAATTGCCGTTGTGATACAGCGTTTCGTTAAGCCGGAATTTGCGGGCGTTGTGTTTACATCTCACCCTATAAGCGGAAGCGCTGCGGTTATGCAGGGAAATTACGTCAGAGGCGAGGGCGAAGCGTTGGTTTCGGGCGCTGAGAACGCCGAGGAATTTACGTTTAACGCGATGAAGTACGCTTACGGCGGCAAAAGCGAGTTTGAGCGGTACGCAAAGCGGCTTTTCAAGTGCTGCGCGCGCATAAGGAACGGCTGCGGAAAGCCTATGGATATCGAGTGGGCTGTTTCCGGAGGAAAAGTGTACATTCTTCAGGCGCGCCCGATAACGTCGCTTAGGCGAGTCAACGCGGAAAAATTCGAGGTAAACGGCAGCTTTGCGGGAAAATATCTTCTGTCGAAAACGAATGTCGGCGAGATTTTTATGCGCCCCGTTTCGCCCGTAACTTTCGGCGTGCTTGAAACAATCTGCGATATGACGGGAATACCGTTTATCGACAACATCTGCGGGCAGCCATACGCGAATTTAAGCGTGATTTGTTCGCTTATTGTATCGCTCGGCTTTTCGGAGAAAAGCGCCGTTAAGAAGCTGAGCGAGATTGCGGGCGAGCTTCCGCAGGGCTTGGAAGTGCCGATTTTCCCGTTCGACAAGAAAATTATACGAAAAAAGATGAGAGCGCTTCTGTTCGGGAGCGGAAAAGACAAAATAAGCCGCGCCGAAAAGCGTGAAATAAAGGCAAATTTGGGCGAAGCCGCGGATAAGCTGATTGCGGAAATCCGCGGAATTACCGACAGCAAAGCGCTTTTGTCGTTCTGGGAAACGAAAGGGAAGCGGTTTATATCGGGCGCGCTGGGCGCGATAATGAAGGGCGCGAACGTAATCCCGCTGTTCGGAACGAAGAAAAAGATTTCGCGAATATGCGGCGAAGAGCTTGCAAACGAGCTTTGTTCAGGCGGCGCGGGAACGCTTGACAGTATGAAGCCGCTTCTGCTGCTTGAGGACGTTATCGCGGGGAAAATGACGCGCGATGAATACATAAAGCTTTGCGGTCACAGACACGTCGATGAAATGGAGCTTTCCGCGCCGTATCCTTACGAAAATCCCGATTTCCCCGAAAATATAATCGGCGAGCACATAAAATCGGGTGTAAACGTGCACAGAATGCGTGCTGAGCAGGAAGCGCGATTTAACGAAGCCGTTCTGAAATTTAAGAAGCAGTACCGGAATAAGTCGAAATGGCTTGACAAAACGCTTTCGCGCTTCAAAAAAGCTAACCTTGCCCGCGAGAACGTGCGAAGCAGGAGTGTGAAGCTGTTTTGTATGATGAGGGAATTTCTGCTGAAGGCAGGGGAGCTGAGCGGCATCGGCGAGGATATCTTTATGCTGTATTTCGGTGAGGTTTTGGAGCTGCTTAAAGGCGAAAAAGGCGCCTTGGCGAACATTCCCGCGAGGCGAAAATCTTACGAGGAAAATCTCGCGTATCCGCCTTTCCCGAACCTGATTTGCGGGCGCTTTGAACCGAAGAAGTGGCTTGCCGACGAGCGCGCGAGGAGGGATTTTTACTCCGATGAGGAAATCGGCTGTTCGCTTTCGGCGGATATAAAGGGATTTTCGGGCGCGGCAGGCGTTGTGACGGGGCGTGTTCGCGTGATTTTCAGCGCGGATAACGCCGAGGAACTTCAGACGGGCGAAATTCTCTGCGCTCCCGCGACGAATATAGGCTGGACCGTGATTTTTCCGCGCGCGGCTGCGATTATAACGGATATCGGCGCGCCGCTTTCTCACGCGGCGATTGTG
>DPBR01000011.1:5489-5679 GCA_003516865.1 Oscillospiraceae bacterium
GAGGGAGTTCGGGATACCCGCGGTTGTTGGCTGCGGAAACGCGACGACTTTGCTGAAAACGGGCGATATGGTTACCGTGGACGGCGCGAGGGGAACGGTAACGCTGCATACGGAACAGTCGGATTTGGCTAAATAATGAGGAAAGTCGGGCGAAAAGCCCGACTCAGACTGTTGATAAAGGCACATCTGC
>DPBR01000016.1:0-161 GCA_003516865.1 Oscillospiraceae bacterium
GCGCCGAAGTCGTTGCAGCGTTTTATAAGGCGGGTCGCTTCGGGATTTCTGAACAATCTCTGAAGCTTGCGTTCTTCGGGAGCGTTACCTTTCTGCACTTCCGCGCCGCAGGAGTCGAGCGACTCAACGGAATGTGCCTTTGAAGAGCCTGTTGCTCCGCC
>DPBR01000016.1:284-694 GCA_003516865.1 Oscillospiraceae bacterium
ACCTCAGCGCCGCAGGTCTCGATAGATTCGGAATTGTGAGCCTTGGAGGAGCCGGTGGCGCCGCCGCAGCCGTCGCGGCCCGTTCTTCCGCCGAGAAGAATGATAACGTCGTCGGGAGCGGGACGTTCTCTGCGGACATTTTCCGCGGGAGCGGCGCCGACAACCGCGCCGATTTCCATTCTCTTAGCCATATAGCCGGAGTGGTAAATTTCGGAAACGTGACCCGTTGCAAGACCTATCTGGTTGCCGTAGGAGGAATAGCCCGCAGCGGCTGTCGTGGTGATTTTGCGGGGCGGGAGCTTGCCCTTAAGCGTCTGTTCAACGGGGAGAAGCGGGTCGGAAGCGCCCGTAACTCTCATTGCCTGATAAACGTATGAACGTCCCGAAAGCGGGTCGCGGATTGCGCCGCC
>DPBR01000016.1:942-16764 GCA_003516865.1 Oscillospiraceae bacterium
AGCCAGTCCTCGTCCTTGCCGTCAACGTCAACCTTAACCTTAACCGAACAAGCGTTAATCTCCTCGCTCTCGTCCAAATCGTCGAGAAGTCCGTCTTTCTTCAGCTTTTTCGCGGCAAGAGTCGCGATATCCATAAGGCAAATCGGCTTGTTCTGTCTGCCGAGGTCTATTCGGTGGAGCTGATATTTATTATATGTATCGGCGATGTAGGACGGCTTTATGTCCGCGCTGTCGATAATCGTGCCGAAAGTGGTGTGGCGGCAGTGGTCGCTCCAGTAGGTGTCAATCATACGGATTTCCGTGATTGTGGGGTCGCGGTGTTCGCCCTTGAAGTAGTTTTGGCAGAATTTAAGGTCGTCGTTGTCCATTGCAAGGCCGTATTTAACGACAAAATCCGCAAGCTCCGCGTCGCTTTTTTCAATAAATCCGTGAAGCGTTTCAACCTCGGTCGGAACGGTATATGAAACCTTGAGCGTCTTTTTCTCCTCGAAACCGCACTCGCGCGCTTCAACCGCGTTTATAAGGTAGTGCTTGATTTTCGCGAACTCCTCGTCCGAGATTTTTCCCGAAAGAATGTAGATTTTCGCGTATTTCACATCGGGGCGGTCGCCCTTGCAGAGCATCTGGATACACTGCGCCGCGGAATCGGCTCTCTGGTCGAACTGACCGGGAAGAAACTCAACGGCAAAGACGCGCTCGTCCGCTTTCGCTTCGGGAAGCGCGAAATAAACGTCGTCAACGGGCGGCTCGGAAAAAACCGTCGGAAGCGCCTTTTTGAAGTTGTCCTCCGAGATGCCCTCGACGTCATAGCGGTTGACAATTCTCACGCCCGAAACCGACTTTACGCCGAGAGCGGTGTTGAGGTCGTCGAGAACCGCGCCGCCTTCGACGGCAAAGAGCTTTTTTTTCTCCACATAAACACGATAGACCATTTTTATATCTCCTTTTATTGAACGGCGTTTGCCGTATTTAACCTTATTTCTGCAAAATTCTTCCTATGCAATAACCCTTTTTTGCGCCGATAATCTCGACTTTCACAAGCGTATGACGCGGAATTTGCTCGTTTAATATCCGCACGGGAGTATAATTCTCGGTGAAACCCTGCGAATACAGCTCGGACTGCGGCTTTTCGATAAGCGCGATACCCGTCTTTCCGCGCTGTGACCGCAAAAAAGCGTCCTCTAACTTCTCGGCTTCCGCGATAAGAACGCGCGAACGCTCGGTTCTGACGGAGGGCTGAACCTGCGGCATTTCCGCGGCGATTGTTCCTTTTCTTATTGAATAAGGGAAAACGTGGATTTTTGCGAAACCGATTTTCTTCGCAAAATCAACGCTTTTTCGGAAATCCTCGTCGCTCTCGTAAGGAAAACCGACGATAATGTCCGTTGTTATCGAACATTCGGGGAAAACCCCTCGCAGCTTTTCCACAATATGCGAATACTGCTCCGCTGAGTATTTTCGGTTCATTTTGCGGAGAATATCGTCGCTTCCCGACTGCAAAGACAGGTGAAAATGCGGACATAGCGCGGGAATTTCGCCGAGTTTTTCAATAAGCTCGTCCGTCATCATTTCGGGTTCGAGAGAACTCAGGCGTATTCTCGGAACGCCGCTTTCGGAAACCGCCTTAACCGCGTCATAGAGCGATAAACCAAGCTCCTGACCGTAGCAGCCGAGGTTAATCCCCGTAAGAACAATCTCCTTGTGACCGTTTTCAAAGCAGCTTTGCGCCTGTTTTGCGATATCCTCGCGGGAAAGCGAGCGAACGCGCCCTCTCGCCGTTGGGATAATGCAGTAAGAGCAAAATCTGTCGCAGCCGTCCTCTATTTTAATGAAAGCGCGGGTTCTGTCCTCGTCGGGCGCTGCGCCGTTTTTGCAAAATTCTCTTGAAAGCGGGTTGACTTTGAAGGTTTTTACGCGGTTTTCGATGTAATCTCTCGCATAATCGGCGAGCTTGTCCTTGTCGGAATTGCCGAGAACTATGTCCGCGTCGAATTTCAGCCCCGCTTCTTCGGGATAACTCTGCGGAAAGCACCCGCAAAGCGCGATTATTCCTGCGGGATTTTCCCGTCTGAACCGCGAAGCCGCGTGACGAGCCTTTGCAACCGCCGTTCCCGTAACCGAGCAGCTGTTTATGACAAACAGGTCGGCGCTTTCGCTCTCGGCAGCCGAAAAGCCGTTTTCAAGCAGACTTTTTTCGATTGCCGCGCTTTCGCAGGCGTTGACTTTACAGCCGAGCGTAAGTATTTTAAATGTGATAATCTCGTTCATACACTAAAAATCCTGTCGGAAATACACAAAAAATTTTTTCACTACACTTCTATTATACTTTAAAACTACAAATTTTGCAATAAGGTATTGACTATTTTTTAAAAAGTTGTTATATTAATTATCAAGAACAGGCAAAAATAAATTTCACGAAAGAAGGAGAAAACAATGAAGGAGTATACCGTAAAGCTTAATTCCATCGAGCAGGTAAAGGAATTTGTCGCGCTTACGAACAAGTGCGCGTTTGACGTCGACCTTATGTCGGGAAGATACGCGATTGACGCGAAGTCGATTATGGGCATTTTCAGCCTTGACATTGCGAAGCCGCTCAAGATGATTGTCCACGCGGACGATGAGCAGGCGGCGGATTTCGCCGACGAGGCTGCGAAATTTATTGCAGATTGACCAAAAAGGCTTCGTGCCGATTTGCAAAATTTGGCAAAAACAATATTGACAAAGGGACGGAATTGTGATACCATTTAAATAGCAAAGACAATATAATCGGCGGCATTATTCCGTTAATCTGATTAGAGAAAGGAAGATTTTTTATGACAACCGCAAAAATTCGCATTAACACAATCGAGGACGTAAAGAAGTTTGTCTCCATAGTTACGGGCTGCGCTTATGACGTTGATATCGTAAGCGGCAGATATGCAATCGACGCAAAGAGCATTATGGGTATTTTCAGCCTTGACCTCTCAAAGGAGCTTGAGCTTAAAATCCACAGCGACGACTGCGCGGATTTCCTTGACGATATCAAGGATTTCATAGTTGCCTGAAAAAACGGCGGCTGAGCAATATTGAAAAAAAAGGAGCGCTTCGGCGCTCTTTTTGCTATAAATATTAAACTTTGTTGAAAATATTTGTTGATTATACCAAGGAAACGCGGGTTGCGTTTTTTAGTAAATCTTACAAGAACTTTCCGCAAATTTTACAGAAAATTCCTTTTTTCGCGGTAAAATAAAAAAGGTTACAAAATGGTTACAAAATAAATTTGTTAAACTTGCACAATTTCAACAGCCTCATTCTGTTTGACATTTACGAACGAGTCGGCTATAATAAGCTTACGCAAACGAACAAAGGGCGCTCTGCGTGTTATAGCGCGGGCTGTCCGAGAGAATTTGGAGGCAAAAACCCAATGAAACCCCAGATAGTTACAGAGAAAATGAAAAAGCTTATTATGAAAAGCAGGATTGTAAAAGCGGCGGTTTTCGCTGCGATAGCTGCGGCGGCGCTCTTGCTGACGGGCGCGCTTTATTTCCGCGACACGGTATATATAACAGACGAGGGCGTTACGCGCGAAATCAAGACGAACCTCACCGACGTTTACGCTATTCTGAAAGATGAAAGCTATGCTCTTGAACCGGACGACGCGGTTGTAATCGAAACGGACGGCGAAAAGCGCAAGCATATCACAATCGAGCGTGCGTTTGACGTTGAAATAAGAGCGGACGGCGAAACAATCCCGCTCGGAATGACGGAAGGCACGGTTGCGGACGCTCTCGAAAAGGCGGGAATAACGCTCGGAAGCGATGATATCGTAACTCCCGCGCCCGAAAGCGAGCTTTTCGCGGGTATGAAAATCGCGGTTCACCGAGTTGAATACAGGACGAGAAATATCGAAAGTATGCTTGCCGCGGAGATTGTTTACAAGGACAACTCAAACCTCGCTATCGGAACGGAAAATGTTCTCGAAGAGGGCGAAAACGGCGCTCATGTTGTGACGTACACGGATAAATACGTTGACGGAAAATTCGTTTATTCGGAGCAGACCGCCGAGGAAATCACAAAGCAGCCCGTAAACCGCGTCGTTGAGCGCGGAACAGCCTGCGCCGTGCCATACGCGAAGCTTGATGACCCCGAAAAGGTAAGTCTTGTGAACGGTATTCCGGAGAATTACACGCGCGTTGTTTCGGGAAAAGCGACCGCATATTCCGCGCGGGCGGGCGCTCTTACGGCGAGCGGACGATACGCCGTTGTGGGAACGGTTGCGGTTAATCCGAACATTATTCCCTATGGAAGCGAAGTTTACATTGTCGCGCAGAACGGAAGCCGCGTTTACGGCTACGCGATTGCCGCGGATACGGGTTACGGACTTATGGACGGAACGGTCGCGGTTGACGTGTTTATGGGAAGCTACGAGGATTCGTGCAGATGGGGAGCGGTTTACGTTGATATTTACGTTCTCTCCGAGGGCGACAACAGATACATCTCCGCTTCCGAAAGATAAGCGAATATATTATTCCGGACAGCCCGATTTTCGGGCTGTTCAGACTGTCTATAAAGGCACAGCTGCGTTAGTCGGCGTGTCATCGCTTTGGCAGCGGCGTCCTTGCCGCTTTTTGGCGATGACACTCGCAACGTCCTGTTGCCGTTTTGACAGGCACAAAGCCTAGCCAAACCGGCGCTTCCTAGCATCTGTACCTTTCTCGGCAGTCTGGGGAATCTACTTTTCCGCCGAAGCATCCGCACTCATTGTCGGCAATTCCGACAATTCACACAGTTGTGCGGATTGAAGTGTTTTTTGCCCCAGGAGACCCGTGGCAAAAAACGGTTTTAAAATGTACGCTTCGCGGGCAGAATCTACTTTTTCGACAAACCGGACAGCCCGATTTTCGGGCTGTTTTTTGTTTGCGGTCACGGAATTGAACAATATGCACAAAACTTTTTAAAAATTTTACATAAAATTGTAGCCAAAACTATTGACGAAAGGCGGAAAAAATTATATAATAAAAGTGGTTAACCTTATTTTAAGGCGGCGGTAATTGTTCAGACACGCTTTCTTGCGCCAAGCGGTTACTTATGAAAGGAAAATATTATGATTTGTAGCAAATGTAATTGTGAAATACCGGATAATGCAAAATTCTGCGCAAACTGCGGAGCTGCCGTAAGCGCGCCCGCAAACGACAAGAAATTCTGCGAAAATTGCGGACTTGAGCTTCCCAAAGGAGCGAGATTTTGCGCTGTCTGCGGCGCTGCCGTAAACGGCGGTTCCGCGCCGGAGGTTAAGCCTGCGGACGTACTCGCGCCCGTAACGCTCGGAGCGCCCGTTTCGGCTGACTTTTCTTCCGAAAAGACGTCGGAGCTTGCGGAAAACCGCGTTTCCGAGGTTGTTCCCGCGGAGAACGTTGAATCGGGATATCCAATCCCCGTTCCGACAAGCGATGTTTCTATGCCGGCGATAGACAAGACCGAAGCCGTGTCCGCTCCCGTAAGCAAAGAGCCTTGGGGCAACGAGGGAGAGCTTCTCTGGCAGGCTTCCGAGAAACAATCCGCCGTTCCCGAACCCGCTGTTCTCGAAGGCGGCGAAATGGGATTTATTCCCGAATCGAATTATACCGAACCCGCGCCGACCGCGACGGGCTATTCTGCGGCTGCGATAAGCAATTCCGCGCCTGCGCCCGAAAATAACGCGCCTGTTTCGGCTCCTACATATTCCGCTCCCGTTTACACCGCGCCTCAGGCAGACCCGAACGGAGTTCCGTTTATGGATTATCAGGCGGGCGCCGCGGCTGTCGCTGTGAAGCCGATTAAGAAAAAGAATATCGCAAAGCGTATTCTCATACCCATTCTGGCGGTTATCGGAGCGGCTCTGATAGCGGCGGGCGTTATTTTCTTCGTGAACAGGTCGCTTTTCTTCAGCATAATTCTCGGAAAATCGGGCTATGCTGCGATGGTTGAGGGCAATTCCATAAGAAGCGTCACCGATAAGATTGATATGGCTGCGCTTTCCGACGGCATAAAGCAGGCGACAACAACGTCTGCGGGAAGATATTCTTCACTTTTTACGGGAGCGAGCCGCAATTCCGATATAGCGCCGATGATGTCCTATTCGGGCTCGGCGATGAATATGGCTTCGTCCGTTGACTTGAAGAAGCTGGTTTCATCGCTGAACGAGACGTTTCTTGAAGCATACGGCGCAAATTCCGTTAAAATCACGACCGATATAAACGCGGAGCTTACCGATACGTTTAAGGCGCAGATTGCTGAAATGCTCAATTGTTCCGAGAGCCAAATCAACGAGATTATCGCGCAGATAAACGATGTGAAATTTGCCGGCGATATGACTGCCGCGGAAAATGCGTTTGAAGTCGGATTTGAAGTAACGGCGGCGGGGCTTAAACTCAACGCAAAGAGCGTTATCGCGGAGGACGGAAAGGTATATCTTATGCTTCCGTTCGCTTCGGATAAAGCGTTTATGATTAATGTCGGAACCGCTTCCGTAGAGCAGGCGGGACAGGTTAAGAACGTTTACCTTGAGCTTGACGAGAAAGAACTCAAGAGAATTACCGATAAGCTGGTAAACGTTTATCTTGAAGTATACAAATCCTGCGAAATCACCTCGGAAAGCGGCGAAATCACCGCTGCGGGCGTAACCGCGAAGGGCGAGCATATAACCGTTAATCTCACGGGAACCAAGCTTACCGAGCTTATCAGGAAAATCGCCGATACAATCATGAACGACAGCTATTTCTGCGGAAAGCTCTCGACGTTTATGAGCGAATGTGGTCTTGATATTCCCGAAAGCCAGCTCAAAAACACCGTCACAAGCATTGTCAATATGATAACTGTTCCCGACGGAGCGGGCATTGTAATCGAAACCGTAACCGACAACAGCTGCCGCGTTCTTGCAAAGAGCTATTCTGTTCTTTCAAGCGGAAAATCCGAGGCGAAAGCGTCCTTTGTCGGCGACCTTTCGCTTTCGACAAAGAACGGAAATTCTGCGGGAATTGAGGTTAAGTTGGAGGATAAGACATTTTTCGATGTTTCTTGGACGAAAGCAAGCGATTTTGAAGGCTCTTTCATCATTTCTTCCTACGTTGACGACAACAAGATTTCCGTTATGGTTAAGTACAGCAATATAACCGAAGCGACTTTCTGCGGAAAGAAGATTAATACGGGCGATTTTGAGATTTCGCTTCAGACTCCCGTTGATTTCACGGACGCAAACGAGCAGATGGGTCAGATTATGCCCATAATCAGCTCGTCGAAGCTCTCTTTCAGCGTAAGAACCGAAGGCGAGAACAAGATGGTTGAAACGATAACTCTTGATATTCCGCAGTACGGAAAGCTTTCGGCAAACGTTTCCGCTGTTGTTGAAAACAATTCCGCGGGCGTTTCTGTTCCGAGCGACTGCATTGACATAACGGATATCGGAAGACTTTCGGCTGATGAAATCCCCGAGGAATTGAAGAAAGAAGTGATTGCGTATCTCAGAGATGTTAAAAACGCAATCAAGGGACAGAATGCCGGCGAGCTTGGCGATGGTCTTGCAAGCGCGCTTGACGCTATTATAAGCGTTGCCGAAAACGGTCCCGCAGCGGACGCATACGATGTTTCCAATTTTCTTGAAAGCCTTACAGAGCAGATACAGGAAGTAAGAAATTTTGACGACACCTACAACAACGAGGACGAGGCGCTTTCCGAAAAGGCAAAGGCTCTTGCCAACAAAATGGCGTCGCTTATGATGAACGCTTCCCGCAAAGCGTCCAATATGACTCAAAAAGAGTTTGAAGCGTTCCGCGATTCTTTCACAGCCTACGTTGCCGAGGCGGACGCGCTCAGAGATGAGTATATTTCCGCTTCACAGGGGATTCCCGTTGACGGAAAGCTGACGAAAGCCGATTCCGTTGACTTCACGTCGCTTGATTTCCAGTCGCTCAGCACAATTCTGCTTGAGTATGAATCGAGATACGCTTCCGCGCTGAGAACGGCTAACGGTATGACAATGCCGAGTGCAGACGTTCAGTCGGCGCTTGCAGCCGCTCAGACGGAATATGAAATCGTATCCGAAGATTACGAGAATTTGTACGACGTATATTGCACGGGTTCGCTTAATCTCTCCCTGCTGAGAAAGTGCAGAAAATCTGCGAGAACGTTTGCTTATGCGGTTGAAGCGCTTGAAGAAGCGGTTGCTTCCACAGTCTGATTTAATTAAATAAAAAAAATCCCGCGATTGATTTCGCGGGATTTTTATTAGGAAACCTCTAAAACCGGTTTGAAAAGTGAAAATGGGTAGAGTACGCGAGTGACCGCTAGCGGTCACCCTAATGCGAGAAAAGCCGACGAAGTAAGGCTGGGTGCCTTACGAGGAGGTGCAACACGATGTTGCAAAGCGAAATAGCCGAGTGACGGCACGGACGCCGTCACTCGGCTATTTCGCTTGGTGCCTGAAGCAGTCGGCGTGCTATACGCATTTTCACTCAAACAAGGTTTTTAGAGGCGACCATTATTAAGTTGATTTCACACATAATAAGGATTTGGTTTTGTAAGAATGGTAATCCAATCGACAAGCCAACCTATGCCGAACAATCCTCCCGTGAGCAACCACAGCACGCCCGTGCCGATTTTGCCTTCATAGAAGCGGTGAACGCCGAGAGCGCCGAGGAAAAACGCGAGAACGAATGCTACCCATTTATCCTTGCGGTTTCCGGCGGGCATAATCGTCTGCTGAGGGGTGTTGTTGATGATAACCTGCGGGTTTACGTTCGTAAAGCCCTGAAGCTGCTCGACCTGACGGCCGCATTTAACACAGAGAACCGCTTCCATAGGTATTTGAGCGGCGCAGTATTTGCAGTACTTCATACCCGGCTGAAGCGCGGCGGGAGCGGGCTGAATTGCCGTGTTTTGAGGATAAACCTCAAAGCTGTTTGATGTGAAAACGGGATTTCCCTGCGGGATATTATGCGCGGAAAAATTTGATTGCTGAATATTAACGGGCTGCGGCTGCGCGAAATTTGGCGCGGAATACGTCTGCGAGGGCTGATTCGGGTTTCCGCCGGGATAAATTTCCCCCGTAATCGGGTCTGTCCAGCTTTTGTTTTCTTCCTTTTTCAGGCTGACGCGCGGTGTGTTTTCGTTCATAAAATTACCCCCTGAAGTTATTGATAAACTGATAAATCTGAGTTGGAATAAATCTCACGGTAAAGCTGTCCGCGGCAAGGCAAAGCCCGATGATAACGGTAAACGCCGAAAAGAACATAGCCCAGCGTTTTTTCGCGGAAAGCTCCGTCTGCACAACGGGAACCTTGTATTTTTTGATTTTTGCGAATTTAAAGCAAGCCATTATAAACCCGACCGCAACCATAAGAAGCATTATGCCAAGCATTACCAGAAAAAAAACGACTGCGGGCGTGATTTCGCCTACAACTCCCATCTGCGTCAGCGTAACAAATCTTTTGACCGAGTTATCCGTGAGCAGGAGCAGAAGCGTTGCGGCGAACGAGTTCAGGATTGCGTGAACAACCGTCGTCGTGACGATACTTCTTGTTGAAACGGCGAGATAGCCGAGGAAAATGCCAAAAACCGCCGTGTAGAAGAACTGCGCGAAATTCGCGTGCGTAAGTCCGAAAAGGAATGCGGAAATGAAGATTGCGACGCCGTTTCCGTATGGCCGCAGGCTTTCGAGAACCAGCCCCCTAAACCAGAATTCTTCAAGCAGCGGCGCAATCACGACCATCTGCACGAAAAGAATAATTCCGCTTGGCGTATCGGGCGCGGCAAGCTCGTTTACGGTATTGAAAGAATCGCTGAAATTTGTGGATTTTATAAGGCTTGTAATCCAGATTGTAATGGCGTTTGCGATTATTGAAACCGAGAAAAACGCGGGGAACATTCCAAGCGCTCTGCCGAAATACTTCGGTTTTTTGTAGATATCCGCGTTCATTTTTTTCACGGGAACTTTAAGCAGAAGCACGGTTGCGGCTATCGGGACGGCGTACAGGAAAGCGATAGAAAACGCCGTCTGAACGCAGTAAGCGGCTGTGGCGCTAAGCCCCGAAAGCGATGGCTTCAGAAGCGACAGCAAAACCGAGCAAATTCCGCGAGATGAAAAAATCACGATTATCATAAGTCCGAGCCGCAGACAGAGCTTTTTATAGCCCTCCTTGAGCGGCGCCGCGGAAGTTTCGCTTTGAATATCGTTTTCGGTCATATTACACCTCTTTCGCGCCGATTTTCTTGTGACAATCCATAATTTCCGCGACAATCTGCTCCGTGGTTTTCCCGAAACAATCGACTGTAACGTCGGCGTATTCTTCATAAAGCGACTTTCTGTGCGCGAAAACCTCGTCTACGGTTTCTCCGGGACGCATAGCTATGCCGCGCGTTTTTATGTTTCCGAGGCGTTTCAGAAGTTCGTCCGTCGGCAGCGAAAGGTAGTAAATAACCGAACTTTTCCTGAGGAAAAGCATCGCGTCCCTGCTGTAAACGGCGCTTCCGCCCGTTGCGATAACGGCGTTTTCCGTCTGTTCAACCGACATCACGGCGCGCTCCTCACAGGCGCAGAACCTGTCAAGACCGTCCTTGTCGATAATTTCCTGCAAAAGCTCGCCGGTTTGCTTCTGGATAATCAAATCCGTGTCGATAAACTCAAATCCGAGCGTTTTCGCGAGAATAACGCCGATTGTGGACTTTCCCGCCGCCGGCATTCCTATGAGTACGATATTTTTCAAAAAAGTCACCTCGACTGCAAATTTTCCTTAATACTGCTTATCTTCTCCGCGGCGCTTTTCGCGTTGTCAAGCCCGCTGTTATCGCTTAAATTCTCATTTAAGCTGTTAAGCTTATCCGAGATTTCCTGCGCTTTTTCGGCTGAAAGACGCGCGGATTTGATTTTATTCCCAAACTCCTCAATCTCCCGCATTTCGCGCATTTCATCGACCAAAACGGTAATCTGCGGATAAAGCAAAGCAAGCGTAATGATGCCCGCAGCCGCGTAAATCAGCACTTTTCTCCCTTTTGACATATCGGGCTTTCCGTAATTCCTGAGTTCTCGGCAAAGGAGATACCAAGCTCTGCCGAAAGGCGTGAGCCTGCAAATCACGAACGCGTACAGCATCAAAACCGTAATTTCGAGCAGCGCCGCGAAAACGATTATTAAGACGCGGCTTTCCGTGTATTTATCGTAAAAATCGCGCGGATAAGCGGATTTTATGTTATCATTTCCATCGAAGAAGATAATTACTCTGTCGCCGCTTTTCAGCTCATAGTCTGAAAGACCGAGCTGTTCGGACGAAACAAGCTTTGCTTCACCTTGAACGTAGCTTATTTTACCGCCGCTCTGAACCGTTCCATAGCGTTTTGTTCCGCTGTCGAGGAACGGCTTGTTCAGTATCATCACAGCGGCAAGCGCCGCAATCAGTATAACGCAAAGCGCAATCGTCCCGTAATAAACTCTGCGGAAAGCAGCGGCGATTTTGCGTTCTTTGGGAGTTGAAGCAGTATTGCAGAGCGCTTTTCCCACGTTTACAACGTCCCTGCCGTTCATCACGAAAATAAGCCCTAAAAATCCGTTCATTTTATTACCAAATCACCTTGTCAAGCCGCATTGTCGCATAGGCGTTGAGGTCGGTTTTCGCGGTTTTGCCGCTCTGATATTCGTAGAAAGCCTGACTTCCAATCATCGCCGCGTTGTCGCCGCAAAGGGAAATCGGCGGGATAAAGAGCGTCATTCCGTTCTTGTCCGCGGCGGTTTGGAGCGCGGCTCGAAGTCCGCCGTTTGCGGCGACTCCTCCCGCGAGCGCGATTTTTTTGCAGTCGTTTTCGCGCGCCGCTCCGACAAATTTATCCGTGAGAATTTCGCTCACGGTTTTCTGGAAGCAGGCGGCAAGGCTGTTTATATCAAGCGTTTCGCCGCGCTGCTCCGTGTTGTGGATAAGGTTGATGACGGCGGTTTTCAATCCCGAAAAGCTGAAATCAAAGGGGTTTGCGGTGTGCGGTTTCGGGAGCTTGTATTTTGCCGCGTCGCCCGTTTTCGCGGCTTTTTCGATAAAAGCGCCGCCGGGATAGGGAAAACCCATTGCCCGCGCGGATTTGTCGAAAGCCTCTCCCGCCGCGTCGTCAACGGTCTGACCGATAATCTCAAAATCCGTGTAGCCGTTTACCTTCACGATAAGGCTGTTTCCGCCGGAAGCGACAAGACACATATACGGCGGCTCGAGGTCTTTGTGCGCGAGATAATTCGCCGCGATGTGACCGCGGATATGGTGAACGGGAATAAGCGGCTTGTTTGCGGCGAAAGCGAGTCCCTTTGCGAAATTCACTCCGACAAGCAGCGCTCCGACAAGTCCCGGCGCGTAGGTTACGCCGATTGCGTCGATATCGCCGAGCGTCATCTCAGCCTTTGCGAGAGCCTCGTCAACAACGGCGTAAATGCTTTCACAGTGCCGTCTTGAAGCGATTTCGGGGACGACTCCACCGTATAAGCGGTGTTCTTCAATCTGCGTTGCGACAACCGAGGAAATAATCTCCCGTCCATCGCGTACAACCGCCGCGGCTGTTTCATCGCAGGAGCTTTCAATTGCTAAAATATTCATCTTATCTGTCCTGTATATTTATTTTTCGCTTGGTTTTCTCGATGTTAGGAACTCGATTGCGCGTTCAATCGAACTTCTGACGTGCGCCATATCGTCGTTGTGGAGCTTTCCCGCGTTTCGATAGTCGAAGCTGTCGCAGAACGCCTTTACGTCCTCGTTGAGCGTTTTCGCATACTTTGCGGCAAGCTCGTCCGTCGCGTCCTGAAAGGTCTTGAGGTCGTCCTTTTTGAGCCTGTTCGGAGCCGCGTTCATCAGCCTGCGATAGTGCGGCATACAGAGATATTCCTGCGCGGAATAGAGCTTTCTGAAGCCCGCGTCGTTCTTGAACATCGTGAAAACGGTTTCAAGCATATGATTTATGCCCCAATCGACTTTCGCGCAGACAAAGCAGGTTTCCTTCTCCTCGGAAAGCTTTTTCGCCTTGCTTTTCCCGAACATTCCGTCCTTTTTGTCGATAACCTCCTCGCGGAGCTGTGTAAGATGCGTGTTGAGCATAAGCGCAAGCGAAAGGCGGTTGTTCTGTTTAAGGAGCATATTGTAGTGCGTGAGGCAAAAACCGAGCGCGTTTGTTTCCTCGCGGACGTCCGGCTCCATCATCGCCGCGCCCATTATGTATTCGCAGATGTGTTCCTCGACGGAATTTCGCATAGCGCAGAGCGGACAGCCGCATTTCGGTTCAAAAACCTCGTTTATCGGTATGGTAAGCAGACTTTCTCTCATATTTCCTCCGCAAAAAGTTCGTTTTGGTATTGAAATCTTACTTATATTGTATTATAATTAAAGTAAATAATCAAGGGGTTTTTGAAAAAATTGAAAATAAAAGTTAACTTAAATGAATTAAATCCGCGAAAAACGTTTTTCTGCGGTCAGTGTTTCCGCTGGACAGAGGAAGAAAACGGCGTTTTTTCGGGAATTGTGCGTAAAAAGCTCATAACCGTGCGGGAAAACGGCGATTTTGCCGAGATTTCGGGGTTTACCGAAAGCGAAGCGCGCGAATATTTCGATTTGGACGCGGATTATGCGGGATACATAAAACGGCTTTCCGCGGACAAAACTCTGAAAGAGGCGTGCAGACGCTCTGCGGGAATAAGAATTTTGCGTCAAGAGCCGTTTGAAACGCTGATAAGCTTCATCATTTCCCAGAACAACAACATTCCGCGCATTTCGGGGATTATCACGCGGCTCTGCGAGGGCTTCGGCGAGAGAATTGACGGCGGTTTTGCGTTTCCGGCGGCGGAGAGCCTGCGCGGGATAACCGCCGAGGAGCTTGCGCCTCTTAGGGCGGGATTTCGCGCGCGTTATATAGCGGACGCCGTGGAAAAGGTGAACGGCGGCTTGATTGATTTTGATGAAATCAACGCGCTTTCGACCGATGAAGCGCGCCAAAAGCTGAAGCTTATCACGGGAGTGGGCGATAAAGTAGCCGACTGTGTTTTGCTTTTCGCGTTCCACAAAACGGAGGCGTTCCCAAAGGACGTGTGGGTAAAGCGGCTTATGGAGCGGTTTTATCCCGACGGCTTGCCCGAATGTACAAAAGGCATCGAGGGCGTCGCCCAGCAGTATCTTTTCGATTATGTCAGAAACAACAACGGTCTTAGCGTAAAGGAGTAAAAAATGATTTGTCTTAATTGCGGAAGAGAAAATTCGGACGGAGTGAAGTTCTGCTGCTTTTGCGGCGCTCCCGCAGCGATATCGCTCGAAAAACCGACCGAAATTTCGCCCGAAAACGGTCAGCTTGAGATATCGGAAAACGATACGGCAATCGGCGCGGTAACCGAAAATCGCGATAACGAGAGCTTTTTCTCGCAGTCGCCCGATTTGGATACGCTCGGACAAAGCCCGTCCGTTCCTCGTCCCGGTGTTATTCCGGCAAATTCCGAGCAGCTCGCCGCACAAAGCGCCGCAAATCCTCGGATTTCGGCTGATTACAGTACCGGAAAGTATGCAAACGCGCCGACAAATCCAAATGTTCCCCCAAATTCTATTATGATGACCGTGCCGATTGAAAGCGGCGTTTCGGGAAAAAAGAACGCTCCGGAGCGCAAATTCACAACGCTTCATATCGTGATGTGCCTTATTTCGACCGCCGTTTGTGCAATCGCGGCGGGAATATTCGCGGGACTTTATTTTTCCGTTGTTTAGCACAAAAACAAAACAAATTATTGCTTGATTTGTACAATTATTATGAAAAGAATTGACAACCGGCAAAAATTATTGTATAATAAAATATGTATTTTAGTGTAAATTCTTCCATACGGGAACAATAATTTAAATTCTGTCTCAAAAAATTAGCGGGAGGAATACTATGTTTTGCGAAAACTGCGGTAAAAAATTGATAAGGGGATACTCGTTCTGCGTGGAGTGTGGAACGCCTGTGCCTCCCGAAGTGCTTGAGGAGGGCGGTTTGCCCGGAAGAAGCGACGAAAAGCCCGAAAATGCGCCCGAAAACGCTTCGGCTGACGTAAATTCCGAGGAAAACAAGCAGGAAGAGCGCGGCGATGTTCAGGCTTCAATGCCGGGAATACAGCCTATCGGCGGAAACGACGAAGGAACGCTTGTGTTCTGCCCGAACTGCGGAATGAGAATGCAGCATAATACCGATACCTGTGAAAAGTGCGGAATGAGGCTGGGCGATAAGCCCACAAGCTCCGTGCCGCTTATAAACAACAATCCTATGGACCTTGACGGAGGTTTCGGAGGATTTGGCGGCGGAATTGAGGGATTTTCCGACAGCGATATAAACCGGATAAACAGCTTTATGGGCGGAGGAATGCCGTCGGCTTACGGAAACGAAAACGCCGCCGACAATCTTTTCGGCACAAACAGCTATTCCGCAAGCGATATTGAGGCGCTTAACCGCCAGATGTCGAATTTCAGCGCGTCGTCGAGCGAGATGCCCGCGATAAGCAAAGCAAGCGGCGCTGTCCGCCAGAAAGAGCCCGAACAGGGCGAGGCGAGAAAAGTTGAGAACTTCTCGATGAGCGATGGAGCGGAAGAATCCGTTCCGATATCGGACACAGCCGTGCCGGTTATCGAGGGCTGTTCTATGGACGAAAATCCCGAAGCCGACATTTCTCTTGACCCATATTCGTTCCTTGGCAATTCAATGGACGATTCCGCTGAGGAACGCCCTGTTGATAATGTAAATCTTTTCGGAGAACCCGCCGCAGAAGTTTCCGAAGCTGCCGAAGAGCCTGTTCCAGAAGCGGTCGAAGAGCCTGCTCCCGAAGCAGTCGAAGAG
>DPBR01000035.1:0-125 GCA_003516865.1 Oscillospiraceae bacterium
ATTGTGCGGTGTTGCCATAAATATCTATACATTATTATTTTAACATAATACGACATTAAAATCAAGGGTTTTTTGAAAAGAAGCGCCATTTTTTAAAGGCAGCACTGCATAATTATTTTCGTTCA
>DPBR01000035.1:389-874 GCA_003516865.1 Oscillospiraceae bacterium
TTCCGCCGCAGGCGGATAATGCGCTCGTGGGAGTTTTGGACATTATGGCAAAATATCAAGTGAATGAATGAAAAAGGCAAGGCCGAAAATTTCGCGGTGTTGCCTAAAGAATAGCGCATAACATTTCTCACTCGGTTTCGCCGAGATTTTTCACCGTCAAAGCCTGTCCCCTGACAAAAACACGCTTTATCCGTTTTGCCCAAACTTCCCGATAACCCGCTGTTTCGCCGTTCAGATAAGCTTTTCCCGCAGTTCCGCGAGGATTTTCCTCTCCCTCCGCGAAACGCCGACCTGCGTAAACCCAAGGATTTTTGCTGTTTCGGCTTGCGTTTTCCCGCGAAAGAACCGCATTATGATAAGACTTCTGTCCTCCGGCGAGAGCGCGCCGAGGCATTGCCGGAGCGCGAGCCTGTCGATAAGCGCGGCTTCCTTGCTTTCGGCGGGAACGCAAAGCTCCGCGCCGTCCTCGCCGCAGGTAAGCGAAG
>DPBR01000035.1:1082-13719 GCA_003516865.1 Oscillospiraceae bacterium
CCCCGCCGCAACGGCTTCGGCGACGTCCTCCTCCGAAACGCCGAGACGCTTTGCGATATCGGAAACGGTTGGGATATTTCCGTCCGCGGAAAGCTCGTCCCGCGCTCTGGCGGCTTTCATCGAAAGCTCCTTGAGAGAGCGGCTCATTTTGACAGCGCCGCCGTCGCGGAAAAGCCGCCTGATTTCGCCCAGAATGACAGGCACGGCATAAGTTGAGAATTTCAGTCCGCGCTCGAAATCAAAGTTGTCATAAGCCTTGACAAGTCCGACGCAGCCCGCCGAATACAGTTCCTCGTAGTCTATTCCTCTGCCGCGGAAACGGTTAGCGAGGGAGTGGACGAGCGGGAGATTTTTCTCGATAAATTCGTCGCGCGTCATTTTCCGCCGATAGTTTTTTCGAGGGTAACGGAAGTGCCTTTTCCCTCTGCCGAGCGCACTCTGACCTTATCCATAAAGCTCTCCATAACGGTAAAACCAAGACCGGAGCGTTCTTCTTCGGGCGGCGCGGTGGAGAATTCGGGCTGCATCGCGGCTAAAACGTCGGAAATACCGCAGCCCTTGTCCTTTATGATAATTCTGAGCAAATTCCCCTCGTACAGCCGCAAAATCATCTCGACTATGCCATTTTTATCGCGATAACCGTGAACAATTGCGTTGGTGACAGCCTCGGAAACGGCGGTTTTAACGGCGGCTGTTTCCTCGACGGTAGGGTCGCACTGGAGGACAAACGCGGCGGCTGCGGAGCGCGAAAGGCTCTCGTTGCGGGAAAGCGCGGGAAAGCGCAGCGCACATTCGTTAAGAAGCAATCTTTTCATTTTTTCTCCTTATGTAGTAGTTTTTGAAGCGATAAGCGAAGAAAGACCGGAAAGCTTAATCATCTGCGCGATTTCTCCGCGCGCATTTTTGATGAGAAGCTCGCCTCCCGCGGCGTTAACGGCTCTGAGTCTGCCGAGGACAAGACCGACGCCGGAGCTGTCCATAAACCCGACGTTCTCGAAATCGAGGACGAGGAGTTCGGGGCGCGAGCGCGCGATAACGTCGTCGAGTTCCGTGCGGAATTCACGCGCGGAGTGGTGGTCGATATCCCCGAAGAGCGCGGCTGTGATACGCTTTCCGTCGTTATAGATTTTGAGCATAGTGTTCCTCCTTTTAAGGAAAAATCCCTCTCGCCGCCGAAAGACGGCGGGCGGGCGTTCCGCAGCCCTCACTCCCTGTTTCCCGATAAAACAAGACTGCGCCGCGTAAGTAATATTGCGCGGTATTGCCTATAAGGCGCTCGGTGAGCGGATTTGATTGCATTATATCACGAAGAAGCCGAAAAAAGCGTCGTTATGAGGGCGCGAAAATAATTTTTTATAGCGAAAACCGCCCGAAACGAAAAAAATAACCGCGAAAACAATCGCGGAAAAGAGATTATCAAAGAAATAGGAAGTCGCACATAATAAGCCCGAAAATTACACACAATTTTCATAATAGAAATCTTGACAAAGCGGACGCATTGTATTATAATGGAAAATAGCGGGATAATGCCGTTAATCACTGAAAGGGATAATAAAGAATGAATATTGAGTCATATCACCTGAATTTTGTAACCGAAGAGTACGATAACGACGGGAATTTAAAGAAATTCGGTCTGAAGTATCCGGAAAATTTCAACTTCGGGTATGACATCATAGATAAATACGCGGAGCTTGAGCCAAACAGACGGGCGCTGATGTGGGTTGACCTGAAGGGGAACGAAAAGACGTTCACATACGGAGAATTATCGCGGCTGTCGAACAAGGCGGCGAATATGTTTCTTGCGCAGGGGATAAAGAAAGGCGACCATGTAATACTGGTGATGAAGCGTCATTATCAGTTCTGGTATACAATGATGGCGCTGATAAAGATAGGCGCGATTGCGATACCGGCGACATATCTTCTGACGGTAAAGGATTTTGTATACCGAATGGACGCAGCCGACGTAAAGGGCGTTGTGGCGACGCACGACGGCGAAGTGACGGAGTATATTGACGAGGCGGAGAAAAAGACGCACGGCGAGCTGAAGTGCAAGTATATAGTAAACGGCGAGCGCGGCGGCTGGAAGTCGTTTGACGAGGAGATTGAGAAATATCCCGATACTCTTGAGCGCATACCGACGAAAGCAAGCGAAATTTTCCTGTTATATTTCACGAGCGGAACGACCGGCTATCCGAAAATGGCGATACACGACCACACCTTGGCTCTCGCGCACATACAAACGGCGAAGCACTGGCAGAAGGTGTGTCCGGACGGGATTCATCTCACGGTATCGGATTCGGGCTGGGCGAAATGCGCGTGGGGCAAGATGTACGGACAGCTTGCAATGGGAACTTGCGTGTTCGTGTACGATTTCGACAAGTTTATTCCCGAAAATATGCTTGCGATAATGGAGAAATACAGGATAACGACGTTCTGCGCGCCGCCGACGATGTACAGATTTTTCATAAACGCGGGTCTGGAGAAATACGATTTGTCGAGCCTGAAATATTGCAATATAGCTGGCGAAGCGCTTTCCGCGGAGGTGTTCAACCGTTGGAAAGAAGCGACGGGGCTTGAGCTTATGGAGGGTTACGGACAGACGGAAAGCACTTGTCTTATCGGGAATATCATCGGAATGAAGCCGAAGCCCGGCTCGATGGGTAAGCCGACGCCGCTTTACGAGGTTGACCTGCTTGATAAGGAGGGCAATCCCGTACCTGACGGCGCGGTAGGCGAGATAGTGGTAAAAGGCGATTACGAGCACACGGCGGGACTTTTCCGCGGGTATTACAACAATGAAGAAGCGACTGAGAAAGTATGGTATGACGGATATTATCACACCGGCGACACTGCGAAGCGCGACAGCGACGGATATTACTGGTATGTGGGCAGAAATGATGATGTAATCAAGTCGAGCGGATACCGCATAGGGCCGTTTGAGGTTGAGTCGGTTTTGGTGACGCACCCTGCGGTTTTGGAGTGCGCGGTAACTGGCGTTCCTCACCCGATACGCGGAGAGGTTGTAAAAGCGACGATAGTGCTTTGCGACGGCTACGAACCGACCGAGGAGCTGAAGCAGGAGATACAGACGCACGTCAAGAAGAACACCGCACCGTATAAATATCCGAGGGTTGTGGAGTTTGTGAAAGAGCTTCCCAAGACGATAAGCGGAAAGATACGGAGAGTAGAGATTCGCGAAAACGACCGCAATAAAGAGAATAAGTAAAGAAAAAATGCAAAGAGAACAGGCGCCGCCGCGCTACTCTTTGCATTTTGTTATTTTCTCACAGCAAAAATCGTGAAATTCACGGCTTTCGTTATTACGCTTTGTTTGTAATTGCTCCGCGAAGCGCGGGATCGGAGCGAAACTCGTTCTCACATTCTATCGAAAAAAATTCTCAGACTGTCGAGAAAGGTGCAGATGCTAGGAAGCGCCGTTTTGGCTAGGCTTTGTGCCTGCCAAAACGGCGCTGACAACGCAGATGTGCCTTTATCGACAGTCTGGGAACCTCGCGTTCCCCTTTAGCATTATGCCAAACTCAACCCAGCTTAATCTTAATAAAATCGCAGATAATCTCAACGCACTTTTCAAAGCCGAGGTCGCCGCTGTTAAGACAGAGGTCATAGTTGCGCGCGTCAATCCAATCCCTGCCTGTGTGCGCCTTGTAGTAAGCCGCGCGTTCCTTATCGGTCGAAGCGATGGTTCTGAGCGCCTCTTTGCGGTCCGTTATGCCCTTGACGTCGGCTGCATTTTTGATACAGTTTTCCTCGTCCGCGTAGATAAACACCCTTACAACGTTCTTTCTGCCGCTGAGAACGTAATCCGCGCAGCGCCCGACGATAACGGCGGATTTTTCCTCGCAAATCTGCTTGATAACCATAGCCTGATAGTTAAACAGATTTTCTTCCGAGATGAAGCCGCTTTTGCCGGGAGCGATAACTCCGCCCTTGTAAACGCCGGGCTTACCGAAAACGCCCGCTTTGGTCTTTTCGTCGTTCTGACCGAAAAGCGCCTCGTTAATTCCGCTGACATCGGAAGCGATGCGGATTAAATCCTTGTCATAGAACTCAATACCGAGCTTATCAGCGAGCATTTTGCCGATAGTTCGCCCGCCGCTTCCGAAACCTCTTGCAATAGTAACGATGAATTTCTCCATAAAAACCTCCTGCGTCCGCGAAAAACCGTATGATTATTCGCCGAGATAAGCCTTTTTGACGGAATCGTTGTTCATAAGCTCCTTGGCGTCGCCCGAAAGTACGATTTTGCCCGTTTCGAGAACATACGCTCTGTTAGCGATAGAAAGAGCCTTTTTGGCGTTCTGTTCAACAAGCAGAACGGTAGTGCCGGACTTATTGATTTCGCCGATGATATCGAAGATTTCGTTGACATAAAGCGGCGAAAGACCCATAGAAGGCTCGTCCATAAGGATAATATTCGGCTTGGACATAAGCGCTCTGCCCATAGCGAGCATCTGCTGTTCGCCGCCGGAAAGCGTACCCGCCTGCTGATTGCGGCGCTCTTTAAGTCGCGGGAAGCGCTCGAAAACCTTTTCGAGAGACCCTGCGATTTCGTTTCTGTCGGTTCTTGTAAAAGCGCCGAGCATAAGGTTCTCATAAACGGAAAGCCTTGAGAAAACGCGTCTGCCCTCAGGGACGTGAGCCATACCCATAGCGACGATTTTATGAGCGGGAGTTTTGGTGAGGTCCTTGCCGCCGAACATAATCGAGCCGTGCTTCGCGCCGACAAGACCGGTAATAGTGTGAAGGATAGTGGTTTTACCTGCGCCGTTAGCGCCGATAAGCGCGATAATTTCGCCCTGTTCGACGTCAAAGGAGATACCCTTGATAGCGTTGATAGCGCCGTAATAGACCTGTAAATCCTTAATTTCAAGCATAGCCATTGCTCGTTCCCCTCCTTATTCTCCGAGATAAGCCGTGATGACCTTCGGGTCGTTGAGGACGGCTGAAGTTTCGCCCTGAGCGAGTTCCTGACCGAAATTGAGAACGGTAAGCTCCTCGCAGATACCCGAAACGAGCCTCATATCATGCTCGATGAGGAGAATAGTCATCTTAAACTCATCGCGGACGAAGTGAATTGTGTTCATAAGCTCGGCGGTTTCGTTGGGGTTCATACCCGCGGCGGGCTCGTCGAGGAGGAGAAGCTTGGGGTCGGTTGCGAGCGCGCGCGCAATTTCAAGCTTGCGCTGTTTACCGTAAGGAAGGTTCGCCGCCATTTGCTGCGCCTCGCCGTCAAGCTCGAACACCCTGAGCAGTTCGAGAGCCTTCTCGTTCGCCTTTTTTTCTTCTCGGAAATATCTCGGAAGCCTGAGAACGCCTTCGATAGCGGTATAGTTCATATGGTTGTGAAGCCCCGCCTTGACGTTGTCGAGAACGCTCATATTCTTGAAAAGTCTGATATTCTGGAAAGTGCGGGCTATGCCGTCGCGGTTGATAGCGATAGCGGACTTGCCCGTGATATTTTTGCCGTCGAGGAGGATACTGCCGGAGGTGGGCTTATAAACGCCCGTGAGCATATTAAAGACTGTGGTTTTGCCGGCGCCGTTCGGACCGATAAGCCCATAAAGCTGTCCTTTTCTGACGGTCATATTCAGCCCGTCGACGGCGCGAAGTCCTCCGAATTGAATTGAGAGATTTTTGACTTCAAGCATAGCGTTATTTTCAGCCATTGTCAGCACCTCCCGCCTTTTTTCTCCGTTTGAAAATACCCTTAACCTTCTGAACGGCGGGCGAAGCGCCGATACGTTCGCGCAGGGCGACAAACGCGGGGGAGTTGTTGAAAATCATCATAAGAATGAGGACAACGGCGTAAATTAACATTCTGTAATCGCCGAGTTCTCTGAATATTTCGGGGAGCGCGTAAAGCACGATAGTCGCGATAACCGACCCTCTGAGACTTCCAAGACCGCCGAGAACGACGAAAACGAGGATAAGGATAGAGAGGTTATAGTCGAACTTCTTAGAAACGAGCGAAGTGAGGGAGTGCGAGTAAAGAACGCCCGCAACGCCAGCGATAGCGGCTGAAAGCGTAAACGCGATAAGTCTGTATTTCGTGACGTTAATACCGACTGACTGCGCGGCGATGTAGTTATCGCGCACGGTCATACAAGCTCGTCCTGCGCGTGAATTGATGAAATTCATCAGAACGACAAGACAAATCATCAAAACAACAACGACAATAATGAGGTCTGTATCCTGCGGCGCCTGAAAACCCTGCGGACCTTTTGTGATATCGGTTTTTGTGGCGGCGTCG
Organism: Oscillospiraceae bacterium; assembly: GCA_003516865.1. GTDB lineage: Bacteria > Bacillota > Clostridia > Oscillospirales > Ruminococcaceae > CAG-115. The sequence goes on from DPBR01000035.1 coordinate 7,354, forward strand.
AGGTCGGTGATGGCGGAAGCGAAGCTGAAGTGCAGCCCGTCCTTATCCATAGCGATATAGATATTGTTTGCAAGCGCCTTAATAATCTCGCCGAAACCGAGGGTAACGATAGCGAGATAGTCGCCCCTGAGCCTTAAAACGGGTATACCGATGAGGAAACCGAAGATTGCCGCGGCGATACCGCCGATTATGATTGCAAAAATCATTCTGAGCCACGAAGGGTTGATTGTTTCCTGCGTAATAATCGAGAAAATACCGCCGACATAAGCGCCTATGCACATAAAGCCCGCGTGACCGAGCGAAAGCTCTCCGAGGATACCGACCGTGAGATTAAGTGATATTGAAAGGATAATATAAATTCCAATCAAGACAAGCAGGCCCGCATATTGATTGCCTAGCACGCCCGTGAGAGCGAGAACGCCCGTAATTACGAAGAAACCGAGCGTAATTGCGCAGGTTATAAGATTGCTTTTTGTAGTTTTTGTCATAACAATCCCCCTCAGACCTTCTCGTTGATTTTCTTGCCGAGGATACCGGTAGGTTTAACGACAAGAACGATGATAAGCACAAGGAACACGATAGCGTCGGAGAGCTGCGAGGAGATATAAGCCTTTGAAAGCTGCTCGATAACGCCGAGGAGAACGCCGCCAATCATAGCGCCGGGGATACTGCCGATACCGCCGAAAACCGCCGCAACGAACGCCTTTATGCCGGGCATAGAACCCGTGTAAGGGCTGAGCTGCGGGTAGCTGGAGCACATCAGAACGCTTGCAACGCCCGCGAGAGCGGAGCCTATCGCGAAAGTGAGCGAAATCGTGCGGTTTACATTGATACCCATAAGCTGCGCCGCGCCCTTATCTTCCGCAACCGCGAGCATAGCCTTGCCCGCCTTTGTTTTGTTGATAAAGAACGTGAGCGCTATCATTATGGCGAGAGAAGCGATAATCGAGATGAACGTTTCCATAGAAACGGTGAGTTCCGCTCTCGTACCCGCCGGAAGGGCGGAAAAGAAAGAAGCCTGTCCGTCCGCGATAACAAGGAACGGCGGGCAGCCGTCGACGATTGAGGTAAAGTTTTTGGCAGCCGAGCCGAAGATGAGGAGCGCGAGGTTCTGAAGCAGGTAGCTGACGCCGATAGCGGTGATGAGAACCGCGAGGGGCGGCGCGCTTCTGAGTGGCTTATACGCGACTTTCTCGATAACGACGCCGAACAGCGTGCAAACGACAATGCCGATGACGACCGATAGCCACACGGGGCACCAAGCGGAGGACATAGCGGTAAAGACGGCGAAACCGCCGACCATAATAACGTCGCCGTGCGCGAAGTTAAGCATTTTGGCGATACCGTAAACCATGGTATAGCCCAAAGCAATGAGCGCGTAAATGCTTCCGAGGCTTATTCCGTTGACGAAGTAGGAAATAAAGCTCATCATAGGATTAGAACTCCTTTCGGGGATTTGGAATACTGCCGCATATTAATACAGACTTTCAGCGAAAATCTGCATTAATTTACGGCAGGAAAGAGCCGTAAACAAAGTCTTTGCCATATTATACAAATAAGACCCGTACAGCTCTGCGGATTTTTTCCGCAAAGCCATACATACGGGTCTGAATTTGTGTAAGATAGAAGTGAAATCCGCGGTAAACCCGCCGATTACATTCCCTCGTAAGAACCAACGCCGTCCTTAACGACAATCTTCATTACCTGAGGAGCCTTTGTAGGCTCGCCGTCGGCGGTCCAGGTGGTGGAACCGGTGATGCCGTCGAGGGTAATCTGAGTCATAGCGGTCTTAATCTTGTTGCAGAGGTCGGAAGCGGAGAGAGAAGCGTCCTTAACCTCAGCCTTTTCGAGAGCCGCCTTGATAGCGTAAACCGCGTCATAACCGTCAGCCGCGAACTGAATGGGAACCTCGTCGCTGTAAGCTTCCTTGTAAGCCTTTGTGAAGTCTGCGGACTTCTTTTCGGGAGAAGAAGCAGCGAAAGGAGTCATAACCATAACGCCGTCTGCGATAGCAACCTTATCGGCGAGCTGGTCGATAAGACCGTCAAGGCCGTCGCCGCCGAGAACGGGCATATTCATACCGAGAGTCTTAGCCTGCTGAAGGATAAGAGCCGCCTCCTGATAGTAGATGGGGAGGAAGAGAAGGTCAGCGCCGCTGTCCATAACCTTCTGAATCTGAACGGAGAAGTCGGTCTTAGCGTCGGCGGTGAAAGCTTCGGTAGCGGTGATAGTGAGGTTCTTTTCCTTAGCCTCGTTTGTGAAGCCCTCAAGGATACCGGTGGAGTAAACGTCGGAGGAGTCATAGATTACGCCGATTTTGGAGCCGAGCTTGTTGTCTGCGATATAGTCGGCTGCGATTTTACCCTGACCGGGGTCGGTGAAGCAAACGCGGAAGCAGTTATCGCCTGCGGTGATGCAGTTGATAGCGGAGCCGGAGGGGGTGATAAGGAACATATTGTCCTTAGCCGCCTCGGCGCTTACGGCGATGCAGGGAGCGGAGGTAACGGTGCCGACGAGCGCCTTCATACCTGCGTCCTTGAGCTTGTTGTAAGCGTTAACGGAGATTTCAGCGTCGTGCTGGTCGTCCTGGAAGTTAAGTTCGAGGGTGATGCCGTTTACGCCGCCTGCCTTGTTGATTTCGTTAACAGCGAGCTGAGCGCCGTTCTTAACTGCGTTTCCGTAAACCGCCGCGCCGCCTGTAAGCGGACCGATGCCGCCGATAACGAGCTTTTTAGAGTCGTTGCCGCCGGAATTTCCGCCGTTGTTACAGCCTGCGAGAGAAGCCGTCATTGCAGCCGCGAGAGAAACTGCTGCAATCTTTTTGAGTACATTCTTCATTTTTAATTTCTTCCTTTCCTTGTCCAAACTCGGCGTATTCCCAAAGAAAACGCTGAGCAAAGCCATTTTATCCGACAAAGCCGGATTTTTTAAATAAACTCGGAAAAATTTCCTTGCAATTATATAATACCCTTTAATTCAAAATCTGTCAATTATTAAAACGCATTGATTATTGAAGCAAAGCAAAGATTTTTTTGTACAATTTTAACTAAAACTCGGAAAAATTTTACATTTCACGCGAGATAATTCACACAAAGAGAATTATCAAGGCACATTAAACGGCAATAAAGCAAAGATATTTTGCAAAAACGCACACCTTACATATTATAACACAAATCCGCGCAATTTTCAACCATTTTTTTACAAATAGCCGACATTTTTGCATAAGGGAACCTCTAAAAACCTTGTTTGAGTGAAAATGTGTATAGCACACCGCCTGCTTCTTCAAACCTCCTCGTAAGGCATACAGCCTTACTTCGTCGGCTTTCATCGCAATCGGCGCACTCTACCCATTTTCCCTTTTCAAACCGGTTTTTAGAGGTCCCCATAAAAAAGAGAAAAGGGCTGCAAAACAGCCCCGATTAATTCAATGCGCCTCTCTGCGTTTTTCTTCCCAGTGCGCGGAAGTGATGGTTTCAAAGCCCTTGGGGGAGAGAATAGGCTTAGCTATGCGCTTTTTCGTTTCCTCGGAAAGCGCAAGATTTCGTGAAAATTCCTCTCCCGCCTTTTTGACGTCCGCGAGATAGCCGTCGCGCTGACGCTTAGCGTTTCCGGAGATGAAAAGTTCTCCCTGCGCGCAGAGGATTGAGGTATATTTCCCCTCGCCGCAGATGAGGTCGAGTTGTTTGAGAAGCGCGGGATAAACGGCGTCCGCCTCGACGTAGCCGCACGAGGAGATAACGACGAATTTTTTCTTGAGCAGGGATTTTTCGCGAAGCTCGTGAAAGCAGATATTGCGCTGTTCGACGATATTTCCGAGATACGGCATCATAAACGGCAGACAGCGGTCGGTCATCATCTTGACGATTGACGGCATACCGAAGAAATAGAGCGGAAAGCTCTCAACGATAACGTCCGCGGCGAGGATTTTTTCGCGGAGCGGCTGCATATCGTCGTTTATAACGCACTTCCCCTCCGTTTTGCCCCAGCAGGAATAGCACCCCATACAAGGCTTGATATTGAGCTTTCTAAGCTCTATAATCTCGATTTTGTGCGTTTCGGGAAACCCGCCGAGAAAAGCCCTTGTAACGTTCATCGTATTCGAATTTTCGCCCTTGGGGCTGCCGTTAATAACAAGTATTTTCATTCTTTTCCTCAATTTCGGCAATCTCCTCCGCTGAAAGCTGCGGACGGTTGATACTGTATCGATACTTTTCCCCGCACGCGTAAATCACGCCGTCAATGAAGAGTTCGCCGTCAAGGTCGGCGTTTCTGAGCGCCTCGAAGATATCCGCGCCCGCGCGCTTAACGTAAGATTCGCGGTGCGTCCATGCGGTAAAGAAGTCGTCCGAATTAAAATTATCGCGCTCAAATTGAGCAAGTTCGCGTTCATTCATAAACGCGTGTGAAAGCTCCGCCATTTTTTCGCGCGAGTAATCCCTCATTCTCTGGACGTCGCAGCCTATGGTAACGTCCTCGGCGCCGTTTCCCAATGCAAGAGCGCAGAGAGCGCAGCCCTCGCTGTGCGAAACGCTGAAATCGAGATATTCCGCCGAGATATGAGGACGGTTTCGCTTATCGACGGTGATAACGATATCCGAGCGGTCGATTTTATTTTTCTGAAGAAGCCCGTCCAGCAGGAGGAATCCGCAGGCGCTGTCGCAGAAAGCCTCCTTGCGCTTTGAAAGGATAAGCTGAAAATAAGGCGCGGAAGCCTCGTCGTAGTTAGTCATAGCGCTTTCGACGCGCGCTCTCATATAAGAGCCGCCGGTAACGATGCAGGAAGCAAAATCAATTTTCATAGTAAACTCCGCTCAGCCGCCGTAAACGGCGCTTTTGTCCATTGAGGTAAACAGCATATTTCCCTTAGCCTTAACCGTGCCGTCAACCGAAATTTTCGCCTCGAACTCATAAGCCGCGCTGCTTGCCATAACGCAGTTAACGGAGATTTGAAGCGTATCTCCGGGGATAACGGGTTTCAGAAACTTAAAGTCCTTGACTTTGAGGAGAACATAAAGCTTGTTCTCATCGGAAGCGGCGGTTTCCGGCGCGATAACGAGGCTGCAAAGCTGCGCCGCGGATTCTATGAGGAGAACTCCGGGCATAATAGGCGCGTCGGGGAAATGCCCCATAAAAAACGGCTCGTTTACGGAAACGTTTTTGATACCGACAGCGGACTTGTTTGGTTCAAGTTCAAGAACGCGCTCAATCATCTGAAAAGGCGGGCGCTGTTTAATGCGCTTGTTAATTTCGAGTAAATTCATCATACCAAAACTCCCTTAAAGGCTGAGTCCGCCGTCGAGGACGAGAACCTGCCCTGTCATATAGCCGAAAGCGTCCGAGCAGAGCGCACAAACGACGGAAGCGACTTCCTCGGCGGTGCCGAAGCGGCCGGAGGGAACGGTTTTGAGGTATTCCGCGCGCTTGTCGTCTGGGATAGCGTTAATCATCTCCGTTTCGATAAAACCGGGAGCTACCGCGTTCACGGTAATTTTTCTGGGAGCAAGTTCCTTTGCGAGAGTAGCGGTCATCGAGTTCACCGCGCCCTTTGTCGCGGAGTAAACGCCCTGTCCCTCAACCGCGAGAACAGAGCTTACGGAGGAGATATTGACGATTTTGCCGCCCGTTTTCATCATTTTGAGAGCAGCCGCCTGCGCGCAGTGGAAATAGCCCTTGATGTTGATATCGAGGCTTTTGGAGAGACTGTCCTCGTTAATCATCAGCAAATACGCGTCGTCAACAACTCCCGCGTTGTTGACAAGGACGTCAAGTCTTTGGAAAGCCTTAGTAACCTCGCGGAACATATTCTGAACCGCCTTGAGGTCTGAAGTATCGGCCTTGACCGCGATAGCCTTCCTGCCGAGCTTTTCGATTTCCGCGACGACCTCGGCTGCCTTTTGTTCATTTGAGTTATAATTCACACAGATATCGTAGCCGTTTTCGGCGAGTTTAACCGCGCACGCGCGCCCGATACCCCTTGAAGCGCCCGTAACGAGAGCGACCTTATTTCCTTCCACATTAACCTACTTTCTTCAAAACCACAGCCGCCGACGCTTTTCTGTCAGCAGACCGCCATTCTAAGGCTACACCGCATAATTATTTTCGTTCAATCACGCAGAGAGTTTTTCGTCAGATTGTACGAAAACGACGAAGGAATACTTGATGTATTTCGAGGAGTTTTCGGGCAATATGGCGAAAAAATATCAAGCGAGTGAATGAAAAAGGCGGAGCCGATATATTGTGCGGTGTTGCCCTAACCGTTTCGTAAAGCAAACGAACTGTTTTTCCGACCGAAACGGCAGCTTCCCGACTATTCACGAAGCGCGGTATACCGTCATTTCGGCGCTTTTTCAGGCAACCGTTGAGCCG
>DPBR01000085.1:0-1782 GCA_003516865.1 Oscillospiraceae bacterium
GTCAGTATTGGCGTGTGGGTTCAAGTCCCATTTCCCGCACCAGTGTAAAGGACATTCGTTTTTCGAGTGTCCTTTATTTTTATATCTAAGCAAATCAGCAAATCACTATCATTAAGAGCAAGCACGCCGGAATCGCACGAAATCGAAGATTTTGTGGTAGAGGAAACTTGTTTCCTCGGGCAGACTAGGCAAGCTTGAGGTGCTTGTGTCAGTATTGGCGTGTGGGTTCAAGTCCCATTTCCCGCACCAGTGTAAAGGACATTCGTTTTTGAGTGTCCTTTATTTTTTATATCTAAGCAAATCAGCAAATCACTATCATTAAGGACAAGCGCGCCGGAATCGCACGAAATCTTTGATTTTGTGGAAGCGGAACTTGTTCCGCAGTCAGACCAGGCAAGCCCCAGGTGCCTCAGTCAGTATTGGCGTGTGGGTTCAAGTCCCATTTCCCGCACCAGTGTAAAGGACATTCGTTTTTGAGTGTCCTTTTTATAATTTGAGGCTGTTGCGAAAACGCAACAGCCTGCTTTACTTCTTATAGATTTTTATTATCTGTCTGAGTTTTACTCTTACACAGTAGCTTTTACCTTCATTCAATAAATCAAAGACAGTTTTTTCGCATCTGAATGTATGTAACTTTTCACTGCCGGGATATTTGCAGTCAACAGTATAATTGTTGCTGTATGTCCATTTTGAACGGTTGGAATTAAGTCCTCCGTGCTTTGTTATCCGTTTGAATATCACCCGTATCTGTTTTTTTCTGCCTTTATAGAATATACCGAGAGAAATAAGCGACAAAGCTGAAAGTGCAATGCAGATAACTATAACTGTCTGTAAAAGTTGCAGTACATTATCCATGTTTACTTGTCGAGTACAGCCATGTAAGCCTTTACTATTTCAACGCACTTATCGTAGCTCATACTGCTTGTATCAAGGCAGAGGTTATAATTTCTTGCGTCCGTCCAGTCACGACCTGTGTAGTGGCGGTAATACTCACTGCGTTCCTTGTCTTTCTTTTCGATAAGCTTCATAGCGTCCTTGCCGTCAAGTCCGTATCTGTCGTAAACATTTCTGATGGCGGTTTCGGTATCGGAATAGATGAACAGCTTTACAACATCCTTGCGACCTTTTAACACAAAGTCCGCACATCTGCCTACTATCACGGCAGATTTTCCGCTGTCGGCAATATCGGTTATTATCTTTGCGGTGTAATTGAACAGATTGCGGTCGGAGGTGAAATCCTTATGATCGGGCTCTAAAAGCTCACCGTCATAAATCTCTTCACGGTTGAAGATAGTATTCTTTATCTTCTCGTCAACTCTGCCGAAAAGCTTCTCGTTGATGCCGCTTTCGTCACTTGCCATTCTGATTATCTCTTTATCATAGTACGGAATGTCAAGCTCCTTGGCAAGCATTTTTCCTATAGTCTTGCCGCCGCTTCCCATTCCTCTTGCGATTGTAATAATACGTCCCATAAGCTCCTCCTTATTCTCCGAGATAAGCCTTCTTTACCGAAGCATCATTTATAAGGTCTGATGCCTTGCCCGAAAGTGAGATCTTACCCGTTTCAAGAACATATGCTCTGTCTGCAATTGAAAGTGCTTTCTTTGCATTCTGTTCAACCAGCAGAACAGTAGTTCCTGTTTCTCTTATAGTCTGGATTATATCGAAAATATTGCTTACAAAGATAGGCGAAAGACCCATTGAGGGTTCGTCCATTACGATGATCTTGGGCTTCGACATCAGCGCTCTGCCCATAGCAAGCATCTGCTGTTCGCCGCCGGA
>DPBR01000085.1:1957-2241 GCA_003516865.1 Oscillospiraceae bacterium
ATCTGCTGTTCGCCGCCCGAAAGAGTACCTGCTATCTGCGTCTTTCTTTCGGCAAGACGCGGGAAGCGTTCATACACCATCTGAATATCCTTTACGATGTTTTCCTTGTCCTTGCGGGTGAACGCACCGAGCTTAAGGTTATCAAGAACGGTGAGGTTCTGGAAAATACGTCTGCCCTCGGGAACGTGAGCTATACCCATTTCGACTATCTTGTGGGCAGGCGTTTTGGTAAGCTCAACACCGTTGAATGTTATAGAACCGCTCTTAGCGTGGAGAAGTCCTGT
>DPBR01000085.1:2432-6088 GCA_003516865.1 Oscillospiraceae bacterium
TCTTAGCGTGGAGAAGTCCTGTTATTGTATGAAGCGTAGTAGTCTTTCCGGCACCGTTTGCGCCGATAAGAGCGATAACCTCGCCCTCGTTTACTTCAAATGATATGCCCTTGAGGGCGGCTATCATACCGTAATTTACATAAAGATCCTTGATCTCAAGCATTGCCATTTTGACGACCCCCTTATTCTCCGAGATATGCCGTGATAACTTCGGGATTGTTCAGTACATCAGAGGTTTTACCCTGACATAACAGCTGACCGAAGTTAAGCACAGACAGCTTTTCACATATACCGGATACGAGCGTCATATCATGCTCGATAAGCAGTACTGTCATATTGAAATTATCCCTTACAAAGCGGATCGTGTTCATAAGTTCAACCGTTTCGTTGGGGTTCATACCTGCGGCAGGCTCATCAAGCAGTAACAGTTTGGGATCTGTAGCAAGCGCTCTTGCGATCTCCAGCTTTCTCTGGTCGCCGTAGGGCAGGTTGGAAGCTAAGAAGTCAGCCTTGTCATCCAGCTCGAAAACGTGTAACAGTTCAAGCGCCTTTTTATCCATATCCTTTTCTGTCGAGAAGAAGCGGGGAAGTCTGAACACACCCTCTGCTGTACTGTATCTGTAGTGGTTGTGTAGTCCTACCTTAACGTTATCAAGTACGCTCATTTCCTTGAACAGTCTTATATTCTGGAATGTACGCGCAATTCCTGCGCGGTTGATATCTCTTGTGCTTTTGCCCGTTATGTTCTGACCGTCAAGGGTGATAATACCCTTTGATGGCTTGTATACGCCTGTCAGCATATTGAACACGGTAGTCTTACCTGCGCCGTTAGGACCGATAAGCCCGTAAAGCTCACCTTTTTCGATCGAAACGTTAAACTCATCAACGGCTCTCAGACCGCCGAAAGAGATGCCTAAATTCTTTACTTCAAGAAGTGCCATATTATTTGACCTCCTTAGTTTCGCGCTTGAAAATCTTAAGAACCATACTCTTCAGTTTTCCGAAGTTCGTTACTATAAATGTTCTTGCTTTTTCGTTTGATGTGAGTATCATCATAACAATAAGAACGATTGAGTAGATGAGCATTCTGTAGCTGTTTATGCCTCTTAATACCTCGGGAAGGAGCGTAAGGATAACAGCTGCGATCACGCTGCCTCTGATATTGCCGATACCGCCGAGCACGACGAATACGAGTATCAGTATCGAAAGGTTATAGTCGAACTTTGAAGCTTGTAATGTAGCGTAATTATGTGAGTACAGAGCACCTGCCATACCTGCAAGGAAAGCAGTGAGTGCAAATGTTATCAGCTTGTACTTCGTTATGTTAAGGCCTACGGATTCTGCGGCTATTGAGTTGTCACGGATAGCCTTTACCGCTCTGCCTGTTCTTGAGTTGATGTAGTTATAAGAGATGATGAGCGTTATCAGAAGCAGAATGAAGCCTACAACGAATGAAGAATCATTCGGCACGCCCTTTACACCGAGCGCTCCTCTTATTATTTCGGTGCCGTCTGCTTCAAGATTCATATCCGCCTGATTGAGTGCGATATGAAGGCCCTTGCTGTCGATGCCGACATAGAGTGCCGCAAATACGTTCTTGATTATTTCACCGAATGCAAGCGTTACGATAGCAAGATAGTCGCCGTTGAGCCTTAATACAGGGATTCCTATCAGTATGCCGAATATAGCGGCGAAGATACCGCCGACAAGTATAGCGAGCGGAAAACGTACCCATTCGACAAGTATTGTTTCTTTTGTAGCTATCGAAAACAGTGCGCTGGCATAGGCACCTACGCACATAAAGCCTGCCTGTCCTAAGCTAAGCTCACCGAGTATACCTACCGTGAGGTTGAGCGATACTGCGAGTATCGAGTATACGCAAAGCGGAACTAAAAGTCCGTCTATCTGACTTGAAACGTTGCCTGTCGATGAAAGAATCATCATTATAACAAAGGCAAGCGTAACCATTATATATGTCGTGAAGCTCTTTTTTGTCTGCGGCTTCAGCATTTTTGTTTTTGCCAAGGCTGTTTTATTATTCACAAAAACCAATCCCTTCTGTAATTATACTTTTTCTCTTACCTTCTTGCCAAGTATTCCCGTAGGCTTTATGATAAGAACGAGAATAAGCACTGCAAAAACGATAGCGTCGGAGAGCTGAGGTGAAATGTATGCTCTGCCGAGTATTTCGATAACACCGATCAGGATACCGCCAATCATAGCACCGGGTACCGAACCGATACCGCCGAATACCGCCGCAACGAAAGCCTTGATACCGGGCATTGCGCCTGTTGTGTTCTGAAGCGTCGGATAAGCCGAGCAGAGAAGTGCGCCGGCAATCGCCGCAAGTCCTGAACCGATGGCAAAAGTAAGTGAGATGGTTCTGTTTATGTTTATGCCCATAAGCTGTGCCGCATCCTTATCTTCCGATACCGCAAGCATCGCACGGCCGCTTTTCGTCTTGTTTATGAAGAGCGAAAGGCCGATAACGATAAGTATCGAAACGACGATAGCGACTATCGCTTCACCTGTGATGACCACCTGTCCGTCAAAGAGCGATATACTCGGAACATTTACTACCGAGGTGAAGTTAACGGGCTTTTCACCGAACAGGAGCAACGCTGAATTCTGAAGGAAATAGCTTACGCCTATTGCAGTGATAAGTACAGACAGCGAGGTCGCCTGTCTTAAGGGCTTGTACGCAACCTTTTCAATCACGATACCGAGTACGGTACATACGATAACCGCAATAAGTACGGAAAGGTACGGATTGATACTGAAAGAGGTCATCGAATAGAAAATTACATATCCGCCGACCATGATTACATCGCCGTGAGCAAAGTTAAGCATTTTGGCTATGCCGTATACCAGCGTATAGCCGAGTGCGATTACGGCATATATGCTGCCAAGGCTTATGCCGTTTATGAGGTTATTGAGAAAACCCATTTATAACATCCTTCCTTAGTGAAGTTCTAATACTATTTATTATATCACACGGCATAACCGTTTGCAACATTTTTTTGCATAAAATTCAAAACCCGACAGGCCGGAGCCTGTCGGGTTTTAAAATGATTTATATTGTATACCGGTTATCAGTTGTCAAGAGCAGCGTAGTTGCCGTCCTTGATAACAAAAGCCTTAGGTGACTTTGAAACTTCGCCGTTGGCATTCCACTTCATGCCTGTACCTGTAAGACCGTCATAGCTGAAATCAGCTGCTGTGATACCTGCCTTGAGCTTTTCGCAGATGTCTGATGCGCTCATATCGCCTGTGATTTTCTGGCTTTCGATGAGCTTTGCAAGAATCTTTACGCCGTCATAAGCGTCTGCTGCGAACTGGTTGGGAGTTTCGTCATTGTAAGCTGCCTTATAAGCCTTAACGAAGTCCTGTGTAGCCTGATCCTTTGAATCTGCTGCGAAAGGTGTTAAGAGCATAACGCCTTCTGCAAGTGAAGTATCAAAGTTCTTGATAGATGTAAGACCGTCAAGACCGTCGCAACCGAAGAACTTGGGTGCGAAGCCTGCGTTCTTGCTCTGTGTGAGGATAAGAGAAGCCTGCTGATAGTAGATGGGAAGGAACACAAGCTCTGCGCCCTTGTTCTTGCAGTCAGCTATCTGAGCAGAGAAGTCTGTCTTGCTGTCCTTTGTGAATGACTG
>DPBR01000085.1:6305-6494 GCA_003516865.1 Oscillospiraceae bacterium
TTGCTGTCCTTTGTGAATGACTGTTCGGAAACAAGCTCAAGACCCTTTGCAGCGGCCTCTGTCTTGAATGCGTTGTAGATACCGGAAGAATAAGCGTCTGAACTGTCGTAGATAACGCCGATCTTTGTAGCAACCTTGTTGTCTGCTATATAGTCAGCAGATGCTTTACCCTGGTTAGGATCTGTAAAG
>DPBR01000085.1:6726-7434 GCA_003516865.1 Oscillospiraceae bacterium
TACCCTGGTTAGGATCTGTAAAGCAGATCTGGAAGCAGTTGTCGTTAGCGATAACGTCCTGTGCAGATGCAGAGGGTGTGAACTGGAATATGTTGTCCTGCTTTGACTTGTCAACTACAGCAAGGCATGAACCTGTTGTAACTGTGCCGAGGAATATCTGCATACCCTGATCCTTCAGTGTGTTGTAAGCATTAACTGCCTTATCGCCCGAGTCAGCCTCATCGTCTTCGAATACGAGCTTCAGCTTGTTGCCGTTTACACCGCCTGCAGCGTTTACTTCATTTACTGCAAGTTGGATAGCGTTCTTAACGCCTACACCGTACTGAGCGGCATCGCCTGTAAGAGGACCGCTGCCACCGATAACGATTGTCTTTTCGCCTTCGGCTACGTTTGTTGAGCCGCCAACATTACCGCTGTTTGCGTTGCTTGATGAACAACCTGCAAATGCTGTTACTGCCAGAGTTGCGGCAGTTGCCATTGCAAGAACTCTTTTAAAATTTTTCATTTTAAATCTCTCCTTGTACTGATTTGTATGCTTTTGAACATACACATTTATCTTTACTTGCTTATATTAACACGGTTTTGCAAGTTTGTCAAGGTGAAAATTCACAAAAATAAACTTGCAAATTTGCTTTATTGTTGTCATTTAGTAAAGTATCTGCCTTTACGGGTGCGTTTTATGCCCTTTTATCGCCATATTTACACATA
>DPBR01000085.1:7645-8805 GCA_003516865.1 Oscillospiraceae bacterium
TACTGATCTATTCCTGCAAGTTGTATGACAACCATGCCCGGGCTGTTATTGCGCAGTGGCGAAATTTTGCGTAATTACTACTTGAAAATCCTACCGAAACGTGCTATACTTATAAAAATATACAAAATCCTTAAAAAGGACAGAAAGGATATAATCATGCAGATACACGAATCGGCAGAGGACTACCTCGAATCCATACTTATATTAAAAAAACAGCTTGGCAATGTAAGATCGATAGATATAGTAAATTATTTTGATTATTCTAAGCCCAGCATCAGCGTGGCAATGAAAAATCTCCGTATGAACGGCTATGTTACAGTTGATTCAAAGGGATATATCGAGCTTACCGAAAAGGGCAGTGAAATCGCCGATAAAATGTATGAGCGTCATACTCTTCTTACAAAATGGCTCACAGCACTCGGAGTAGACGAGAAGACAGCAGTTGAAGACGCCTGCCGTATCGAACACGTTATCAGCGAGGAAAGCTTCGAGGCTATCAAAAAACATATACCCGCAAAAGCAATAAGTGAATAATCTGTAACGCCGCACTGTCGGCGTTATATTTGTCTATATCATAAAGGTATATGAATAAACTTTGCGGCATATCATAAAACATACCGGAAACAAGGCGGTGATGCGTTATGATGTGCCATTTCAGCGATATAAGATGTAAAGAAGTTATCAGCATAAAATCGGGCTGTCGTATAGGCTTTGTCGATGATGTTGAGATCGACTCCTGCACGGCGAAGATCTGCCGTATCATTGTTTACGGCAAAAGCCGCTGTTTCGGACTGTTCGGCAGGGAAGAGGACATATTCATAAACTGGACTGATATCGAGATAATAGGTGAAGATACGATACTTGTCGGCTGTGATTTTCCGCATCAGCCAAAACGGAAAGGCGGTTTGCTTAAAAATTTGTTCAAATAGCACAATAAAAATTTTCATTCCGAATATTGATTTGAAATCCTTATTGTGTTATAATTATAAGGCTGTTGAACAGCAAATCCACACGTTATGTATAGCGTTCTGCGGTGCTCACGGGCTTGAACGTGTCAGCATAGCGGAGGAAAAAACCAAAAATCAAGGAGGACACTACCATGGCAGTAGTATCAATGAAGCAGCTCTTAGAAGCAGGCGTTCACTTCGGTCACCAGACAA
>DPBR01000085.1:8980-14395 GCA_003516865.1 Oscillospiraceae bacterium
CACCAGACAAGAAGATGGAACCCCAAAATGGCACCCTACATTTTCACAGAGAGAAACGGTATCTATATTATCGATCTCCAGAAGACAGTAAAGAAGCTTGACGAGGCTTACAACTTCATTCACGAGGTTGCAGCTGACGGCGGCGAGGTTCTGTTTGTAGGTACAAAGAAGCAGGCTGCTGATTCAATCAAGGAAGAAGCACTCAGAGCAAATGCTCACTATGTAAACGCAAGATGGCTCGGCGGTATGATGACAAACTTCAAGACCATCGAGAAGAGAATTAAAAGACTTGAACAGCTCCACGCAATGGAGAATGACGGTACATTCGATCTTCTCCCCAAGAAGGAAGTTGTTAAGCTCAACCTCGAGATCGAAAAGCTCGAGAAGTTCCTCGGCGGTATCAAGAATATGAAGAAGCTTCCCGGTGCGCTGTTCGTAGTTGACCCGCGTAAGGAGAAGATTGCGGTTTCCGAGGCAAGAAAGCTCGGTATTCCCGTTGTTGCAATCGTAGACACGAACTGCGACCCCGATGAAATCGACTATGTAATTCCCGGAAACGACGACGCTATCCGCGCTGTAAAGCTTATCGCAGGCGCAATGGCTGACGCTATTATTTCCGCAAATCAGGGCAAGACCGAAGCAGAGGCTGCCGAAGCGGAAGAAACCCAGACTGAGGAATAATTGAGATATAAGGAGAAAGAAAATGGCTAATGTAACTGCACAGGACGTTAAAGAGCTGCGCGATATGACCGGCTGCGGTATGATGGACTGCAAGAGAGCGCTTGTCGAAGCTGACGGCAACCGTGACGAAGCTGTTAAAATTCTTCGTGAAAAGGGACTTGCAAAGGCTGCCAAGAAGGCGGGCAGAATTGCCGCCGAGGGCGTTGTTAAGGCTATGACCAGAGGCAATATCGGCGTAGTTGCTGAAATCAACTGTGAAACCGACTTCTGCGCGAAGTCAGATAAGTTCCTCGCAATGGTTGAGGAAATCGCAAATACAATTCTCGACAACGACGCAGCTGACCCCGACGCACTTATGGATTGCACGGTTTCCGGCACAAACGAGAAGGTTTCCGAGTATCTCACAAACAAGATTGCAACAATCGGCGAGAACATCAAAATCCGCCGTTTCACAAAGATGGAAGGCACTCTTATCGCTTATATGCACGATGGCGGCAGACTCGGAACTCTCGTAAAGATTGTTACCGACAAGCCCGAGGACGCTGAAGTTCTCGCGTGCGGAAAGAACGTCGCTCTTCAGGTAACGGCTCTCGGCGCTCAGTATGTAAGCAAGGATACCGTTCCCGCAGAGGTTCTTGCAAACGAGAAAGAGGTTCAGACCAAGCTCGTTGAGCAGGAAGGCAAGCCCGCAAACGTTGCCGAGAAGATTGTTGAAGGCCGTATGAGAAAGTTCTTCGAGGAAGTTTGCCTTCTCGACCAGAAATACTTCAAGGACGACACTATGAGCGTCGGCAAGTACGTTCAGTCCGTTGAAAAGGCGCAGGGCTGCTCTATCAAGGTTGACAGCTTCGTTCGTTATGAGCGCGGCGAGGGTATTGAGAAAAAGCAGGACGACTTTGCTGCCGAAGTAGAGGCAATGGTTAAGAAATAAGTTCCGGTTTCGGACGATAACAGACCTCCCTGTTTGCGCGGGGAGGTTTTTCATTAAGCTGAAAAACTCCCCCGAACTTAGTTTCGGGGGAATTTTCGTTATTTTTGTCCAACTGCAAGCCTTTTGTTCTTGAGAGCCTGATATTTCTGCTTTGTCGCCTCGCCGCCGCGGATATGGCGTTCCTGTTTATTCTTGTCGAGAACCGCCTTAACCTCGTCGAAAAGCCGTTTGTTTGCTTTTTCAAGTTTTGTGGTTATATCCTGATGAACCGTGCTTTTGCTGATTCCGAACTGTTTTGCGGTACTTCTTACGGTAGCGTTGTTCTGCACGATATAATTTCCGAGAATGACGCATCTTTCTTCGCTTCCTTCGCCGTAGTGCTTCAATGAAATACCCCCTTTATGAGCCTTTTTTATCGTCGCTCAACAGTAAATACTATGTTCGGAATGTACGGTTTATGATTGCGGACAAATTCGCTATTGACAATTGAGCGGGAAAAAGTTATAATTAATATGAGAAGTAACGTTTTTAAGGAGCAGGAAATGGATTTTTTTGAGTTTTCACCGGAGATTGAAAAGGCTTCGGAAGCGGCGATGAAGAAATGCGAAAAGCGGTTCGCGGAGCTTGACGAGCTTTGCGAATACAACGGAAAGCGCGTTCTGAAGGCGTTTATCGACAACCGCGTAAGCGAAATGCATCTGAAAGGCACAACGGGCTATGGTTACGGCGACGAGGGCAGAGATAAGCTTGACGCGGTATTCGCGCAGGTTCTGGGCGCCGAGGACGCGCTTGTGCGGCATAATTTCGTGAACGGAACGCACGCGATTGTAACGGCGCTTTTCGGTATTCTGAGAAACGGCGACAACATACTTTTCGCAACGGGACTGCCTTATGATACCGTTCAGGACGCGGTTTTCGGGGAAAATGTGGGTTCGCTTCGCGATTACGGGATAACAAGCGCGGTTGTTCCTCTCGACAAGAACGGAATGCCCGATTACGCGAAAATCACCGAAAGTGCGGCGGGCTGTAAAGCGGCTTATATTCAGCGTTCGCGGGGATATTCGCTTCGCCCGTCGTTCGATATCGATATTATCGAGAAGATAATCAGCGCGGTTAAATCGGCAAATCCCGACTGCATAATTCTCGTGGACAACTGTTACGGCGAGCTTGTCGAGAAGCGCGAGCCTACGGCTGTCGGCGCGGATTTGATTGTCGGCAGTTTAATCAAGAATTTGGGCGGCGGAATTGCCGAAACGGGCGGTTACATAGCGGGCCGCGCGGATTTGATTGAGAAGTGCGCGTTTCGCCTGACAACGCCCGGCGCGGGAAAAGAAGTCGGCTGTTCGCTTAATCAGAGCCGCGGAATGTATCTCGGTTTGTTTCACGCACCGGAGGCGGTCTGCGCGGCGCTGAAAACGTCGGTTTTTGCGGCGGCATTGTTTGACGAGCTTGGCTATGAGGTTTTCCCGCGGTATGATGAAAAGCGCACGGATATAATCGCCGCGATAAAGCTGCACGGCGAAAACGAGCTGATACGTTTCTGCGAGGGTATTCAGAGCGGTTCGCCGATAGACAGTTCGGCGCTTCCCGAACCTTGGGATATGCCCGGCTACGACAGCAAGGTGATAATGGCTGCGGGCGCTTTTACGATGGGCGCTTCGATTGAGCTTTCGGCGGACGCGCCGCTTAGAGAGCCGTTTGCGGTCTGGGTTCAGGGCGGACTTACGTTCCCAACGGGAAAAACGGGAATTATGCTCGCCGCAGACAGAATAATGAAAGGCAGAAGCCATGGTTAAGAGAATGTTCGCGATATCGGGCGTTTCGCTCGCGCTGCTGTTTGTGTTCTGGGGAATGTTCCTCGGCACGAAAAAGCCCGTTTACTTCACGCTCGGAATAGTCGCAATGACCGTTTGCTATCACTTCACGATAAGATTGGTTATCGGCAATTTGTTTGATTATAAGCTCAGAAATTGCGTTGATTACAAGAGAAAGTGGTTTGCGCCGCGCAATTTTGAGGAAAAGCTGTACAAGAAGCTTCGCGTTAAGAAATGGAAGAAGTATATTCCGACGGCAGACGAAAGCCTGTTTTCCTTTGAAAACAGAACGCCGAAGCAGATTTTAATGTCGGGCTGTCAGGCGGAGATTGTACACGAAACCTGCGCGGGAGTGGGACTTCTGGCGATGCTTCTGGCGTTTCCGTTCGGAGAATTTTGGGTATTTTTCGCAACGTCAATACTTGCGGCGCTCTGCGACCTTGTTTTTGTCGCGATACAGCGGTATAACCGCCCGCGGCTGCTGAAGCTTATGGAGAGAACACGGAAAAATGCTTGAAATAAGACTTGCGGAAAACGCCGACAAAGCCGATGTAATGAGCCTTTACCGCTCGCTTGTCGGAACGGAGGGATTGACTTGGAGCGAGGATTATCCGACAATGGACGACGTTGAGCGCGATATTGCGGCAAAATCGCTTTATATCGCTGTTTTGGACGGCAGAATAATAGCTGCCGCGGGGGCTGGCGAGGACAGCGAGGTTTCGGATATTTCATTGCTTGAAAATCCCTGCTGCCTCTATCGCGTTGGTGTGAGCCGTGATTTTCAGCGGCGAGGAATTGCGGGAATTCTGCTTGAATATATAAAAGCGGACGTGAAAAAGCGCGGATTTGACGGAATGTTTTTTCTTGTCGCGAGAGAGAACAAACCCGCGCTGAAACTTTATGAGAAGCACGGATTTTCACGCGCCGGTGAAACAAAAATGTTCGGATATGAGTTCTTTTGCTATGAATTAATTTTTAAGGAGAATTGATATGATAAAGAGTATGACAGGCTTCGGGAGAGCGGAAGCCGTGCTTAACGGAAGAAGCATAACGGTTGAAATACGCTCGGTAAATCACCGCTATTACGAGTTTTCGTGCCGTTTGCCGAGGAGTATGAATTTCGCGGAGGAGAAGATTAAATCGTTCCTCTACGGCAAGATTTCGCGCGGAAAAGTCGAGGTTTCGGTTCTGGTGCAGAACGTTGCGGCGATATCCGAGAAAATCACCGTGAACAAAGAGGTGATTTCGGAGTACATAACGGCGCTGCGCGAGATAAAGGACGAGATGGATTTAACGGACAATCTCTCGCTGTCGGACGTAATGAGGATACCCGACGCGTTTACCGTCGTAAAGGCGGAAACGGACGAGGAGCAGCTCTGGGATGACCTAAGAAGCGTTCTCGGCGCTGCTCTGGACAACTTTGTCAGAATGCGCGAAACCGAGGGCGCGAAAATGCGCGCGGATATTCTTTCAAGACTCGAGGTTATCGAGAAGAACGTGAGCGTTGTCGAGGAGCGTTCGCCGAAGATTGTCGAGGATTACAGAAAGCGTCTTTACGACAGAATGTGCGAGGTGCTTGAGGGCAGGAATATCGACGAGGGAAGAATACTTCTCGAAGCGGGTATTTTCTCCGAGAAAACCGCCGTTGACGAGGAAACCGTGCGTTTGCGCTCGCATATTTCACAGCTTCGCGGTATGGTTGAAAGCGATGAGCCGATAGGCAGAAAGCTTGATTTTCTAGTGCAGGAAATGAATCGCGAAACCAACACGATAGGCTCGAAAGTGCAGGATATCGAGGTTACGAAGATTGTCGTTGACCAGAAGAGCGAAATTGAAAAAATCCGCGAGCAAATTCAGAATATCGAGTAAAAACGCTTGACAAAACGCGCTGAATGTAATATAATATAAAAGTGAAGAAATTCACAAATATTTTTATCTGTTTCGGGGCGGGGTGAAAGTCCCCACCGGCGGTAATCCGGCAGGGTCCGG
>DPBR01000085.1:14619-19629 GCA_003516865.1 Oscillospiraceae bacterium
CCGACGGTATAGTCCGGATGAAAGAACAGAACACAAATAGTCGATATTTGCGTCCCCGATTTTTGGATTAGTCCGAAAGTCGGGGTTTTGTTCAAGAAAGCGCAACCCTGAGGAAAGGGACATTATGGAAAACACGGTTAAACAAGGGAAAAAAGTCGATGCAAGGCGGCTTGTATTCACGGCGCTTATGGCGGCGATTTCGTATTTGCTTGCGGAATTTCTGGAGTTCAAGATACCGATAATGCCGAGCTTTATCACGCTTGATTTCTCGGACGCGCCCGCGATGCTCGCTTCGCTTACAATGGGGCCTGTGTCGGGAGTTTTGGTGTGCTTAATCAAGAACGTGATAGGCTGTATGACGTCGCACACGGCTTGCGTCGGGGAGCTTTCAAACTTTATTCTGGGCGCTTCGCTTGTGCTTCCTGCGGGAATTATCGCGCACAGGAAGAAAAAGCTGTCGCGCGCGGTTGTCGGCTGTTCTGTTGGTGCGGTAACGGCGGCGGCGTTCGGATTTTTGTCGAATTATTTCCTCATATATCCGCTTTTTTCGCAGATAGGCTGGTCAACGGAAGCGATTGTCGGTATGTACCAAAAAATACTGCCGAGCGTAAACAATCTCGCCGAGTGCCTGCTTATATTCAACGTGCCGTTCACGTTCGTAAAAGGTGCGATAGCGGCGGTATTCTCGCTGGTTTTGTATAAGCACCTAAGACCGGTGTTCAGCAGTATTTACAGGGAGTGAAAACCTAGAAAATGTCGTTAAAACAGGCTGTAAAGCACTTTCGCACGATAACGAGGCATCGTCACCGCGTAATTGCACACTGCGCGAAAGCGGGAATATTCTGGCAGGGGCTGCGGCACGATTTGTCGAAATACACGCCGACGGAGTTTATTCCGGGAGCGCGGTATTATCAAGGGACGCGCTCTCCGAACGAGGGCGAGCGCGAGGCTTACGGTTATTCAAAGGCTTGGCTTCACCACAAGGGCAGAAACCGCCACCATTTTGAATACTGGGTTGACTACAACCCGAAAACGCGTAGGCAGGAGCCTGTGAAAATGCCGCTGAGATTTGTTGCGGAGATGTTCTGCGACAGGGTTGCCGCGAGTAAGATTTATCAGGGCAAAAATTACACGGACGACTGCGCGCTGAACTATTTTCTCCGCGCGAAGCAGAACAGGATTATTCACGAAAAAACGTCGGATTTGCTTGAAAGCTGGCTTAAAATGCTTGCGGAAAAGGGCGAAAAGGAAACTTTTGCCTATATCAGGGACTTTTTGCGGCATAATAAGGATTATTGAAGAAAGGGAGAACGCAGGTTCTCCTTTTTTAATATTCGGAAAAATTCCTATTGACAAATTTCGTGCAATGTGATATAATGAATTATGGGCAAAAATTGGTTTTGCTCAAAAGATAGCTTTAGGAGGTTTTTTATGAAAAAAATAAAATTTGTACTTATAGCGCTGCTTTTGTGCGTTATGACGGCGTTTGCGGTCGGCTGCGCGAAGCAGGAGGACGATTTCACCACGCGCGAAAGACCCGACCCGGAGTTCGAGGAGGGAGTTGTGATGACGACGGAATTTGCCGAGTATGACAAAAATCTCGAAAAAATCACCGTTACCATCACGAATAACAGCGATATTGTGTTTGTATTTAACGGACAGGACTTTTCCTTGCAGAAAGATACGGGCGAAAGCTGGCGTTATCTCAGCGTAAGCGGCTCGATTAACGCAAGCGCCCAAATTGTTAGACCGGGAGAATCGGGAAGCTGCACGGTTTACGTCAGCGAGCATATCAAAACGCCGGTTTCCGCAGGAACTTACCGTCTGCTTCTCGGCGAGGGAAAGAAAGTAAGCGCGGAATTTACGGTTAAATAAGGCTTATATGAACGAAAAGCGGGGATTAATTCTCCGCTTTTTTGTGTTATTTTTGTGATTGTCTTGACAATTCCCGCAAGATGTTGTATAATGTAAAAGGATTATTATTTACGGAGGAAAAAGAAATGGGACTTACGTTAACAGAAAAGATAATAAAGGCGCACATTATCGACGGCGAAATGAAGAAGGGAACGGAAATCGGGCTTAAAATCGACCAGACCCTTACTCAGGACGCAACGGGAACTATGGCGTATCTTCAGTTCGAGGCAATGGGCGTCGACCGCGTGAAAACGGAGCGTTCGGTTGCTTACATTGACCACAACACGCTTCAGAGCGGCTTTGAGAACGCGGACGACCACCGTTTCATCGGTTCTGTGGCGAAGAAGCACGGAATTTGGTTTTCGCGTCCCGGAAACGGAATTTGCCATCAGGTTCACCTTGAGCGCTTCGGCAAGCCCGGAAAGACCTTAATCGGTTCTGACAGCCATACTCCCACGGGCGGCGGAATAGGAATGTTGGCGATGGGCGCGGGCGGACTTGACGTTGCCGTGGCAATGGGCGGCGGCGCTTATTACATAACAATGCCGCAGGTTGTGAAGGTAAATCTCACGGGAAAGCTTCACGATTGGGTATCCGCAAAGGACGTTATACTCGAAGTTCTGCGCAGACTGTCGGTTAAGGGCGGCGTAGGAAAGGTTATGGAGTACACGGGCGAGGGCGTGAAGAGTCTGTCCGTGCCGGAGCGCGCGACAATCACGAATATGGGCGCGGAGCTTGGCGCGACAACTTCGATTTTCCCGTCCGATGAGGTAACTCTTGATTTTTTGAAGGCTCAGGGCAGAGCGGAGGACTATGTTGAGCTTTCCGCAGACGCAGACGCCGTTTATGACGAGGAGGTAGACATCGACCTTGCGGAGCTTGTTCCGCTTGCGGCATGTCCACATTCTCCCGATAACGTAAAGACCGTCGATGAAATCGGCGCGATTAAGATTGACCAGGTATGCATAGGCTCCTGCACGAACTCATCGCTTCAGGATATGAGGAAAGTCGCTCATATTCTCAAGGGAAAGACGGTTCACCCGGACGTTTCGCTCTCGATTGCGCCCGGCTCGAAGCAGGTTTTCGAGCAGCTCGCTTCCGAGGGAACGCTTGCGGTTCTTATCGCTGCGGGCGCGAGAATACTTGAAAGCGCCTGCGGACCGTGCATAGGAATGGGACAGTCACCCAATTCAAAGGGAATTTCGCTTCGCACGTTCAACCGAAACTTCCTCGGCAGAAGCGGCACAAAGGACGGACAGATTTACCTTGTTTCGCCCGAAACGGCGGCTGCTTCGGCGATTGCGGGCGTTTTCACCGACCCGAGAACGCTCGGCGAGATGCCGCCTTACAAGATGCCCGAACGCTTCCTTATTAACGATAATATGATAGTGAAGCCCGCGTCCCCCGAAGAAGCGCCGTTCGTTGAGATTTTGCGCGGACCGAACATCAAGCCGTTCCCTGTGAACAAGCCGCTTGCGGAGAGCATCGAAAGCGGTGTTACGCTCAAAGTCGGCGATAACATCACAACCGACCACATTATGCCCGCGGGCGCGAAGATACTTCCGCTGCGCTCGAATATACCCGCGATTTCGGAGTATTGCTTCACGGTATGCGATGAAACGTTCCCGAAGCGCGCAAAAGAAGCCGGAACGTCAATCATAGTCGGCGGAACGAACTACGGTCAAGGCTCGTCCAGAGAGCACGCGGCGCTTGCTCCGCTCTATCTCGGCGTTAAGGCGATTATCTGCAAGAGCTTTGCGAGAATACACCGCCAGAACCTCATAAACAACGGTATTCTGCCGCTTGAATTTGTGAACGAAGCGGATTACGACAGGATTAATCAGGGCGACAAGCTTGTGATTGCGAATATCCGTTCGATAGTTGAAAATGGCGGCAAAATTATGGTCGAGGACAAGACCGCAGGCTTCTCTTTCGAGGTTAAATGCGAGCTTTCCGAACGCGGCAAGGGAATGATGCTCGCGGGCGGACTGCTGAATTACACGAAGAAAAACGGCTGAAAGGAGCGTAAAAATGAGTAAAATCGGCGGATTTTTTCTTGTTTTGTTTGCGTTCATCGCGGGATTTCTTATGGGAAAACAGGCGCAGTGCTGCTGCACGGAGTCGAATGACGATGAGAGCGAAAAGCGCGGAAAAAGCGGTTTGGGCTGCGGAAACAAAATAAACAACATCATCAATTGGTCGTTTAACGTCAACAAAAACTAAACGGAAAAACGCTTGACGACAGAATAACCGGAAAGGAATAACTGAAATGGCTGAAAAAATTCAGATGACAACGCCGCTTGTGGAGATGGACGGCGACGAGATGACCAGAATTATCTGGAAGATGATTAAGGATATTCTGATTAACCCTTATATTGACCTGAAAACCGATTATTACGACCTCGGTCTTGTTCACAGAAACGAAACGGACGACCAAGTGACAATCGACTCGGCGAACGCAACGAAAAAATACGGCGTCGCGGTAAAATGCGCAACGATTACGCCGAACGCACAGCGTGTTGAGGAGTATAAGCTCAAGGAGATGTGGAAGTCGCCGAACGGCACAATCCGCGCTATTCTCGACGGAACGGTGTTCAGAAAGCCTATTCTTGTAAAGGGCATCACGCCGTATATTCCGACCTGGACGAAGCCTATTACAATCGCGCGTCACGCTTACGGCGATATCTATAAGAACACTGAGCTGCGCGTTCCCAAGGGAAGCCGTGCCGAGCTTGTCCTCACCGATGAAAACGGCAAGGAAACCCGCGCGCTTATCCACGATTTCAAGAACAGCGATGGAATTGTTCAGGGCGTACACAACCTCGACAGCTCGATTTCGAGTTTTGCGAGAGCGTGCTTCAACTACGCTCTTGACGCGAAAGAAACGCTCTGGTTCGCTTCAAAGGACACGATTTCCAAGACCTACGACCACCGATTCAAGGATATATTCGCCGAGATTTACGAAAACGAGTACAAGGCGAAGTTCGAGGCTGCGGGAATTGAGTATTTCTACACGCTGATTGACGATGTTGTGGCGAGAGTAATTCGCTCCGAGGGCGGATTTATCTGGGCTTGCAAGAACTATGACGGAGATGT
>DPBR01000085.1:19826-21168 GCA_003516865.1 Oscillospiraceae bacterium
GAGGGCGGATTTATCTGGGCTTGCAAGAACTATGACGGAGATGTTATGTCGGATATGCTTGCGACGGCGTTCGGTTCGCTCGGACTTATGACGAGCGTTTTGGTATCGCCCGACGGAAAGTATGAGTACGAAGCGGCTCACGGCACGGTTACGCGCCACTATTACAACTATCTCAAGGGCGAAAAGACCTCGACAAACCCGATTGCTACCATTTTCGCGTGGAGCGGCGCTCTGAGAAAGCGCGGCGAGCTTGACGGAATTGCGGCGCTCTGCGATTACGCGGACAAGCTGGAAAAGGCTTCTGTTCAGACGATGGAAGAAGGCGTTATGGACAAGAACCTTGCGGCGATGTCGAAGCTTGAGAACAAGCGCGTTGTCGATACCGAAACGTTCCTCGTTGAAATCAACAAGCGCCTTGCGGAGCTTATGAAATAAGAAATAATACTCATATATGAGAAGAACCGCCCTCGTTTTTGTGGGCGGTTTTTGCGTTATTTATCGGGAGAATGAGGATTTTCAAGCGTTGCGCCGTAGAAGAACGCGAGGATTTCCTCGGCGGTTTTTCCATCGCGCGACATAGCGTCCGCCGCGGCAAGACTCATTCCCGTATTTCCGCCCCAACCGCGGCAGGCGAAGATGAAACAGTCGTCCTCGTGCGTGATTTCAATGGCGGTGCTGCGCAGACCGAGCGTTTCCTTGATGAATTCGCCCGTGATGGTCTGACGCGAGATTTTGATTGTTTCAAGCGCGCCGTATTCATCATAAATCGGCTCTGAGAACCAATCCGCGGGATTATCGCGCAGACGTTTTATCTCGGAAAGCGCAAGAACTTCATTTTCCGTGTAAGCGTTTTTGCTGAGATAACCCTTGCACATCACGTCAGAAGGGAGGCTTACGGACGGCATAAGCGGCGATTTGTCGATTGTTCTGCCGCAGGAGATACGGCAAAATTCAAGCAAAACCGGCTTATCTTCATATGTAAAGTACATATTTTCGGAGTAATCCACGGCTTCTCTGACGGCGGCGCGAGCGATTGCGTTCACTGCCTTGTCGGTGTAATCGGCATAGGGAAAGCTCTCGCAGACCGTGAAATCCGCGCCGAAATTATCGAAGCTGTCGTGATTTTTGAGAGCGTAAAGCGCGTTTGTGTTTATAACGGCGGCGAGGGCTTCAAGCGTCTGCTGTTCGTATATTTCGCCGTTTTCGGGGAGGAACCCGCGCAGGCAGCCTTCAAGGAACTCGGTGTAGTCGATACTTTCAATTTCCGCGCGTTCGGGGAAATAAACGGTGACTTTTTCGGGAAAAGGCGACGCGTCGTCGCTTTTCGGGCAGACGTTTATCA
>DPBR01000085.1:21369-22287 GCA_003516865.1 Oscillospiraceae bacterium
ACAAAACCAGCGCTCCCGCCGATACAATCGTGATTTTCTTTGGCATTTCGGGTTTCCTTTCCGTTCAGGCGCTTAGAAAGCGTCGCTGATAATCTGTGATATCTGCATTGTCGGGCTGATGCGACAAATTTTACGTTCACTCTTGACTTTACGCTCGCAATATGCTATAATTTAAGTTGGATTATTATATGAGGAGTTATGTGTTATGGACAATTTAGAAAAGCTGAAGTCAACGGATAAGTTTAAGGCGATGTGCGAGGAATTTTGCAAAAACAGCGTCATAAGCCAGTCTATGTACAATAAATTCGGCGTAAAAAGAGGACTTCGCAATGCGGACGGTTCGGGCGTTGTCGCGGGAATTACGAACGTGTGCTGCGTACACGGCTATGTTATAAGCGAGGGCGACAAGCAGCCTATCGAGGGCGAGCTTATTTATCGCGGCTATAACGTTCGCGACCTTGTAAACGGCGTGATGAACGATAAGCGTTACGGCTACGAAGAGGTTGTGCATCTTCTGCTTCTCGGTTCGCTTCCGAACGAAAAGGCGCTTTCGGAGTTTTCGCAGCTTCTTGCCGAATACCGCGAGCTTCCGCGTTATTTCAGCGAGGACGTAATTATGCGTAATCCGTCGCCGAATATTATGAACAAGATGCAGCAGGCGGTTCTGACGCTTTACAGCTATGACCACGACCCGGAAAACAAGTCGCCGGAGGTTCAGATGCTTCAGGCACTTTCGGTAATTTCGAAGCTGCCTGCGATAATGGTGTCGTCATATCAGGCGCTGCGCCGTTTTTATCACAACGACAGTATGGTTATGCACCAGATAAACAAGGACGAAAGCCTTGCTGAGAGTATTCTTTCAACGCTGCGCGACGACAGAGCGTATACTCCCGAGGAGGCGAAGCTTCTTGACCTTTG
>DPBR01000085.1:22536-23187 GCA_003516865.1 Oscillospiraceae bacterium
GGCGGCGGAAACAACTCGACGTTCACCTGCCGCACGGTTTCTTCATCTGGAACGGACGCTTATTCCGCGTATGCGGCGGCAATCGGCTCTCTGAAAGGACCGCGTCACGGCGGCGCGAACATCAAGGTTATGGAGATGCTCGAGTGCATAAAAGAGGGCGTTCACGACTGGAAGGACGATGAAGAGGTATCCGCGTTCCTTCACAAGATAATGCGGAAGGAAGCGGGCGACGGTTCGGGACTTGTCTATGGAATGGGACACGCGGTATACACGCTTTCCGACCCCAGAGCGGTTATTCTCAAGGAAAACGCGATGAATCTTGCGCGCGGAACCGATTTTGAAGCGGAATTTATGCTTCTCGACAGCATCGAGCGGCTCACTCCGGGGGTATTTGCTGAGGAACGCGGCGATATAAAGAATATATGCGCGAATGTCGATATGTATTCCGGGCTTGTGTATAAGATGCTGAAGATACCGGTTGAGATGTACACTGCGCTGTTTGCGTGCGCGAGAATGGCCGGTTGGTGCGCGCACAGAATGGAAGAGATGATAAACGGAAAGCGCATAATTCGTCCCGCATACAAGGCTATTAATCAGAACAAGAAATATATTCCGCTTTCGGAGAGAATATAGGCTACACCGCATAATTAT
>DPBR01000085.1:23484-35010 GCA_003516865.1 Oscillospiraceae bacterium
CAATATGGCGAAAAAATATCAAGTGAGTGAATGAAAAAGGCGGAGCCGATAATTGTGCGGTGTTGCCATAATAAGACTGTCAATAAAGCCGCGCTTGCGCCGACAGCCTTGGTTAAAACAAAATTATAGAATAAATATGGAGCGAATATGAGCAAAAATGGGAAAATAACGCTTATTGCGGCGGGAGCGGGCTTTGCGCTTTGCCTTGCCGCGAGAATTGCGGTGATAGTGTTTTTCACGGATATGAAGTCGGGTTTCCTGTACAACGGAAACGAGCTTTGGTGCAATATTATGCTGTACGCGGGGCTTGCGGCGGCTGCCGCCGCGGCGTTTGCGCTTACGCGAAAAGAGCCGAAGGACGTAAATCCGAGCGAAAAAAGCTGCCTTGTAATCGGTTTCGTGACGCTTTTGGCTGCGATTTGTGCGGGATACGAGGGGCTTGCGGAAACAAGCGCGCTCACGCCGTCCGTTTTCCTGATAATAATGGATTTCGCTTGGGCTGTTTATATGGCGGTTTTGGCGTTTGTGGTTCTGTATAATAAATGTATTACGCCGGTTCTGGGTTTTTGCTATTCGATAATCGGCGTATACTGCGTTGGCAGAGGAATATACTCGTTTATGAACAGAATGGTGATAACGGCGGTGCCGGAATACCTCGCGGAGGTGCTTGGAATGGTGCTTTGCGCGTGTTATTTTGCGATGTTCGCGAAGCAGTTCTCGCACAACGAGGAGAAGTTCACGAAACCCGCGCTCTGCTTTTTCGGCGTGGGAGCGGGCGTTCTGACGATTTCGGGAGCGCTCGGAATAATGCTTGCGAAGCTGTTTGCACCCGCCGAAATCGCTGAAAGAATAACCGCGTCCTCAAAATACGCGGAATTGTATTATCAGAACAATCAGGGCAGATTTGGCTATATAATGACGTTCGCACCGTATGTGAACATTGCGCTGGGATTGCTTGCGGCAGTGGGAGTTGTTGTGTCGCTGAAAAGCGCGAAATCGGATAAACAGTAATCGAGGTTGCCGTGAAAAGAAAAATAGCTGCGCTTGCGGCGCTGAGCCTTATTTTATGCGGGTGCAGCGCAGGCGTTTCCGTTGAGAATATGCTGACTCCGCCACGGCTTCTTGCGGAGCAGAACGAGATTTACGACGAGCTGATAAAGAGCGTCGGACAGAACGTAAAGCTGAAATATCCCCGAAGCGGCGATTATCGCTCGGCGTTCGTGATGTATGACATCGACGACGAGGAGGGCGATGAAGCGCTTGTATTTTACGAGGGCAAGAATGTCGCCGCGGGAGAAAGCGCGCTGAGGCTGAAATTTCTCGATAAAAACGACGGGAAATGGGAGGCTGTATACGATTTGGCGTGCGCGGGAAGCGAAGTTGAGAGCGTCAGCTTCACGCGTCTTGGAACGGGCGGCGCGGTTGACATAATCATACGCTACACGCTGTTAAATCAGTCGGAAAAGTCGTTTTCCGTGATAAGATACGCGGATAAAGTGCCGAAAACGCTTTATTCGTCGGCGTATTCGAGCCTTGAGGTGTTTGATATAAACGGCGATGGAATGGACGAGCTTGTGACGGTGACGTCTGACAAGACGCTCGGCACATCGACCGCGATGATGTTCACAAACGGTGAAAACGGCTTTGAGAAGCTGTCCGAAACGGCTATGCACAGCGGTTCGGCGGATTATCTGCGCGTTACAAAGGGAAGCCTGAACGAAAACACGCAGGCGCTGTTCTTTGATTATTCGAGGGGCGGCGGTCAGTCGGGAACGGACGTGCTTTATTGCTACGGAAACAGGCTTTTCTGTCCCGACAGCGTTGGCGCGAACCCGCAAAGCGGCATTATATCACGGCTTGTGAACGACTATATGTCAGAGATATACTGCTATGATATCGATTCCGACGGGCTGATTGAGATACCGTCTACAACGCCGCTTCCGGGATACGAGGTGCTAACGCTTCCGGAGCAGCTTTGCGCGGTTGTGTGGTACACGGTTTCGGACGACAATTTTTCCGCGAAATATTACAGTTATTTTTCGGGGAAATATCGTTTTGCGCTGATGTTTCCGAGCCGCTGGCAGGGGGTTGTAACAGCGGTTGCGGATTTTGCGAACAATGAGATTGTGTTCGTGTCCTATGACGAGCAAAGGGGACTTGCGGTTGACAAAACAACCGAGCTTATGAGGATACGGGCGGTTGACAAGGACGACGAAGCGGCGCTCGCGGACGCGAAAAAAATGAGTTTTCTCGGAGAAACCGAGGAAACGTATTATTGTTACAGCGTCACGAGGGGATATCTTACGGGGCGGCTTGCGCTTACGGAAAGCGAGCTTCTGAACAATTTCTTTATACTTTAACGTAAAAAAGTGCTGAAAACGGGGAAAGGAAAGCCTATGAAACGGATTTTGGTTTGCGAGGACGAGGACTCAATCCGCGATTTCGTTGTGATAAATCTCCGAAGAGCGGGATATGACGTTGTGGACGTTGCGTCGGGAGAGGACGCCGTTGAGGTGTATAAGACGCAGAACGGCAATTTTGACGTGGCGCTGCTTGATATAATGATGCCGGGAATGGACGGATTTGCGCTGTGCCGCTGGATACGGGAGCAGAGCGCGGAAATCGGGATAATAATGCTGTCGGCGAAAAGTCAGGAGATGGACAAGATAAATTGTCTTATGACGGGCGCGGACGATTATGTGACGAAGCCGTTTTCGCCGTCGGAGCTTGTCGCGAGGATAGACGCGATATACCGCCGAGTTTCGCAGAGCAAAGCGCCGAAAGAGGAGTCCAAGATAATAAAGGCGGGACCGTTTATGGTGGACGGCGAGAGCCGAACCGTGCGAAAAAACGGCGAGCTGATTGAGCTTACGCAGGTTGAGTTTCATATGCTTGAGTATCTTCTGAAGCACAAGAACACGGCGCTTGACAGAAAGTCGATTTTGCGTCATATCTGGGGCGATTCCTACGTCGGCGAGGACAAGGTGATTGACGTGAATATGCGCAGACTGCGAATGAAGATAGAGGACGACCCGTCGTCGCCGAAATACATTCAGACCGTTTGGGGATTTGGGTACAAGTGGAAAGATGATTAAGCGTTCTTTTCTGAAAAAAAAGGCGGGAAAAACCGGAAAATACGGCAGACATTCAATAGCGACGCGCTGGATGGTGAACACGCTTCTGGTGGTTTCGATAATGCTGATTGTGGCGAACGTCTGCGTGTATTATTTCACGCGGCAGTATTATTACGGTTCGGCGGAAAGCTATGTGGTGTCCGAGGCGAACGCCGCGCAGATGGTTTTGACAAGGCTTTACGAGGATATGGCGGTAAACTATTCCTCGGAGGTTCGGGAAATGATAGTAAATTTCGATAAGAAGGACCGAATGGAGCTTATGTCGATAAACAAAAACGGCGAAGTTTCGCTGTCGTCGAGCGGTTTTTCGCCCGACAAGACGTACTATATGCCGGATTACGAGGCGGCTCTGCAAAGCGACGACAAGACGGGGATTTTTCTCGGCTACGACAACGGCGAGAACATACTCGCGGTGACGAAGATAATCGAAAAGCCGAGCAGCAATTACCGCGCGCTGCGGTTTGTTGCGTCGCTTTCGATGATAGACAGACAGCTTGCGGGAATAATGTTCGCGTGCGTTATGATAAGCGTTTTCGTGATACTCGCGGTTGTGATGACGGGACTTTATTTTGTGAAATCAATCTGCGTGCCGCTTGTGCAGATAAGCTCGACTGCGAAAAAGCTTGCTACGGGGGACTTTTCGGAGAGAATACCGATAACCTCGAACGATGAAATCGGTCAGCTTTCGCGGGCGTTCAACGATATGGCGAACGAGCTTGAAAACTCGGAGCAGATAAAGAACGACTTCATTTCAAGCGTATCGCACGAGCTGAGAACGCCGCTTACCGCGATAAAAGGCTGGGCGGAAACGCTGGGCGGCGGTTATGAGGAAGAAACGTTCGCGAAGGGAATGAAGGTAATAAACGGCGAAACGAACCGTTTGGAGCAGATGGTCGAGGAGCTTCTTGATTTCTCGCGGATACAGAGCGGGCGGTTTTCGCTGCATATGCAGACAATAGACGTAATCGCGGAGCTTGAGGACGCGCTTTTGCTGTTCACGGAGCGCGCGAAAAAGGAGAATATAACGCTCACTTACAACGAGCCGCAGTTTATGTGCGCGGTGGTGGGCGATAAAAGCCGTCTGCGGCAGGTTTTTATAAACGTGATAGACAACGCGTTTAAGTACACGGAGGCGGGGAATATCGACGTTTTCGCGAAAAAGAACGAGAGTTCCGTGGTGATTACGGTAGCGGACACGGGCTGCGGAATAGCGTCCGAGGACTTGCCGAAGGTGAAGCAGAAGTTTTACAAGGCGAACAGGACGAAGCGCGGTTCGGGAATAGGGCTTGCGGTGGCTGACGAAATAATTGAGATGCACGGCGGAACGCTTGAGATTGAGAGTACGCTCGGCGCGGGAACAACGGTGACGATTGCGCTGCCGCTTGCGGTTAAGGAAGAGTGAAATGGGAAAAAAGCAGAAGAACAGCGATAAAAAGACGAAAATCGGCGGACAGGCACTGATTGAGGGAATAATGATGAAAGGCGTTTCGGTGGGCGCGATGGCTGTCCGCAAAAAGGACGGGACGATTTACACCGAGGAATGGGAGCTTTCCGAGAAAAAATGGTACAACAAAGCGCCGTTTGTGCGCGGCTGCGTGAATTTCGTGCAGCAGCTCCGCGAGGGTTGGGCGTGTATGAACAAATCGTCCGAGATAAGCGGCGCGTTCGATGACGATTCCGACCAGACAAAGTTTGACAAGTGGCTTGAAAAGCATTTCGGCGAAAAAGGCTTTACGGTGATATCGGGGATAATATCGTTTCTGATGATAGCGGCGATGCTCGCGGTATTTCTGTTTGTGCCGTCTTATTTGTTCAAGCTGATTGAGGGCGCTGTCGGCGAAGGGACGGACATTTCGATGTGGAAATCGGCGTTCGAGGGCGTTCTGAAGCTGATTTTGTTCGTGATATATATGGCGATTGTGGCGCAGATGAAGAGCATAAAGCGCACCTACGAATATCACGGCGCGGAGCATAAAACGATAGCGTGCTATGAGGCGGGAAAAGAGCTTACGGTTGAGAATATCAGACCGATGAGGCGTTTTCACCCGCGCTGCGGAACGAGTTTTATCATAATCACGCTGCTTGTGAGTATTCTGGTATATTCGCTTGTGCCGCTTGAACCGGGCGATTGGCTCGGAATTGAGAACAAAGTGCTTTCGGCGCTGCTTCGCGTGCTGATAAAGCTGCCGCTGCTGCCTTTTGTCGTGGGAATTTCATATGAGATAATAAGGCTTGCGGGCAGATACACGAATATCTTGACGAAGATAATATCAGCTCCGGGACTTTGGATGCAGCGTCTTACGACAAGAGAACCCGACGACAGCCAGATTGAAGTCGCGATTGCGGCTGTTCTGCCGTGTCTGCCGAAAGAAGGCGAGGACGACAACTGGTGAGCGTGAAAAGCGAGGGAAATTTGGAGCTGAGGGAGCTTCTGAGCAGGGTTTTGTGCGGGCTTGCGGACAGCGGGATTGAGAACGCGGGCTTTGAGGCGCGTCAGATACTCGAAAAAGCGGGGATATCGGCGCTGAAAATCCTTTCCGAGCCGCGCGCGCAGATTTCTGCGGAAATAGCTGAAAAAGCCTGCAAAATGGCGGAAAAACGCGTTTCGGGATACCCGCTTCAGTACATTCTCGGCGAATGGGAGTTTTTCGGGCTTCCGTTTCGGGTAGGCGAGGGCGTGCTTATACCTCGGCAGGACACGGAAACGCTGGTTGAGGTCGCGGGCGAATTTCTGAAAAATCTTCCCGTAAACGAGCGGAAAACGCTTGATTTATGCGCGGGAAGCGGCTGTATCGGGATAACGCTCGCGAAGCAGTTCGGCGCCGACGTAACGCTAGTCGAGAAGTCGCAGGAAGCTTTTGCGTATCTTGAGGAGAATATCGCGCTGAATGATGCGAAAGCGCAGTGCAAAGCGGTTATCGGCGATTGCCTTGAAGCGGGGGAAATCGGCGGCGAGTACAATGTGATTGTGTCGAATCCGCCGTACCTCACCGAAAACGATATGAAAAATCTGATGAAAGAGGTAACGTTCGAGCCTAAAACGGCTTTGTACGGCGGCGCGGACGGGTTGGATTTTTACCGCGCGCTGCTTTCGGAATATCCGAAAAAGCTTGCGAAAAACGGGCTTTTTGCTGTTGAAATCGGAATGGGCGAGGAAAAAGCGGTAGGTGAAATGTTCCGCGAAAACGGCATTGAACCGCAGTTTGAACAGGATTTATGCGGGATAATCCGCGTAGTTTACGGCGTTAAATATTGAAATTAATATACGGAGGAAATAATATGGCGATGGATAAGAAAAAAGCGGGAAAATCAACCGAAAAGGTTGAAAAAGCCGTTGACGCAGAGGACAGAAAGCGTGCGATTGAAATTGCGATGCAGCAGATAGACAAGCAGTTCGGCGAAGGCACGATTATGTTTATGGGCGAGAACAAGCATATGGACCTTGAGCATATTTCGACAGGCTCGCTGATGCTTGACCTTGCGCTTGGAATAGGCGGACTGCCGAAAGGGCGAATTATCGAGGTTTACGGCGCGGAGAGTTCGGGTAAGACGACGCTTTGTCTGCACGCGGTTGCGGAAGCGCAGAAAGCGGGCGGAATGGCGGCTTTTATCGACGTGGAACACGCTCTCGACCCTGTTTACGCGCGCGCGCTCGGCGTTGACGTGGACAATCTTCTCGTATCCCAGCCCGACACGGGCGAGCAGGCGCTTGAAATCATCGAAACGCTGGTTCGTTCGGGCGCGATTGATATTGTGGTACTCGACTCGGTAGCCGCAATGGCGACAAAAGCCGAGATTGACGGTGAAATGGGCGACGCACACGTCGGCGTTCAGGCGCGTTTGATGTCGCAGGCGATGAGAAAGCTTACCGCGATTATCGGCAAAACAAACTGCGTTGCTATTTTCATCAACCAGATACGCGAGAAAATCGGCGTTCTTTACGGCAACCCCGAAACCACTCCGGGCGGCCGCGCGCTGAAATTCTACGCTTCCGTGAGAATTGACGTGAGAAAGGGCGAACCGCTGAAAAACGGCTCTGAAATCATCGGAAGCCGCGTTAAGTGCAAGGTTGTGAAGAACAAGGTTGCGCCTCCTTTCAAGACCGCTGAATTTGATATGGTATTCGGCGAGGGAATCTCGAAAATCGGCGAAATTATCGACTGCGCGGTCGAGTTCAATATCATCAAAAAGAGCGGTTCGTGGTTCTCGTACGATGATATGAAGATAGGTCAGGGCAAGGATAAGGTTAAGGATTTCCTCAAAGAAAATCCTCAGATATGTGAAGAAATCGAGAAAAAAGTCCGCGCTGAATTTGACAAAATCGCAAGCGGCGAGGAAGAAGCTCCCGTTGAGCTGAAAAAGTCTGCCGACGAGAAAACGGACGATGATTTTTCCGAGTTTGACACGGACGGCGCTGAATAATGAAAATCGCGGCATTGTCCGAATATAAGGGCGAAACGTGGGAAATCGTTCTTGAAAGCGGCAGGAAAGTGTTCGTAAACGAGATGATTGTGAGCGATTTTCGGCTTTTCGAGGGCAAGGAAATCACGGCGGCGGAGCTAAGTTCGATAACGTCCGCGGATATTGCGCGAAAGGCGAAAAAGCGCGCGCTTTATTTGCTCGGCGAAAGGGCGTTCTGCCGCGCGGAGCTTTTCTTGAAGCTTGAGAGAACGTATGGCGCGGAAGTCGCGGAGAACGCGGTTTGTTACGTTGAGGAACTCGGTTACATCAACGACGAGGATTACGCGGAAAAGTACGCGGAATATCTGATAAAGCGGAAAAAGCACGGCGTTTACAGGGCGAAGCGGGAGATGCTGCAAAAAGGGCTTTCGCGGGAGCTTTGCGAGAACGTTCTCGCGGAGTTCACGGAAGAGGAGCTTGACGAGGAACTGCTCCGGCTTATCAGGAAAAAATACATTGAGAAAATCGCGGATTTCGACGGACGCAGGAAAACCGTGGCGGCGCTTGTACGCAGGGGTTACGCGTTTTCTGCGGTTAAGCGCTGCATAGCGGCGTGCCTTGAGGATTTCGATGATGAGGAGTTTTACGAAAATGAGTGAAAAAAGAACAAAAGTCGCGTTGGTATCGCTTGGCTGCGCGAAAAATCAGGTTGACGCGGAAATGATGATGGCGCGGCTTGCGGACGCGGGATATGCGTTTGTCGAGGAAGCGGGGCTTGCGGACATCGTTCTGCTGAACACCTGCGGATTCATTACTGCGGCAAAGGAAGAAGCAATCGAGTGGCTGAACGAGCTTATCGAGCTTAAAAACGAGGGCAGAATAAAGTATATTTGCGTTACGGGCTGTCTTTCGGAGCGCTATCGCGGCGAATTCGCTGAGCTTTTTCCCGAAGTTGACGCGGTTGTCGGGATAAGCGAGTACGAAAAAATCGCCGATATTTTCGAGAAGATGATTAAGGGCGAGAAAATTCAGATATTTGGCGACAAGGAAAAGCACACGATGGAGGGAAAGCGCATTTTGTCCACAATGCCGCACTACGCTTATATGCGGATTGCGGACGGCTGCGACAACTGCTGCACCTACTGCGCGATACCGAAAATCCGCGGTCATTTTCGTTCAAGAACTATGGAAAATATCGTTGATGAAGCGCGCGCACTCGCCGCAGACGGCGTTAAGGAACTTATCCTGATTGCGCAGGATACAACGCGCTACGGGCTTGATTTGTATGGAAAATTGGCGCTTCCGGAGCTGCTGAACAAGCTCTGCGAGCTGGATTTCAAGTGGATACGCCTGCTTTATTGTTATCCCGAAAGAATTACGGACGAGCTGATTGACGTTATCAAAAATCAGCCGAAAATCGTGAAGTATATCGACATTCCGATGCAGCACTGCGACGGCGCTCTGCTGAAGCGAATGAACAGAAAGGGCGATGAAAACTCGCTTCGCGAGCTTGTGGCGAAGCTTCGCCGAGAAATCCCCGGAATTACGCTCCGCACGACGTTTATCACGGGCTTCCCCGGCGAAACTGAGGAGCAGTTCAACAAGCTTGGCGAGTTTGCGGAGGAAATGCGGTTTGAGAGAATGGGATGTTTCGCGTATTCCGAGGAGGAGGGAACGCCCGCGGCAAGCTTCCCCGACCAGATTGACGAGGAAGTACGCGAGCACAGAAAGGAAATTCTCGAAGAGCAGCAGGACGCGCGCGTCGGAGCAATGTACGAGGCGATGGCAGGCGAAGAAGTCGAGGTTGTCGTCGAGGGATACGACCGTTATCTTGAACATTATTTCGGAAGAAGCGCGGCGTTCGCTCCCGAAATCGACGGAATGATTTACTTCACGGCAAAGGGCGGAAAGCCAGCTGTCGGAGAATTTGTGAAAATCCGTCTTGACCGCGTTGTTGACAATAATCTTATCGGAGAAACTGTATGAATCTGCCAAATAAACTTACGGTAATAAGAATTGCGATTGTGCCGTTTTTTGTGTTTTTTATGTGCTGTCAAGACGTGCCGTACAGGTTTATCTGGGCGCTTTTGCTGTTTATTGCGGCGAGCGTCACGGATTTGCTAGACGGAAAACTCGCCAGAAAGTACGACCTTGTGACGAATTTCGGAAAATTCCTCGACCCTCTCGCCGACAAAATTCTGGTTGCGGCGGCGCTTGTCTGTTTCGTGGAGCTGGGCTGGACGTATTCTTGGGTTGTCGTGGTGATTTTGCTGCGGGAATTTGCGGTATCCGGAGTAAGGCTTGCGGCGATTTCGGGCGATAAAAGGGCGGTAATCCCCGCGAATATCTGGGGCAAAGTTAAAACTGTTTTCACGCTCGTTGCGATAATCGCGATACTTGCGATGCATATTCTGATGACATTCGGAATACTTGCCGATACGAACGCGTTTGTTGTGGCGGACGGAGGAACACTGCTTAAAATCGAGGAAACGGCGGGCGGCGCGTTTGTGAGCATACCCGTGCAGATAATAAGCGACGTTCTGATGTACCTGACGGCGGCGATAACGCTGATTTCCGGCGTTAAATATCTTTATGACAGCCGCGAGTTTATCGACCCGAAAAAGTGAGGACGCTATGAGCGATACTATTCTTAATCAGGATTTGAGCGAAAAAGCGCCGCAGCGCCCGCAGATGCTGATAGCGCAGCTTCTTTTCCGTGAGAAACCCGAGCGTTGCTCCGCGGAAAAAGCGAGGGCGGCAATGGAGAAATATTGCGGCGATATCGGCGAAACTGCCGAAAAATCGGACATTCTGATGCTTCCGGTAAACGGGCTTCGCGTTGAGTTCAAGGACGAACCGCAAGGCGTGCCGCCGCTGGCTTGTTTTATGCAGCCTGCGGAGTTCACACTGAAGCTTGATGAAATGACGCGTTCGCAGTTCTGGGATATGGAGAACGGCGCGGATTTTATCGACGGCGTGAAATACGAGGCTATCGTATATGCGATGCTGTCGGCGGGACTTACATACCGTGAGCAGGCGGAGCTTTTCATAGCGCAGCTTGACGCGGCGGCTGAGATGTTCCCGACATTTGAGGCGATTTTCACGGCGGGTTCGGGGAAGCTTGTTCCGAAAGCGCGTTTTCTTGAGGACAGACAGTGGGACAAAGCGGCGCGTTTTCTGAAAACGGCGGTAAACGTGCGTTTTTTCACAGTTCAGGGAGCCGATGAAATGCTTGTTGACAGTCTGGGAATGTATCTTCTTGCGCTGCCCGATGTTCAGTTCCATTTCCGCGCGCTCGACCCGAATTATGTCGTGAATTACGCGTATAATCTTCTTGATTATCAGTATGAAAATGATTTCCCGATAGAGGACGGCGACAGGCTTGACGGCATAGGCGCGGACGGGAATATCAGCGAGAGCGTTCAGTGGCGCGGCAGTTACGAAAACTCGCTTATTCAGCCGCTGCGTCTCGTTCTGGACGTAAACTGCGGGGAACACGCCGCGGGTTCGCGCGATTAATTTCAGTAAAAAACAATCCCGGATTTAACTCCGGGATTTCATATTTATTCGGTAATTTTCTTGTACATTTCGGGTCTGCGGTCGCGGAAAACGCCCCAGCTCAGCCGATAATCGCGGATTTTATCGAGGTCGTATTCGCGCAGGATAACCGCGTCTGTTTCATCGTCGCAAAGTTCAACGATTTTGCCTGTTTCGTCCGTGAGGAAGCTGCCTCCGTAGAATTTCAGCATACTTTTCTGGTGAGCGTTGTCGTCGTCGGGGAGAACCTCCTCAACACCTATTCTGTTCGCGGTTACGACGGGAACGAGGTTAGCCGCGGAATGACCCTGCATACAGCGCTGCCAGTGACCTTTGCTGTCGCAGTCGAGGATAGGTTCGCTGCCGATGGCGGTAGGGTAGAGCAGCATTTCCGCGCCCATAAGCGCCATACAGCGCGCCGCTTCGGGAAACCACTGATCCCAGCAAATTCCGA
>DPBR01000085.1:35276-35763 GCA_003516865.1 Oscillospiraceae bacterium
TGAAATAGAACTTTTCCTGATAAAAATGGTCGTCGGGGATATGCGTTTTGCGGTAAACGCCGAGCAGCTTTCCGCAGTCGAGAATTGCAATGCTGTTGTACAGCACATTCTCGTCGCGCTCGTAAAAGCTTATCGGGATAACCGCCGAAAGCTCGCGCGAAACCTCCAAAAACCGCTTTACGGCGGGATTTTCCTCGGTAACGGACGCGAGATTGTAGTAATCATAGCGCCGCTCTTGGCAAAAATATTTCGTTTCAAAAAGCTCCGGCAGGAGGATAACGTCCGCGCCGCGCGCCGCCGCCTCTCTGACGAGCATTTCCGCTTTGTCAAGCGACATTTCACGCGTTTCGGGAACGCTCATCTGAATAGCCGCCGCAGTTACTTTTCTCATAAAATCACCCGCATTTTTGAATAATATCATAACCTTTATTATACCAAATTCCGCGTTTTTTGTCAATAGCTTTGCGTTTTTAGTCGTGATAAACAT
>DPBR01000085.1:35959-38453 GCA_003516865.1 Oscillospiraceae bacterium
AAAAAAACGGTAATTTATGCATAAAAAAACTTGTTCAAACTGTGCATATCTAATAAAAATATCTAAAAATGAAAGAAATGATATGAAAAAATTCAAATTGTGTTGACAATTGCCGAAAACTGTGTTATATTATATAAGTACGTTTGCGGGAAAGAACACCCGAAAAATGAAAGGAGCAATTAAAATGAAGAAAATATTATCAATTCTTGCAGCGGCGGCAATTGCGCTTACCTGCGCGGGCTGCAATAACGCGGGCAGCGGGAAGAAAAAGCTTAAAGTAGGTTCCGACGTTACATAT
This sequence comes from Oscillospiraceae bacterium, assembly GCA_003516865.1. Lineage (GTDB taxonomy): Bacteria > Bacillota > Clostridia > Oscillospirales > Ruminococcaceae > CAG-115. The sequence continues at coordinate 36,258 of DPBR01000085.1, forward strand.
CCGCCTTTCGAGTATATGGATACCGACGGAAGCACTCCTATCGGCATTGATATCGACCTTGCGAAAGCGCTCGGCGAGAAGATGGGCTATGAGGTTGAAATCGTCAATACGTCGTGGGACGGAATTTTCTCATCGCTTGACAAGGGCGATTATGACGTTGCAGTGTCTGCTATCACAATCACAGCCGACAGACTTGAAACTTACATTTTCTCCGACCCGTACATTGAAAACTGGCAGTCAATCGTAGTTTTGGCTGACGCGGCGAAAAAGCCCGCTTCTCCCGAAGAGCTTGCCGGACTTAAGGTCGGCTATCTTGAGGAATCTACCTCGGACGTTTACCTCACCGAGTTTATCGCAAAGAACAACATTTCCGTCGAAACGTTCGAGTATGCTACCGTCATGAGCGCGTTCGACGACCTTGCGGCTGGACGTCTTGACGCTGTTATTGCAGACAGCACGGTTTCCGCGCGTTATATCGCAGACTCGAAGTACACTCAGACGTGGCTTCAGACCGAGGGCGAGCCGGAGCTTTTCGCAGTTTGCCTTACCAAGGATAAGACGGAGCTGCGCGACGAGATAAACAAGGCGCTCAAGGCTCTCAAGGACGACGGAACGCTCGACAAAATTCTCAACACTTATTTCTGATTGCAGAATGATAGACGAGGCAGGCATAGTTTGTCTGCCTTGTTTTAGGTAAACCCGCTTTAGGAACTATAATTTAAGGAAGGTAGAATATGAAGGAAAACCCCGCTGTTGAAGCGAACAAATCGAATCCTTTTCTGCGATTTTTAAAGAAACACAAGGTGCTTTTCATAGTGGTTGTATTGCTTATCGCAATAATAATTCCGCTTATCTGCACCGCGCCCTCAGAGGAAACGCTCAGAAGCGCAATTCCGCAGGATTTTATCGAGCTTGAAGCGAAGAAGGAATCGGAGAGCTATCAGAATATCGGCATTTTGTCGGCGCTTAAGGTGCAGAAGCAGCTAAACGCCGCGGACGTCAGAAGTTATCTTGTTCTCGGCGTTGCGGGACAGGCGATTGACACGACGGACAACGTTTTTGCGGGGTTCTGGGCGAACTTCGTAAACTGGCTTCCGTCGCTGCTTGACGGCGCGCTGCTTACGATTTTGCTGACGATATCGTCGGTTGCCGCGGGACTAATATTATCCGTGTTTCTCGCGCTCGGAAAGATGTCGAAAATCAAGCCGATTTCGTGGTTTTGCAGGGGATATATATTCTTCTTCAGAGGAACGCCGCTGCTTATGCAGCTTTACTTCCTGTGGTTCGGACTTCCGAAGCTCATTCCGCTTCTGACGATTTCGGACAGATTTTTGGCGGCGTTTATCGCGTTCGCGCTTAATTCGGGAGCATACTGCGCCGAAAATATCCGCGCGGCGATTCAGTCGATAGACAAGGGGCAGTTTGAGGCGGCGAAAGCGCTCGGACTTACTTACGGGCAGACGATGTGGAAGATTATCATTCCGCAGACCTACCGCAGACTTATTCCGCCGACCGCAAACGAGTTCATAATGGTGCTGAAAGACGCGGCGCTGACTTCGATAATCGCGCTCGACGACCTTTCGAGAGTAACGAACTCAATTATGACCTCGACAAACAACGTTTCGGTCTACATTGTTTCAATGATAATCTATCTTGTGATAACCGCGGTGTTCTCGAAGATATTCGGAACGCTCGAAAAGCGGTTCGCGTATGAGTAAGGGGGGCGGGATTATGTCGATGATAAAAACCGAAAATCTCTGCAAGGATTTCGGAGAGCTTAAAGTGCTGAATAATTGCTCGCTCACCGTTGAACAGGGAGAGGTTGTGTGCCTTATCGGTCCGTCCGGCGCGGGAAAATCAACCTATCTGCGCTCGCTCAATCACCTTGAAACAATAACGAACGGAAAGCTGTGGGTTGAAGAAAAGTTGCTTGACGACCGCATAAACGGCGTTAATCAGATAAAAATTACTCCTCAGGAACGTCAGCAGGCGCTTTTGGAAATGGGAATGGTATTCCAGCGCTTCAATCTGTTTCCGCATCTGACGGTGCTTGAGAACATAATGTTAGCGCCAATTCACGTCAGAAAGCGCGATAAAAAGGAAACCGAGGAGCTTGCGCGCGAGCTTCTGAGCAAAGTCGGGCTTATCGACAAGGCGGACGTTTACCCGACTAAGCTTTCGGGCGGACAGCAGCAG
>DPBR01000001.1:0-1934 GCA_003516865.1 Oscillospiraceae bacterium
CGACCGTCCTCTTCTGCGTTTTCTTTGTTTTCGCGGGCAACAAAGCGTCCTCGGAACCGCTCCGAAAATCGCTCACAATAAATAAAACAACCCGCCCGAACCAAAACGTTCGGGCGGACTTTTGTTTATTCAACTCAGCGAAATAACCGTTTATTCAGCCGGCACGTCAAAATAAACCTCGCCGTTGACGTCTATAACCACGGAAATCGCAGGCGTGTAATAATAGTTGCCGTAAACATCGTAAAGCACCATCGAGAAGCTGAAAAATCCGTCGCCGAGCGGGCTGTAATCAACCGGAATATCGCCGTTTACGGTGTAATTAACGCCCTCGATATAATTGTTCGCTTCTTCCGTAACCGCAAGATACAACGGAGTAATCACATCTCCGTCCTTAATCTTCACGGTTTCTCTGCCTGCCGCGCCCGTCTGACCGTCAATTCCGCCCCAGACGCCCATAACAGCCCAGCTGTATGTCGCCCAATCGTAGAGCAGGCGCAAGTTTGTGCGCTTTCCGTTGAGGTTAATCGGGGAGGTGTAAACGCTTACGTTGTCGGTCTTGCTTACAAGCTCAATCATTATCGGATAACCGTCAAGCGAAACCCACTGACCTTCGAAATTATCGTGAATTATCCCGGAATCAATATCTTCTACGTTAACATCGTCGTCCTCGCCGAGATAAAGGCTCGCTCCCTCGTATTCCCAGAAAAGGCTGCACGTCATATAATTAAGCTGCTCCGTGTCGGAAAGCTCAACCGTGTATTTTCCGTTGTCGTCAATATAGACGCTCTTTATACCGATTGTGCTGTTGTTGTCAATCTGACCGAAACCGCAGTCAACGCCGACATCTCCGCTTGCGCTGTAATCATCGCCCCAGATATTTTCGCAGTCGTTCGTTATATGGCTGTTGTCATAGCCGAAAATATCGTTTCCGCTCGTTCCGTAAGCTATCTTGTCGACAAGCGCGAGATACCAGCTGCTCGTGCATATTCCCGCGAACGTCGAAAGCTCGGTTGAACCCTGAACCGAAAGCGGATAATAGAGCGAAAGTCCGCCCGCGGTCGGGTGCTGCGAACCGCTCGACTGACTGATTATTGCGTTTTCAAGCTTTCCGAGCGTTTCCGAAGCCGAGGGAGCATACGCCGATACCGCATTAAGAAGCCCCTTCAGGTCAACCATATTCGTGTAACCCTCGGAACGGTTGTTTCCGCCAAAATTCTCCGCCTTGGACACCGCGCGCGCAATATCCGTGAACTTTTCGCTCTCGTACAGCTCGCGCGAGGTCTTGTCGAACGATATCAAAAGCTCGTCAAGCTTTGAAAGGTCGGTTATAGCAAACGTCGCAACCTCCGCGTCGCCGTTGTCAACGCAGTGCCGATAATAGCTCTCGCACTGCATTTCACCAAGCTGCGCGCCGTTTGCGGACGGATTTTCCGAAAGATAATTCACGATATCCATGTAATTCCAGCCGCCGCCCGGCTCGACTTCTTCCGAAGCGAACATATAATTCGCGTAAGGAACGAGAATATTCGCCGTTTCAAGCGTGCTCATAAGACAAGCGTCAAAGCCGATAAACTCGAACTTTTTCTGCATCTTTCCGTAAACGGAATTGAGCGCCGCGTCAATTTCACGCAGGGAAAGGCTGTCGTTGTCGTTCTTTTCGTCAAAGCACACGCCGTTTATGCTTCCGCCGCCGTGATTCCAGAACACAAGTCCCACATTCTCCGCCGGATAGTTCTCAAGTCCCCACGAAACGAAATCCGAAAGCGTCTGCGGGTCGCCCATATTCGCGTCCGCAACCTCGTCAACAAGGTTTACATCGCCGTTTTCAAGCGCATAACGCTGAATTGAGCCGTTGGAAATGCTGCTGTTCCACTCGTTTGTGCCGCCCGTCTGGAATACAATATGTACATCGTCGGTCGCCGAAGCGTCCATCA
>DPBR01000001.1:2097-3090 GCA_003516865.1 Oscillospiraceae bacterium
GAAGCGTCCATCATCTCGTTAATATCCGCCGAAGCCGCTCCGCCCTCGCTTTCAAGGTCAGTTCCGCAGAGATAAACGAGAAGCGTCCAGCCGCTTCCGCCCGAATTTCCGCCTTTTTCGTTACGGCGGCTTATCGAAAGACCTCCGTCCTTCATAGAAAGCAGCGTTGCGCCGTTTGTATAAGTATTTCCGTCGTCGATAACCGAGTTTTCGCCGGAAGGCTGTTTTGACGAGCTTGACGAGCTTCCCTGCGATTCGGGAACGCTCTCGAAATCGTCCGAACAGCCCGTCAGGAGCATCGCCGCAGCAATCGCCGCAGCAGCCATTGATTTTATCTTCATATTAACACCTCAAATTACTCTCAGCCGCCGAAAAATCCAAGGAAATTGAAGCCGGTCGGCATAGGAATTGTGAACATAAAAATCGTTCCGAAAATAAAACCACAAATCGCCACAATCGTGATAGCAAGTCTGTTCGGAAGTCTGCGGAATGTACCAACGATACCGAGCATAAAGAGAACAACGGAGTAGATTACCGTCACAAGATTGAAGGTATCGCCCTTACTGTTATCCTTCTGTCCCTCAAGGAACACCTTTTCGCTCTCGTCAAGCTTTTCCTGCGCTTCATTATAATAAGCGTCGATAAATTCGGGAGAACTAAACGGGCTTTCGGTCGAAAGCGGGTCGTTCTTCACCCAATCAATGATTTGGTCCGCGTCAAAATCGAAGTTATAGTTGATTTTTGCCGCCATTTCTTCAGAGAGGTTATCCGCGCAGATGAACTTTATCTTATATGCGCTTTCGCCCATTTTATCCGCGTCGCCGGTCGTGTCCGCGTACAGGATTTCAACCTCGTAGTCGCTTATCATATTCCAAACCTGCATATCCTGAATAAGCTGCTGTGAAGCGTCGTTCCAGAGCGAGTTGCCCTCGGACGCGAGATTGTTGCTCTTTGTGTAATTCGTGGACATATTTCCGCCGTGAAGCGAGCCTA
>DPBR01000001.1:3337-3554 GCA_003516865.1 Oscillospiraceae bacterium
AGCGAGCCTATCCAGCTTGCCCAAGCGGTCGCAAGAGCCGTTATACCGAGAAATACCGCGATGATTATTTCAAGGATATCGTCCTTGCCGCGCTTCTTTTTGGGTTCGGGAGCCGTTTTAGCAGCCTCCTCATTAACTTCTTCCCTAATCTCTTCTTTGATTTCTTCCATACCTGATGTTTTCCTCCGTCAATATTTAGGTAACACCGCATAATTAT
>DPBR01000001.1:3896-4875 GCA_003516865.1 Oscillospiraceae bacterium
GCGAAGCCGCTAATTGTGCGGTGCTGCCTTTATTATAGCGCACATTTGTGCAATAACCCGTATACGAGTAAAGATATTATACCACATTTGTTGCGATTTGTCATCACTTTTTTGTGAGAAATTTTAAAAATTATCAATTTTTCCGATTTTTTCGCTCCGATATAACAGCCAAAAGCTTGATTTTTCGGACACAGCGGTTATTTTTTTGCATTTCCGCTTGACAAAACGCGCACAAACGTGTATAATATTATATAATATATAATTAATAATGTATATTACGCTTTTACGGAAAGGAAGTTAAAATTGGCACCGAAAATTAAATTCACAAGAGAAGAAATGATTGAAGCGGCGCTCAGAGTCGTAAGAGAAAAGGGCGCGGACGCCCTCACGGCGAAATCTCTCTCCGAGGAGCTCGGAATTTCAACCCAGCCCGTTTTTACCTGCTTTGGGACTATGGACGCGCTTAAATCCGAAGTATACACGGCTGTGGAAAAGCTGTTCTACTCGTATGTCGAGCAGGGTCTGAACGAGGAAATTCCGTTTTTCGGATTCGGAAAAAAGTACGTTCGTTTCGCGCAGGAAGAGTCCGAGCTTTATCGGCTGCTGCTTTTCACGCCCGCTACGGCTGAAACGGAAATTTCGGGCGCAGAGCGCGCAATGACGCACTGCCGCGAAATCGTCAGACCGTCGCTTATGAAAATCTATCACCTCGGCGCCGAAGAAGCAGACCGCTTTTTCCGCGATATGTGGCTTGTCGCGCACGGCATCGCCACGCTTATCGTAACGGGAAGCTGTCCTTTCTCATACGAGGAAATCGGGAAGATTATGACGGGATTCAGCGCGAGTATTCTGCTTGCGATAAAGGAAATTCCCGGATTTATCGAAGGAGAATTTGACCGCGAAAAGCTGTTCAGCAAGATAGTTGACGGAACGTATATCAGAGAGGGCAAGAAATGAAAGGTAACACCGCATAATTATT
>DPBR01000001.1:5188-6156 GCA_003516865.1 Oscillospiraceae bacterium
GCCGCTAATTGTGCGGTGTTGCCGAAAGTAAATTATGAACGCAAGAGCGCAATGACGTTTATCTGATTTGCAATAAAATCTTCTCGGAAACGAATATAATCAGAATTTTCGCCGAGCCTTTTTCTCACAATATCGCCTCGCGGGCAGTATTCAGTGCAAAACGGGCGAGTACAAAAAAGAGCTTTCGGACGGCAGAAAATACGCGAAAAACGCTGAATAGGGTGAAAAATGATAAAAGTAATTCCGCTTGTCGAGAACACAACTTCCGACAAAAATCTGAAATGCAGGCACGGTCTTTGCCTGTACATCGAAACCGCGCGGCACAAGCTGCTTTTCGACATCGGTCCGAACGGCGCTTTCCTCGAAAACGCAGCAAGGCTCGGAATTGATATTCGGCAGATTGGCGCGGTTTTCCTTTCGCACGGTCATAAAGACCACGCGGGCGGGCTGAAAGCCTTTCTTGCGGTAAACAAAACAGCTCGGATTTATATGAGAAAGACAGCCGCCGAGCCGCATTATATCAAGGTTCTCGGTATCCCGATAAGCGTAAGCGCCGACAAAAGCCTGATTTCGGGAGAACGGTTTGTTTTCACGGACGAAATAACCGAAATTGACGAGGAACTGACGGTTTTTTCGGACGTAAAGCCGATTTTTCCGCTTCCCTCGTCCGACAAAAAGCTGTTTATGAAGCGCGGCGGGAAGATAATTCCCGATGATTTCGGTCACGAACAGAGCCTTATCGTAACCACAGGCGGCGAAAAATTCCTGTTCTGCGGGTGTTCGCACGCGGGGATTGTCAATATCCGAAACAAAGCCGAAAATGTCGCGGGCGGTGAAATATCGGCGGTTTTCGGGGGATTTCACCTGTACAACCCGCCAAGCGGAAAATACGAAAGCGCGGATTATATCGCGCAAACCGCCGCCGCGCTCGCCAAAACGCAGAGCGACTATTACACCTGCCACTGCAC
>DPBR01000001.1:6319-9142 GCA_003516865.1 Oscillospiraceae bacterium
CCTGCCACTGCACCGGCGAACAGGCTTTCGAGCAGATGAAGCCGGTTCTCGTCGGGAAGCTTCATTATTTCCGCACGGGTTCGCATTTTGAGAGATAAGAAAACAGGGCTGCCGAAAAAGCAGCCCCGTTGTTTTTATGCGGAAATCAAGTTAATCCCACGCTTCTTTTAAGTATCTCGATAGCGTCCATTGCGTTGATAAATCCATCGTTGTTTATATCGGCGACATAAGGATTTATGCCTTTTTCAATGCCAACGCTGTCTTTGAGGATTGCGAGAGCGTCCTTTGCGTTTAGGATACCGTCGTTATCCATATCTCCGGGGAGGTCGCTGAATTCGTTAATCATTACGACATAATCTCCCGCATCCTTAATTCCCTCGTACTTAACCTTGCCGCTGTCGCTGATTTCAGTTGTAAAGAGGTGCTTAGGAGTACCGTCGTCGACTTCCTTGTAAAGGTTCGCAAATTTGCCCGCGTGTTCTTCCTTGAAGATAATATCAATGTCGGTCGGGATATTTGTGTTATGGATTGAAAAACGCGTTCCGACAATTCCGCGGAGTCCGTCCGTATTAACGTCGTTTGAGTAATCCATAGTAAGGTCCGCCGCGCAAGGGGCTGAAATGTACGCGCCGTCAGCATAGAAGCTGCGCGCGATTCCAACAACGAAAGTCGTCTTGATTTTCTTGTCGGCGATTGCCTTAATCACTTCTTCGGGGATATCCGTAATTCCGTTAAGCTCAATTCTGTACTCGCTGCCCTCCTCAAGGCTCATAATTTCCTTTGCGACCTTGCTCCAACTAATCTCTTTTCCGTTAATCATCGGTTTAGGTTCGGGAGGCGTTATGGGACGCGAGGGTCTTGAGGGCTTTGAGGACGAACCGCCGGAGCTTGAAAGCGATTTTCCGCAGTCGTCGCACTTTCCGTCATTGTTGGCGTCTGTGTGGGACTGCTTCGCGGTTACTTTTTCAATACTCGTGGTAACATTATAGACTTTATTATGGACGCTTCCTGTTTCTTTTTTCTGACAAGCATATGTAAGTGCGTTCATACTTTTAGCCGCGCTGTAAACTGTGTCTTTAGAAGTGCTGCCTGAAATGCTGTCAATAAATGTGATTTTATCAAATTTATCCGAGAATATTCCGTTGCCCTCCTTGAGAGGAACGATATATCTGTGCTTTTTTTGTCTGTCATAATTGCATTCGCCTTCAAAGACATTAGTATCAATGCTGAGCGTTCCGGTTACGGTAAGTTCTCCCTCAACATTGAACGGTACTGTATAGTTAACTGCGGCACAATTGTTGTCAGGATTAGACGTATCCAACGGTATCTTACAATAATATTGCGGACCGGGAGCGCCCGAAATAATGTAATAACCCTCTGTATTTACAATTGTGACATCAGCAAAATCAATCGAAACATTGCTTCCGCTCGGAATGTTAAACTTTACATCAACGTACGAGTTGTTATACAGATTGCTGCCTGTAAATTTATAGTTTCCGCTTTCGAGCGTGATTATATAAATATTGAGATATCCATTCGAACCATCCCAGTTAGTATATTTTGCCTGCTCGACTTTAATTCCGTTATAATCACAATTATAATTGCTTGTAGTAAGTTTAGGCACTGCGTACGTCAGCAAATCATTGAGTTTTATCTCTTTTACATTGCTCGCCGATCCGGAACCCGTTGTATTATCGTCCGCGGCGGCGGCAAGACCCGTGTTCGGCGAAAAAATCGCCGCAGGCGCAAGAACCGCGCCCGCCGCAACAACCGCAAAGCAGAAGCAGCCGATTATCTTTTTCTTAACGTTTTTCGCGTTGTTTTCCCTTGACATCAGAAAATTCCTCCCCTAAAAGCTTATCGTATTTATGATAGTGTTCGCTTAACGGAACGTCGCCCTGCCACGGCTTAGTCCCGCCGATAAAATGAATTATCCCGTATTCCGTTCTCGGAGTATCCGCGTAAATCTCCCTCAAAGACGGCTTCTCCGAGTTTGCGTACTGCTCGATATTATTCGTGTAATTCCACTTCAAATCAAGCATTTTCACGCTGCAGTTGAATAATATATTCAGCGCGTCCTGGTCGTTGTAAATCCACTCTTTTCGGTTCAGGACTTCAATGGCTTTTTCCTCCGAAGTAAGCTTTCGGCAGCGCTTTAAATCAAACAGGATTACTCCCGCGTTGAAATACCGCTCAACAAAGCCTATTCCGAGGATTTTTCGGCAGTAATCCTTGAAATTATACGGATAATTCCCGAAAAAAAGCGCGCGCTTTGAAGCGATAAAATGCCTTGCCTCAACCATTTCACAAGCGCCGATTGACTTCGCGCCGAGGTCGCTGTCGAAAAGCTCCGCGATATTTCCCTCGACAACCGTGTCGCAGTCGAGATAAATTATGCGGTCGTATTTCGCAAAAAGTTCGCCGAGAATGAACAGGCGGTAGTTTGTCGCGGCGGTTATGTAGGACGAAACCCGCTCCCGAACGCTGTCGTGACGCTCCGAAACGTCAGCAAATCTGATTGAACAGCAGGGAAAACGTTCCCCTAAGCGAAGAATTCTCCCGCGGCTTTCGGGAGAAATGGAGCTATGGAGTATAATTATGTCGTAGCGTCGGCTTTTATCCGCGTTTTTCAGCAGCGAAAACAGCGATACCGCGAGATAAGGCGCGTAATTCTCGTCGCTCGCGCAGCAGATATTCACCGAAGAACCGACAGGCTCGATACTCTGCAATTTTCTCCCTCCAAAGCAAACTTTTCAAACATATATTATAACATATTTTCCGTAATATGTCAATAACTTTCCTAGGGCTACACCGCATAATTAT
>DPBR01000010.1:0-5080 GCA_003516865.1 Oscillospiraceae bacterium
GCGATTATGCGGTGTTGCCCTAAGGAAAATTTAGGAATGAAAAGCCGCGGCATACCAACCGCATAATATGCAATATTCGCCCCTCCGCTTTCTGTCGGGGCGGTTTTTTTGTCTGATTTTTTTGCTGTTGAAAAACTATGGGAATTTGCCGATAAAAAATGATTTTTAAAAAATGGCTTTAGATTAATTTGGCGAAATTAACAAAAATACGCTATTTTGTCTAAATTTGTTGACAAAACCTTGTTCATAATGTATAATTGAAATATACTTGTTAACATTTTTTGACATAAGAGGTCAATATGGAGAATTTTCTTGCTCACATCAGAAAAGATAACGGAAAAGAACAGACAATCGAAGAACACCTAAGCGAAACCGCATTTCTTGCAGAGGGTTTTGCCGACAATCCGTTTAAGCCGCTTGCGCGTTATACGGCGATTATTCACGATATCGGAAAGTTTCGCGACGGGTTTCAGAAGCGTATCCGCGGGCTTTCGGCTTCGCCTTGTGAACACGCCTGCGCCGCTGCTCAGGAAATACATTCTCACGCGTTTGACAGCAGGATGATGAGTTTTTTCGCTCCGCTCCTTGAATATTGCACTGCGGGTCATCACGCCGGTCTGCAAAACGGTATACCTACTCCCGTTTCGCCGCAGGGGTCGCTTTGGGAAGCGTTGACGAGGCGCGTTGACGATATCGACAAGTACAAGCCGCTTTATGAGAAGTTTTGCGCTCCGCCCGACGACAAACAGCTAATGCTTGTTTATGAAGCGCTTGAAAAGGGTATTGACAAATCCTCGCCCGACTCAAACCGTGAATTTATCGAACGGTACGCTTTTTTTACGCGTTACGTTTTTTCTTGTTTAACGGACGCGGATTTCCTCGACACGGAAAAATTCTGTTCGGGAGGGCTTGAACGCGGACTGAAAGGCGACTTCGCCGCGGCGCTTAAAAAGGTGTGTAAAAAGCTTGATGAAATGCCGAACGACACCGAGGTTTGCCGCGCTCGCCGCGAGCTTCAAAATCAGGCGTTTCGTTCACATTCCGACAATCGGATAAATATTCTCAATATGCCGACGGGAAGCGGAAAAACGCTTTGCAGTATACGGCTTGCGCTCGAAAGCGCCGTGAAAAACGGGAAAAAGCGTATTATTTACGTTATTCCGTACACCTCGATTATTGAACAAACCGCCGATACGTTTAATGAGCTTTTTGGCGATGTTCTGCCTGTTTTGCAGCATCACTCAAATTTTGATTATGACAATGTTTCGGTCAGCGAGGACGAGGCTGAATTTCTCGCGCGTACAACAGAGAATTGGGACGCGCCGCTTATCATCACAACAAACGTTCAATTTTTTCAGTCTATCTATCACAATCGTTCGTCAAAGCTTCGGAAACTTCACAATATTGCAGACAGCGTTATCATATTTGATGAGGTTCATATGATGCCGATTGAATATCTTCAGCCATGCTTGCGCGCGGTTGGTTATCTTGTGAATTATCTGCACTGCGAAGCGCTTTTTTTGTCCGCCACAATGCCCGATTTTTCCTCGATGCTGAAGAAATACGCGGCGGGCTGCGGTTTCTCAGAACTTATTTCCGATAAAAGCAGGTTTATGAGCTTCAGAAACTGCTCCTGCAAGGATATGGGGAAAATAAGCGAAGAAAGCTTGCTCTGTGACGCAGATTTATACGACAGTTCGCTGATTATTGTCAACAGCCGCAAGCGCGCTCGCGAACTTTACAAAAGCTGTACGCGAAAAAACCGCTTTTGTTTGTCGACTTATATGACGCCGAATGACCGAACTAAGGTATTTGAAAAGATACGTTCGCTTCTGCGCAATGAGCCTGTTACGGTTATCTCAACGTCGCTTATCGAGGCGGGAGTCGACCTTGATTTTGACGCGGTTTTTCGTGAGATTTCGGGACTTGACAGCGTTATTCAGTCTGCGGGCCGCTGCAACCGCGAGGGCAGAGCGGATACGGGATTTATGCACATTTTTGCTTTCGAGGACGACGTTCCGAGAGGTCTGAAAATGCGCGCAAACCTCACGAAAAGCCTGCTTTGCGAGTATGAGGATATTTTCTCGTCCGACTGTATCACGGATTATTACAAGCGGCTTTACGGAGCGCTTGAACAGAATGTTGACGGCGGCACGATTTATAGCAATAATATGAAGCCGAATTGTATTCCTTTTCGCGACTATGCCGACAGCTTCAATCTGATTGACAGCGACTCGATAAACGTTATTATTCCGTGCAAAGAAAACGCGGCGCTCGTCGAAAGTCTGGAATACGCTTCTGCGGCGCTCAGAAAGCTTTCGCGATATTCCGCGTCGCTTAAATGCAGAGAGTTTCGCGAGCTGCTTGAAACGGGAGTTATCGGCAAAAAGGGCTTTGGCTATGTGCTGAATATTCCCGAATATTATTCATCTGAAACGGGCTTTGACCCGAATTATAATATCAATACTGTTTGCTGAGAGGTGGTTTAATGAGCTATGGATTTAGGGTTATCGTGGACGGCGATTACGCTTGCTTCACAAGACCCGAAATGAAAGTCGAGCGCGTATCTTACGATGTTCCGACTCCGGGCGCGCTTGAGGGATTGCTGAAATGCGTCTACTGGAAGCCCTCGATACGTTACGTTATCGACAAAATTATCGTGTTTAACCCGATAAAATTCATCAATATCCGGCGCAACGAAACAAAGGATAAGGTGAAATTTTTGGAAGTAAAGAAGGCTATGAATGGAAAGAATGGCGCTCCGGAAATTACAATTAATTCCGACACAATCAGCCAGCGCGCGGGAATGTTGCTGAAAGACGTGCGGTATGGGATTGAGTTTCACTTTGAGATGACGGGAATAAGAAGCGACCACGAAGATGAAAACGAGGAAAAGCACTATAATATCCTTATGAGAAGATTGAGGAAAGGTCAGTGTTTTCGCCAGCCTGTGCTTGGCTGCCGCGAGTTTTCGGTTAAAAGTCTGAAGCTTGTCGATGAGTTTCCGATGAACGAGATTTCCGATGAGCTAAAAGGCGATATCGACCTTGGATTTATGCTTTACAGGCTGAATTTTAAGGACGGCGGTATCCCGCTTGACGAGGATTGGGAAAAGCGCGTTTTCTCCGACAGCGCAGAGCCGTCGTTTTACCGCCCGCGTCTTGTCGACGGAGTAATTGACGTTCAGAAATACAGGAGGGATACGCGATGCTGATAAGCGCCCTTTGCAATTATTACGACACGCTTGCGAAAAGCGGGCGGCTTGAAGAAAAGGGGTTTACAAATCAGGACGTTTCCTATATGATTTTTCTTAATCCCGACGGTTCGGTTGCCGATATTATTGATTATATCGATGAAATAACCGTTGAAACGAAAAAGGGGACGACTACTAAAAAGGTTAAGAAAAAGATAAGAGTTCCCGTTCACCCCGTTTCTACATCAGTCAAAGCATATTTGCTTGATTATCGAGGCGAGTACATTTTCGGCTATGAGAAAAAGAAGAAGGAAAACGAGATTTTCTTTCACAAGGAAAAGCGCGACGCTTGCGTTGAGAAAAATCTTGAATTTATCTCCGGAATTGACGCTCCCGTTGTAAACGCCTATCGTAATTTCTTGTTAAATTGGGAAAAACCCGAATCTATTGACGATACTTTTTACAAAAAAGTTGTGGGTTCAACGTGCTGTTTCGCGCTGAACGGTCACCCCGAACTTCAGCTTCAGAACGACAGCGAAATCATAAAAAGATGTCGCGAGAATATCGCTGAAACAGATGTCGGTGATTGTGAAATCGGTATCTGCGCGATTACGGGCGAAGAACAGCCTATTGCTCGGCTTCACAACAAGATTCGCGGTATTCGCGGGGGTCAGGCGAGCGGCACAACCCTCGTCTGCTTCAACAACCCCTCGGACGAGTCTTATGGCAAAAGTCAGTCGGTTAACAGCAGCATTTCAGTTGCTGCCGCGGAAAAGTATGTCGACGCGCTGAATTATCTGCTTCGCGAGAACGCTCATCACACCTTAATCAACGACCTTACAATGGTTTATTGGGCTGATACCGAAAATTCCGAGGAGGACGGCGCTGCGTGCGATTTTTTCAGTTATTTCTGTTTAAGCGGAAAATCCGACCGCGCCGATACCGACAACAGGCTTTCGGCGATAATGTCGAAGCTTCGCACGGGAACGGTTTTGGCGGACGATTTGGCAGCTGACGGAATTGACCCGTTGGTGAATTTCTATGTTGCGGGATTAACGCCGAATACCTCGCGTGTGAGCGTGAAATTTGTGTACAGAAACTCTGTCGGAAAGCTTGTGGGGAATATTGCGGCTCATCAGCGCGACCTCTGGCACAGCGGACTTAATGAGAATACGCAGCTTACGGTGTGGACGCTTACAAACGAGCTTTACTCGCCGAAAATATCGCCTTCCGAAAGAAAGCCGCCATATCCGCTTTACGCGGCGCTTATGGAGAGTATTCTCAACGGCTCGCGCTATCCGCGTGCGCTGTTAAGCACGGTTGTTCAGCGCTGCAAGACCGACAGCGATGATGAAGAAAAGAAATTTTATTCAGTAAACAGCAGGAGAGTAGCGATAATAAAGGCGTGCTTGAACAGAAAAGCGCGTTTTATGAATAAACAGGAGGTAATTTCAATGGCACTTGACACGGAAAATAACAGCCAGGCTTATGTCTGCGGAAGAATTTTCGCTCTGCTTGAATATGCGCAGAAAAAGGCTGCAAATGGCGACTTAAACCGCACAATCAAGGACGCTTATTTTACATCGGCTTGCTCAAAACCGTCGACGGTTTTCCCGCGGCTTATGCAGCTTGCACAGCATCATCTTGAAAAAGCGGATAACGGCGGTTATATCAACAAGCTGATTTCGGAAGCTATCGACAAGATTGAGGGGAAATTCCCGTCGACGCTTTCTCTTGACGAACAGGGCGAGTTTATTATCGGATATTATCAGCAGAACAAGAGCATTTACACAAAAGCCGAATGATTTAATATGAAAGGAAATTATTATGGAAGCTATTAAAAACAGATATGAGTTCGTTATGTTCTTCGACGTTGAGAACGGAAAC